>JAIXPT010000248.1 GCA_027486095.1 Planctomycetaceae bacterium | reverse complement strand
AGACGATCTGGTGGCCGAACTCGGCTCGTGCAGATCGGACCGGGGGACACGCGGCTGGGCCTGTGCGGTTTCGACCTGCTGGTTTCCAATCCACAGAGCCGTCTCCCCAGCCGACCAAACGTGCTGCAACTGGAGCTTCCGCTGCTCTACCCCGACCTCCCGGCGTTGGCGGCGGCCGCCGCCACGTGGCGGCCCTGTTTCGAACAGCTGCCCCGCCCTTGGACTGCCGTACTCATCGGCGCTGCAACGCCGCCCTTCGTTTTGAATGCTCATGTCGTTCGACGCATGCTCACCAAGATCGAGCGATTCACCTCCCAGGACGGGGGAAGCCTGCTGATCTCGACGAGCCCCCGCACCTCGCCTGAAGTTGCCAACGCCGTTCAAGCCGCTTTGCCGAAAAATGCATTGGTGCACCTATGGTCACTGCTTTCGCAAAGCAACCCCTATCCCGCCATGCTCGCCCTCGCTGATCGTTTTGTCGTGACCGCAGATAGCATCTCGATGCAAACGGAGGTGATTCGCCTTGGAAAGCCGCTGGCAATCTACCCCCTGCCCCATGACAATCGCACATGGCAGAGGCAGGCAAGGCATTTTTTCCGGAGCGTAAGACATCCCCTCCATGATCGGCCGCGTCGTCACCCCGCTCCTGGCCTCGGTGAACAACTTTTGGATCAACTGACGCGGCTCGGGCTCACCCAGCATCGTCGCAGCTTCACCGATTTTCACCGGTTGCTCGTCCGCTCGAAAAAGGCAGTCTGGTTTGGGACCCCGTTTCTCGCCTCTCAGGCACCGCCGCCTGATGAACGGCCCACCGTTGTCCGCAGGATCTCGATGTTGTTTTCAACCTCACGTTCCCGATAAGCCGAGTGCCCGCTGATGGCCAACTTTTTACTCGTCAACCCAGACTGCGTGTTTATCCACATCCACAAGACCGGCGGAACCTCGATCCGCCATGGGGTATGGGGAGGCGTCCGCCCCGTGGAGCCTGCGTTCGGTCACATTCCTCCCGAGTGGATGCATCTCTTCAAGTTCGCGTTCGTCCGGCATCCGCTCGACCGATTTATCTCAGCCTGGAAGATGTTTTCAGACGGGGCTACGGCGTCGCAACGCGGCCCTGGTAAAAGTGGTGGTCCGTCAGCTCCTCGCCGGCATCTGCCAATTGATGAGTTCGCAGCGATCGTATTCGATGAACAGATTGTTTACGACGAACGACGCAAGACCCTCGAAGAGCGAATCCGGCACCACACCATCCCGCAGACACACGAGTTCAACTGCCTCCGATTTGCCGACTTCGTCGGCCGTTTCGAGTCGATCGATGCCGACTTCGGCATCGTTTGCGACCGGCTGAACATCGTCGCGCCACTGCCCAAGCTCAACTTCACCGTTCATGGCCATTGGCGCGACTATCTGGCGGGAGAACTGCTCACCCGGTGTGTCGCCTACTACAGCCAAGACTTTCAAGAACTCGGCTACGAAGTCTGAGCTGAAGGCAGGCACGCTTCCTGACGAATGCGCTCCCAGATCGGCTGTATGCTCGTATCGATGATGTCGTTCAACTGCCGCTCCCGCTCCGCCAGCCTCTCCAGCCGCTTGTTTGGCCGTGAACGCTCGAATGGATCGCTCCGTTGCGTGCGCCTTGTGAGCTCTTCGAGTGATTTCGACCAATAGTGATTGATCCGCAGCAGCGAATACGTGAACGGCTGTCGCGACGTGCGTCGCTCCCGTGCCGCCTTGGGCATGTCCCGACCGTTTTCATCGACCACCCTGCCCGCGGAAATCCGCGACGGCTGATGGTTGTTCATGACATCGACCCACGCAGCACGCACCACACTCTTGCCGTCGCGGGACCACGCCGTGATGTGATCGGGGGTTCCTGGCATACCATGATCGAAGTCGTCGTGGATCGCCTTTTCCAGGGCCTGACAGCGGAGATACGACGAAAGTACGGGGGCGGATGGCATCGCCGTCAGCCCACCGGAACCGAACAGTGACCAGTAGACGAATATGGCAGCGGCATTCTCGTATCGCTCGAGGATTTCAGGCACCGGCTTCCCTGTGGGGCTATAGAGAAATTCGTCGAGGTCGAGGAACGCGATCCATGTGACATCGACACCATGCCGTGCCAGGCAATCGTTGTAGGCTGCAACCTGGTTTTGCTCGTGCCAATCCTGGAGTTCGACGATACCACTTGCGATCCATGGGGCGAGGACGGATCCATAGCCGTCGGTCGAGCGGTCGTTGTAGAGAAAAAATCGTTCGACGCCCACGCCCCGATGAAACGTGAGCCATTCCTCGAGATACGGCGCTTCGTCCCTGAAGATCGCACATACTGCAAGACCGCAAGACCGCGTCTGGCAGTGGTCAATGCCGGGCGTCTGTACCACGATCATGCCTCCCGTTGTTGCGATTGCCGAGGTCCGTCAAGCGCACGAGTCAGACGCCCCACGAGAAGGCCCCGGGCCTCCGCGATGCATGAATCGTCCTGATTCTCCTCGAGATAGAGGCGGAGTTTGCCGTGGCGATTCGCAGCGAGCATTTCCTGAATGGCCTGGGCTGGCGACACTGTCGTTGATTGGTTGACATGTGGAAATAATCCCGGGGGCGCGCTGCAGCCGAGAAACCTGCAAATCTTTTCCCAACCGTCGCCCTGCTCCCAACACACTTCCAGAAATCGGTTCGACCCGGCGAAGAATTGTCGCACCTCGTCGAGATGTTTGTCGTACCGGACGACAAGCCGAGTTCGGCGGTCCGGTGCATAGAGATCGCCTTCGTACCAGGTGTTATCGCCTTCATTCATCTTCTTACGGTTGAACTCTTTGATGATCGAATCGGCCCAACGTGCGGCTGAGAGTCTCGTCGTGAGAACGAATCGTGCCGTGGGATAGGTGTCCGCCAGCTGGCGATACAACAGCGGGATCGGGTAGTCGTCCGCACTCTCGAAGAGGTCGATGAATCGGGTAAACGCGTCGTAGTCGATCATTGCCAGGAGTCCGAGATCCCTGCGCAGGCCACCGTCACCACGACTCCAGCCGAGATGCCGGCGGCCGAGCCGCCCCATGCACTCGCCGAACGTGGTGGTGCCCGTTCTTCCCAGGCCGATACAGAAAACCTTTTCACCAGCGACGGATGCCCGCACGGACGTCAACGAACCGTAGGGGACATTCGATGCATGAGCCTGGTGATTCTGCATGTCCTCCTGCCCTCGCCCCGGTATCGATCGAGGCCGTGTCACGATTCCGGGGGATGGATTCGTACAGATGCTGTCGGACATCGACAAGCCATGGATCCCCCTCTGAACATCGTTTTCCGGAGAATTCGCGGATCAACAGGGCTCCGAGCGAGATTGCGGGCAAACTGGGAAATCTGTATCCCCACCCGCTCCATTTGCCAAGAGTGGCACACAGATCCCTGGCCTATGAAACACACCAGTTTTTTCGACCAGTTGCGGAATCGGATCGCCGCGCTCGGTGGCCTGTGCAACGGTCATCTGCACCTCGACCGGGCCGGCACGCTCGACGACACGATCGCCCTTCTGCAAGCCGCTGAAAACACCGACGAGGCAGCGTGCTCATCGCTGTCGCTGGCCGCAAAGCACGCGATCATCCCGCTCATCCATGCCAGCCCCTGCTACGACCCACCGAGGCTGCGAGCTCGCATCACCCGCCACCTCGACCTGCTCGTCGCCGCCGGCACTTCCCGGGCCGACACCGTCATCGACACGACCACCGACCGCGTCGGCCTCGCGGCGCTCGAAGTCTGCCTCGATCTCAAGGCGGCCTACCGCGGCCGGCTCGACCTGCGCGTGGGCGCCTACTCGCCGCTCGGCTTTACGGATGCCGAGCCCGATCGCTGGGCACTCCTCGAGGAGGGGGCGCGGATGGCGGATTTCATCGGTGGGTTGCCGGAGCGTGACGACCGCGCCGTGTATCCCGACCACATCGGCTACGACGAATCGTGCCGTCGGCTGCTCGCGCTCTCCGCCGAGCTCGGCAAGCCGCTCCACCTCCACGTGGATCAAAAAAATCTCGCCACCGAAGACGGCACCGAGCGGGCAGTGCAGGCGGCGGCCGAACTCGGACTCTCCGCGACGCAACCCGACGCCGAGCCTGCCGTCTGGCTCGTGCACGCGATCTCGCCGTCGGCCTACGACGAGCCACGATTTCGGGACCTCGTCGGCGGCATCGCGGCCTCTTGGATGGGCGTAATCTGCTGCCCGTCGGCGGCGATCAGCATGCGGCAGCTCCGCTCCGTCACGGCTCCGACCCATAACTCGATCGCCCGCGTGCTCGAGTTGCTCGCAGCCGGCATCCCGGTGCGGATCGGCTCCGACAACATCTGCGACATCACCTCGCCCGCCGGCACCACTGACCTGGTACAGGAGCTATTCGTGCTTGCCAATGCCGTCCGCTTCTATGATCTCGAGATCCTCGCCAAGCTCGGGGCGGGGCTCGCGCTCGACGCCGCCGACCGTGGGCGGATCATCGACCACCTCGAACGCGATGCCACCGAAATCCGCAAGGCGTTGCCGGCCAAGCGGCTCCCGCGCGCGGCCTGAACCAACGAGGCGGCCCATCATGCCTACCGTCCCGCCGACGATTCCGGCGCTCCTCGCCAGGCAGGCTCGGCTGCACGGCTCTCGGCAGGCTCTGGCGTCGGCAGATGGCGCCGCGACCACCTACGCTGAATTGGCGGCCACGACCGACCGACTCGTGACAGCGCTTACAGCATGCGGCATCGACCGCACCGCCCGGCTGGCCGTCGCCCTTCCCAACGGGCTCGACATGGCGATCGGCTTGCTCGCGGTCTCATCGGCGGCAATCGCCGTGCCACTGCCGCCGCACGCGACGGCCGACGAATATCGCGTGTGGTTTCGGGCAGGGCGCGTCTCGCACTTGCTCACGTCCGCCCAGACCGCTGCGACCGCCCGCGAAGTCGCCGGGGAGTTACGGCTTCCCGTGATCGATCTGACCACCGGGATCACGGGATATCAGCTCGCGGGCGTGGCTGCTGCGATGTCGAGCGTGTCGGCGACCCGCCACCCCGCGCCGGCCGACGTCGCGGTGGTGCTGATGACTTCGGGCTCGACAGGCACGCCCAAGCGAGTGCCGCTCACTCACGCGAACCTCCTGGCCGGCGCATCGAGCGTGGCACGTTCGCTCGGGCTTAGCCCCACCGACCGCGTGCTCGTGATGTGGGAGCAGTATCACGTCGGCGGGCTCGTCGATCTGCTGCTCGCCCCCTTGGTCGGCGGCGGCACCGCGGTGTGCGCCGGCGGCTTCGATGCAGTACGGTTTTTCGATCTGCTCCATGTCGTCCGGCCGACGTGGTTTCAAGGCGTGCCGACCACGCTCCGCGAGCTCCTGCTGCACGCGCGGCTTGCAGGCACGCTGCCGGTCACGAGCCCGCTCAGGCTGCTGCGATCGGTGGCGGCGCCGCTGCCGCCGGAGCTGATGCAGGAGCTGGAGGCGGCCTTTCAAGTGCCCGTCATCCAGACCTTCGGCATGACCGAAGCGGCCCCGCTGATCACGACGAACCGGCTGCCGCCGGGCAGCCGAAAGCCTGGCTCCACAGGCACCCCCTGCGGCTGCGAGGTGGCGGTGCTCGACGCCGCGGGTGAGCCATTGCCGCCGGATGTGACGGGCGAAGTGGCCATTCGCGGCCCCAATGTGTTTGCCGGCTACGAGGACGATCCAGAGTCCAACGGCCTCGTCTTTCGCTGCGGCTGGTTCCTGACAGGCGACACCGGCCGGTTTGATGCCGACGGGTTTCTGTTTCTCACGGGCCGCGTCAAGGAGATGATCAACCGCGGTGGTGAAAAGATCGCGCCGGCCGAGGTCGAAGCGGCGGCCGCGCGGCACCCGGCCGTGGCTCAGGCCGCCGCTTTTGCAATCCCACACCCCACGCTCGGCGAAGACGTGGGCCTGGCCGTCGTGCCTCGCACCGCCTGGCCCATCGACCGTGACGAGATGCGGAGCCACCTGGCCACGCTGCTCAGCCGGTTCAAGCTGCCCGCCGTGGTGCTCGTCGTCACGGAGCTGCCGCGGTGCCCGGTCGGAAAAGTTCGCCGCCGCGACTTGGCGGCGCTCGCCGTGCAATCGCTCTCCGACCACCCGCCCGGCCTATCGGCTCGCATGGCGCCAGTGCCGGATGATGTCGCCGCGCTCGCTGCGGTCTGGGCTGTCCACCTCGATCTGCCGAGAGTCGATCCCGATGCCGACTTCCAGAATCTTGGCGGCGACTCCCTCGCACGCATTCGGCTCGTGGTCGCCGTCGAATCGCTGTGTGGCGTCTCATTTTCCGAGGATTCCGCTGCCACGCTCACGACGGTGCGCCGGATGGCCGCCGACATCCGCGCGCTCGGCGGCCGAGTGCCACAGGTCGCCTCGGATCCAACGTGCGATGCCGCCGACCTCTGGCGCGACGGCCCTGCCGCGATGCTCGCTGACGCTCCGGTGGAAGCCATTTGCAAAACACTCGCGGGCTGCCGATCCGTCAAGGCGTTTGAAGCGGTGCGGGAAAGCCTGCTGAATACACTCACAGCCGACGAACTTGCAGCCCTCGCCAAACTTCCGGACACGCCGTCGCAGGCTTGGAGTGCCACACTGGTCGGGCGACTTTCGTGGCGCCGCAAAGGCGAGGAGCAAGCGCTTGTGGCGGAAGCCCTCGCAGCCTGGCGTGCCGAGCTCTGCAGTGTGGTGGCCGCGCCCCCCACGCCACGGTGGGAGCGGGAGCGACTCGCTCCCCACGCCCTCCTCTACCGGCGGAAGACGGAGCCGACACGCAGCCGGAGATTGGTCGTGGGCTTCGCGGGCAACCATCAGCGGCTGATGCTGCCTACGCATACGATTCTCGACCACCTGCCTCCGCACGACGATCTTTTGCTCCTGAGTGATCCGAATCGACGGCACTTCGCCAGCGGCATGCACGACATCGCCCCAACTCTGCCGGGCGTCTGCGCTTGGCTGGCCCGCCATCTTGCCGACTGGAAGTACGACGCGGCCGTGACCTTCGGCACGAGCGCGGGTGGCCTGGCGGCCATCTGCACAGCGCTTACCCTGGGCTTGCCGGCGGCGGTGGCGGTGGGGCCCGACACACCGGCCGATCATCCGCCACTCGCACGAATTCTCCACGACCGAATCGCCGCCACTGTCCCGAGTCGTCTTCCCACGGTCGTGCTGGCGCATGATCCGGCCAACCGCCGCGACAAGGCCGGCGGCGAGGCCCTGGCCGCGGCCATCCCCACCGCCCGCTCCTTGGTTCTCAACGCTTCGGGCGGCCACAACACGCTTCGCCCGGCGCTCACCGCCGGCCGGCTTGCCTCCCTTCTTCGCGATCTCCTCGGCCCCCACTCGAGCGCACCGTATGAAGACCGCTCCGCAGCCTGAAAACTCTCTTGCTGGCGACAAACCTGTCGGTATCGTCGGCCTGGGCTATGTGGGGCTGCCGCTCGCGCTCGCCTTCGCCAACGCCGGGCGCCGCGTGATCGGCTTCGATATCGACCCCGCCAAGCCCGCGGCCATTCATGCCGGCACGAGCTACATCCGCACGATTCCCGCCACGCACGTGGCCGCCGCCACGGCAGCCGGCCGGCTCGAAGCCACGACCGATTTCGCTCGCATCGCCGACACCTGTGCGGTGATTCTCTGCGTACCCACGCCGCTCGACCGGCATCTCGAGCCGGATCTTACCTATGTGCGCGGCACGCTCGACGCGGT
>JAIXPT010000064.1 GCA_027486095.1 Planctomycetaceae bacterium | reverse complement strand
TGTTCGTAGTCGAGCCGCTCGAACTTCTTCGCGCCCACCTTGAACTCGATCGGGATCACGCACTTTTGTGTCACGAGCACCGCATCGACCCGCCGGCCGAGCCGCGGGATGTCGAACTCGAGGTGGATCCAGGGGGCGGGGGCGGCTGGTGGCGGAGCGACCAATTCCTCGAGGGCCGCACGCAGGACGGGCAGTTGCAGCCGCCAGGCGGATTGCTGCTCCGGGGCGAGCGTGTAGCCGTGAGGGCTCGCGAGCGGCGCGTAGACCTCCTCGTCGCTCGCGGTGAGAAACTCCTCCACCGGCGCGGCGTAGAAGGCGGCATTGGTGCGTGGGCCCGACATGGGCGACGAGCCTACCAAAGAGAGGGGACAACCTTGGTCCGGGGCGGCCAGGGACGAAGAATTCCGTGGAAAGCGCTTGACGCGAGTGTGTACGGGCGTATACTTTTGAAGCTCTCCTGAAGAACCCAGTACCCTACGGATGTAGCCATGAACGAATCCAAGTCCTCAGCCGCCGCCCGCGACGACCTTCTGGCCAAGGTGCTGGCGTTACCTGCGGCTGACCGTGAGTTCATCGCTGAGCGAATCGACGAAACACGCGAACAAGAGACGGGATTTTCCCAAAGCCCGTTTGCTACCCCCGAGTTGGCTCAGGCCTGGGCGGACGAGGTGGAGCGACGGATCGACATGATCGACAAAGGCCTCGTCAAGCCGCTGCCAGCTGATGTCGCCCTGCGCGAAGCACGTGAGCACCTCGAGCGCCGGAGAGCCGCGCGAGCGGCGTCGTGAGTTTCACGATTGCGCCGGCCGCTTTACTGGATCGACCGCATTCCGCAGTGAAGGCGCATTCCGAAGCCAGTGGCGGAAAACGGGCCGCACGCAGGACGGGCAGGTGCAGCCGCCATACGAGGTGCCAGAGTGACCCCCTTCAAGCCGATGAACGATGCCGAGATCGAGGCTGCCGTGCGGGCCGAGCTCCCGTGGTTGCTCGAACGTCGCCAGGCCGGCGAGCGGGCGGCTGCGGAAGACACCGTGAGCGGCCGACTGCGGCGGGCGGTGAAGGCCATGCGGCAGCCCTACGAGCAGGTCTGCCAGGCCACGGGCATTCCGTTCGAGCAACTCGCCGATTTCATGGCCGGCGGCCAGCTGGCGTCCGACGCCCTCGATCGCCTTGCCGCGGCCGCCCAATGCGAGCTTGTGCCCCGAGGTACGGAGCCATGAACAAGATTCTCGACGAACTCCACGCAGCCCGCGCCAAACTGCTCGAGGACGCGGGTGGCGATCTGAATCGCTATATCCGCGAGGCGGATGAACGACTGAAGGCGTCGGGCCGTCCGATCGCCAAGCTCTCCAAGAAGACCAAGCCGCGTCGGAAGAAGACGGGCTGATTTGCGGCAGGGCACTTGACCATGAATGGCGCGAGGCGGCTGAACTCGGCAAGTCGTCGTAACGACTGCGCGCCAACAGACCTGATGGAGCAAAGCGATGGATGCTGAACGAGGAGCCAACAAGCTTGCCCAAGGGGCCACCACGAATGGCTCGCACGAATCGAAGCGGCGGCTCACCGGCCCTGAGCTCGTGCAGCGCTGGAAGGAACTCGGGCTGATCAGCTACCGGACAGACATCACCGATCCCGAGGCTCACTCCCGCCGTCTCCGTGAGGCAGCCCAACGCCGCACGGCCAGCTGAGGACGAGCCCATGGAAATTATCTACTCGGATGTGCTGATCGAATTTGTGCCGGCGGCAGGAGAACCGGTTACGCTCAGGAGATGCCCATGACCACGCTTCAGGAAATCATCGACGCAGCGCGGACGCTCAGCCCGGCTGAACGTCTGCGGCTTGTTGACGCCGTGTGGGATGACGAGCACCCCGAGAACTGGCCCGCCCTCAGTCCCGAATGGCTCGCTGAAGTTCAGCGGCGGTCAGCGGAGTTTGACGCGGGTCGCATGAAGGCCTCCCCGTGGGAGGATGTGCAGGCCCGTGTCCGGCGAAAGGCCGGACTCGATGGCTAAGCTCATCATCGGCGAGGCGGCCGAGGCTGAGTACCAAGCAGCCGCTGAGTGGTATGCACAACGAAGCCCGGCGGTAGCCGACGGCTTCACGGAAGCAGTCGCGGCGGCGTTCCGTAGAATCCTCGACCGTCCCGAGTGGGGCGCGGCATGTGATGATGACCACAGGCTTGTGATCGTACGCGGGTACCCATACCAAATCATCTACCGCATGGCAGCCGATAACTCGATTCTCGTCGTTGCGGTCGCTCACTGCAGCCGCAGGCCCGACTACTGGGCTGGACGCTGAAATAAGAGGCCTGCAACCACCTCGCAAGGGTTCTCCCTGCAACATTTTCCATCTTTTCTAGAAATAGCCGTAAGGCTATAACAGGAATTGGAAACGCATGACGTGCGGAGCAGAGTGACGTGGCAAAGACATTCCGGGAACTCGCCGCCCGAACGGGCAATGCCAAGACCAAGCGGATCGCTGCGCGGCGCACGCAGGAGCTGCTGGCGGAGATGGTGCTGAGCGAGATCCGCGCGGCCATCGGCAAGACACAGACTCAAATGGCTCGCGCCGCGGGCATGAAGCAACCCAGCTGGGCCAAGCTCGAAGGGCAGTCCGACATGCTGATCTCGACGCTGCGCAAGGTCATGAAGGCGATGGGCGGCGAACTCGAGCTGACGGTGCGATTCCCCCAGGGCCGTGTCCGCTTGAAGCAGTTCGAACTCGAGGCGGAATGAAGCCGTGACACTGAATCCGGGATCCGAAGTGACGAAGAACCGTATCACGAACGTGCATTGCACCGACGACTGCGTAGTCGTCGACTTGGCGGATGGTCGCACGATCTCGGTGCCGCTGGCCTTTTATCCAAGGCTCTTGCACGCGACGCCCCACCAGCGGTCAAGCTGGCAGTTGGCCGGCGGCGGCTACGGCATCCATTGGCCAGACATCGATGAAGACTTGAGCGTGGAGGGCCTGCTTCGTGGGGCTCCTCAGCCGAGCGGGAGGTGAACCGATGACGAAAGGTGACAAATACACGAAATTCGTGGACTCTCCCAGTACGAGCTTGGCAGCCTTTTGCAAAAACGAGCGTGAGGCCCGATCAATGCCCCTGACCACGCCTGCCGC
This sequence comes from Planctomycetaceae bacterium, assembly GCA_027486095.1. GTDB lineage: Bacteria > Planctomycetota > Planctomycetia > Pirellulales > UBA1268 > RGVT01. Next base: position 900 of record JAIXPT010000064.1, on the reverse strand, counting down.
GAAATGACCATGCTGCCCATCGATCCACAAGCCTTTATCGACCTGCTCCCTGCCGTGCGGCAATCGCCGGGGCATACGATGCGGTGCACGTATGACGAGCCGGCCGACGTGGTGTATGTCGCCTTCAAGCCGGAAGCCGAGGCGACCGACAGCCAACTCGGGCCCGACGATGTCGTGGTGCGCTACCGGGGCGACGAAGTGATCGGCCTGACGATCCTGCACGCCAGCCGCCGGACCAGGAGCGCGAGCACATGAAAAGACCGACGGATGATGCGGAGATGGCATCATGAAACTCGAATACTTCACCGATACCGACACACTCTCGATCACCTTCCGTGATCAGCCGAGCGTCGACAGTACGGAACTCTCCGCCGGCGTCGTCGCCGATTACGACGCTGACGGCCGCGTCGTGGGCATCGACATCGACAACGCCAGCCGCAAGGTCGATCTGACGCGCGTGGTGCTCAACAGACTGCCCGGGACGGTTGAGCAAGAGGTGCCGCAATGCGAATAACAGGCAAACGCTTGAAGCGAACACGGCTTGTGCGCACCGCGAAGCTGGTCGTCGCGGTCGACGTGGAGATGGTGATCCCGCGATCCGATCCATCTGAGCCGTGTCTGGAATCAGAAACGGTCGATTTGCTACGCGACGTTCATCAGCATGCCGAGGCCGGGGATATCACGTGGCTTCAGTCGCGAGGCAAGGTGTATCAACTCGTCGACGGATAGCGAGGCCCGATCAATGCCACCGCCGCCGGCGGTGCGGGGTTGACGCCATACGGTACGCATGTCTGGGCTATCCGATTGACTCCACCGACCACAACCTGTAGTGTTTGGGAGTGGCAGAGGATTATCCCCGGACAATCCTGGACTTCGAAAGGCGATTCTCTTCCGAGAAAG
>JAIXPT010000455.1 GCA_027486095.1 Planctomycetaceae bacterium | reverse complement strand
GCCCAGCAGACGCTCGACAACGCGGGCTGGTATCAGGGCACGGCCGACGCGGTGAGGCAGAATGTCCGCTATCTGCAGCAGCCCGACATCAAGCACGTGCTCATTCTCTCGGGCGACCAGCTCTACCGGATGAACTACGCCGACATGCTCGCCACGCACAAGGCCCGCAACGCCGACGTGACGATCGCCGGCATTCCCGTGCACGAGGATGCAGCCTCGGCGCTCGGCATCATGCGGGTCGATGACGAGGGCCGCGTCGAGGGGTTTCTCGAAAAGCCGCAGACGAAAGCCGAGCTCGACATGGTGCGCACCGATCCGGCGTGGATCGATCGCCAGGGCATTCCGGCGCTCGGCCGCACCCTGATGGCGAGCATGGGCATCTATCTTTTCAACCGCGACTGCCTGCTCGACCTGCTCACGAAGACCGACTACCAGGACTTTGGCCGGGAGGTGTTCCCCGCGGCGATCCGCTCGAAGCGGGTGCACCTCCATCCCTTCGACGGCTATTGGGAGGACATCGGCACGATCCGCTCCTACTTCCAGTGCAACCTCGATCTCGCCAGCCCGTCACCGCCGTTCGAGCTTTCGAGCGCGGAGGCCCCGATTTACTCGCGCGGCCGGTTCCTGCCCCCCTCGCGGATCGACGGCGCCAGCGTGCGGGCCAGCCTCGTCTCCGACGGTTGCATCGTGGAGCAGGGGGCCGTGATCGAGAACAGCGTGATCGGCCTGCGCTGCCGCATCGGCCGCAACGTGGTGATCCGCAACTCCGTCGTCCTGGGCAACGACTTCTACGAATCGGCCGACGACCTGGCCGCCGCTGCGACGCAGGGGATTCCCCCGCTCGGCATCGGCGACGGCTCGATCATCGAGGGGGCGATCATCGACAAGAACGTGCGGATCGGCCGCCGTACCCGCATCGTCAACGACCACGGGTGGGACGAACTCGCCGACAGCGACCGCTTCACGATCCGCGACGGCGTGGCTGTCGTTCCCAAGGATGCCATCGTCCCCGACGGCTGGCTGCCCGAGCCCGGCCTCGCCAAGCGCCCCTGACGGCTCCGGCAGCAGGAGATTCCCGTCGCTCACCTCGACGGCCTCCGCGCTCGTCTCCACGCCGGCATCGGTGGCCTGCAGCTGTTCGTCGGTCAGCTCCACGCCGGCGCGCGTCTCTGACGCGGCAGACCGCTTGACGACCGGCGGCCACGGCCGTGGTGCGGCATGGAGCGGCAAGATGCCGTTGCTCCGGGCCCAGAAGTCGTTCTGTGGCGCGGAGCCATTCGGCACGGGCCCCGAATAGTCGAACGGGTCGGGGCACATGGTGCACCCGGTCGCACAGGCGATCGCGGCGCACCCCACCAAGCCCACGATCCGGCGCGGCATTCGGTCGGCCATCCGTCTCTCCATCCCCAGCAGACGGCCTTTCGGGCACGGCCCCGCGGCCCACGCCCACCAGCCCTACTCCAGCGGCTGTTCCCCTCCCCAACGACCCGCACTATTGATCGGATCGCTACGACCGGAACCTTGAAGAAAACCCCGTAACGCCGGCTTCGGGCCCCCCATGTCCATGTGGAATAGGCTTCAGCCTGTCATGCCCTCGTGCGGAGAAGCCGGCTCGGGGTTGCCCCTCCCCGATGAGCCGGACGCAACCGGAAGCCCGAGGCGTGAGCCGAAGGGAATACGCGTCGCGTTTCACCAACTGGGGCATCCTCTCGGCTTACGCCTCGGGCTTCCTGAGACGGACGCCTCGGGCTTCCTGCGAATGATAGCCGGCGCCTCAGAGCTCGATGCCCATGCGAGCCATGAGGAGCTTCATGTCGTCCCACACGTGCCGCTTCGCTCCGGGATTCCGCAGCAGATACGACGGGTGATACGTGCAGATCACGTGGGCAGCGCCGTGCGTAAACCAGCGGCCGCGGAGCTGGCCGATCGGCTCGGTCGTCTGCAAGAGCGCCTGCGCGGCCGTCGTACCCAGGCAGCAGATGAACTCCGGGGCGATGGCCTCGAGCTGCCGCTCGAAATACCCGCGGCAGTTCGCGATCTCGCCGGGCAGGGGCTGGCGATTGTCGGGCGGCCGGCACTTGAGCACGTTGAGGATGTAGACCTCGTCGCGTGTGAGCGTGCAGGCCTCGATAATCTTGGTGAGCAGCTGTCCGGCACGTCCCACGAAAGGCAGGCCTGAGAGGTCTTCGTCGGCCCCGGGCGCCTCGCCGAGGAAGCAGACCCGCGCCGTCGGCGAGCCCGAGCCAAACACGGTGGTGTGCCGGCTGCAGGCGAGCGGCTCGCAGCGGCGGCAGTCGGCGACTTCCCGCCGAATCACCTCGAGTGCCTGCTCGCGGCCGGCGGCCGCGACCGCCGCGGGCCGCGGCGGTGCCACGCGCGCGATCGACGGCGTGGCGGCCTCCGCCTGCCCGGAACGCGGCCGCGGCAGATCGGTGACGCCCGCGGCCGCCAGGCTCTCGAGTCGCTGTTTGATCGCCCGCACCGAATGCCCGGCCATATCTACACCTCGCTCCACGCGAACCCCACGAACAGACGAGGCGAGGGGGTCGGCGAACGCTCGAGGAGCCGTGGGCCGCTGCGGCCCACGCGACGAGACTTTTGCCGCCCCCGAGCGGCGATGCCTTGGTCTTGGATAGCCTCTACAGCGCCCTGCGGAACCGCTTCGGTGCCCGCCCTTTGCCCAGGAGCGATGCCGCCGCCGGCTTCTTGGCCGCCTCGGGGGCCTGCTCGGGGGCCGGTTCCGCGGCCGCCTCCATGCCGACCCGCACGTTGAGCGATGCCTGCGGCCGGCGGTCGAACGCTTCGAAGCCAGCGATTTCGTCGCGCTTGAGCAGTTTTTCGATCCGCATCTCGATCCGCGTGAGCTGTGGGCCCTCGTCGGGGGCGACGAACGTGTAGGCCACGCCTTCGCGGCCCATGCGGCCGGTGCGACCGACGCGATGCACGT
>JAIXPT010000416.1 GCA_027486095.1 Planctomycetaceae bacterium | reverse complement strand
TTGCGGTGGATGCGCTTGATGGCCTGGCCGAGGAGGCTGGCGACGGAGAGCACCGTGATGTTCGGCAGCATCTTGCCGGGCGTGAGCGGGATCGAGTCGGTGATGATGATCCCGGCGAAAGGAGCCGAGCGCAGGCGTTCGATCGCCGGGCCCACGAGCAGGCCGTGCGTGGCGGCGGCGTAGATCGCCTTGGCACCGTGGGCGTGGATCACCTCGGCCGCCGAGCAGATCGAGCCGGCCGTGCTGATCATGTCGTCGAACATGAGGGCCACTTTGCCCTCGACGCTCGCGCCGATCACGTTGGCGCTCTTCGTCGTCTCGGCGGAGACGCGCCGTTTGTCGATGATCGCGAGCGGCGCGCCGAAGCGGGTGGCGTGGCCGACGGCCCGCTTGATGCCGCCCACGTCGGCGCTCACCACCACGAGCTCTTCGGGCTTGAGGTCGAGCGTCTGGAAATGATTGTTGAGAACCGGCGCGGCGTAGAGGTGATCGACGGGCACGTCGAAGAAGCCCTGGATCTGGGCGGCGTGCAGGTCCATCGCGAGCACGCGATCGGCGCCGGCCCGCGTGATCAGGTTGGCCACGAGCTTGGCCGTGATCGGCACGCGGCCCGCGTCTTTGCGATCTTGGCGGGCGTAGCCGAAGTAGGGGATCACGGCCGTGAGGCGGTAGGAGCTTGCCCGCTTGAAGCTGTCGATCATCACGAGCAGTTCCATGATGTGCTCGTTGACCGGGGGGCTCGTGGGCTGCACGATGAACACGTCGCGGCCGCGGACGTCTTCGTCGATCTTGCAGGAGATCTCGCCGTCTGGAAACCGGCCCAGCGAGATCTTTCCCATCGGGAGGTTGAGATAGCGGCAGATGTCCTGCGCGAGCGGCTGGTTGGCGGGGCCGGCGAAGATCTTGAGGTCGTTCATGTGCTCACTGTGCCTTTCGCGCGGCGGTTGTTCAAGGCTGTGGCGACCGCCGCGAGCTGTTCCGGGGTGTTGACGGAGAGCGTCTCGCTCGCATCGAGGCAGGCGACCGCGTCCACGAACAGGCCCTCCCGCAGGAGCATGCCCGGGCAGTCGGTGATGTAGTACTCGCCGGCGGCGTTGTCGGGACGCAGGTCGGCGAGCGCCCGGAGGAGGTCGCGGGCCTCGAACACGTAGGTGCTCATGTTGACCTCGTCGATCGCACGCTCGGCGTCGGTGGCGTCTTTCTCTTCGACGATCCGTTCGAAGCGACCGGCCGTGTCGCGGACGATCCGGCCGAGGCCCGTGGGGTCGGCCGTGTGGGCGGTGCCGAGCAGGCACGAGGCGCCGTGGGCTTCCCACGCTGCGAGCAGGTTGCGCACGCTCTCCGCACGCAGCATCGGTGAATCGCCGCATACGATCACCACGGGCCGACGGCTGCCGAACGCATCGGCCGCGATCCGGGCGCGGATCGCATCGGCCGCCGCCGCCACGGCGTCGCCCGTGCCGCGCTGCTGCTCTTGCAGGGCGAGCGCCACGCCGGGCATGCCGGCGAGCGCCCGTTCCACGAGGTCGGCGCGGTAGCCGACCACCACGATCCGATCGCGGATGCCGGCGGCCGCGAGCGTTTCGAGCACCCACGTGACGAGCGGCTTGCCGGCCGCTTCGTGCAACACCTTCGGCAGGTCGCTCGCCATGCGCGTGCCCTTGCCGGCGGCGAGGACGACGGCGATCGGTGCGGGGGGCATAGTCGAGCTCCGGGGCCACGAAAATGTAGCAGACGGTGGCCGAATCGGGCGGGCGGGCGGTACGCTGCCGGGACGCGACGCACGCAGAGGAGCGTCCCGGCTGGAGCACGACGGCCATGGCGTTGAAAACGATTTGCATCGAGGGCGAGGTTTCCGCAACGCTCGGCAGCCTCGCCGTGCAGGCCACGCGGCTGCGGGGCGGCCCGCGCGACGGCGTGCTCCAGGTCGAACTCGTCGCCGGGTCGAACCGGGCCGTCGTGCTGCCCGACCGCGGGCTCGGCATCTGGAAGCTCTACGTGGGCGCGGTCGAACTGGGCTGGCGGTCGCCCGTGTCGGGCCCGGTGCACCCGCGGTTCGTGCCGCTCGCCGAGCCTTCCGGCATCGGCTGGCTCGATGGGTTCGACGAGCTCGTCGCCCGCTGCGGCCTCGTGAATAATGGTGCGCCTGATTTTGATGCACATGGCCGGCTCACGCACGGCCTGCACGGCAGGATCGCCAATCTGCCGGCCCATGGCGTGGAGGTGGTGCTCGACGACTCGGCGGGCACCGTCACGCTCACGGGGGCCGTGGATGAGACGCGATTTTTATGCCACGCGCTGCGGATGACGACAACGCTCACGCTGTACGCCGGCCGGCCGAGGCTCGCCTGGACCGACATGGTCGAAAACCGCTCGGATCGTCCCACGACGATGCAGATGCTCTACCACGTGAACCTTGGGCCGCCGATCCTGGGCGCCGGGGCCGAGGTGGTCGTGCCGCTCGCGGAACTGGCCCCGCGCGACGCGGCAGCGACGGCCGACGTGCCTACGTGGAATCGCTACGCCGCGCCGCAGCCCGGCCGCGGCGAAGAGGTGCATTTCATGACGCTCACGCCCGATGCGGCCGGTCGGGCGACAGCGCTGCTCGTCGCGCCCGATGGCAGCCAGGCGGCGGG
>JAIXPT010000094.1 GCA_027486095.1 Planctomycetaceae bacterium | reverse complement strand
GGCAGGTAGCTCTGCTCGAAGACCCAGATACCGTCCGGTGCGAGAATCTCCCGAATTTCGCGCATGAAAAGAGCCGGATCCTGCAGGTCGTAGAACATGGCGATGCTCGTCACGACCCGCGCCTGGGCGGGGCCTGCAACCTTGCGGAACGTTTCGGCGCTGAAAAAATCAGGAACGCCCTCAACCCAAGACGGGTAGAAATCCCGAAACTTTTCCACCGATGGATCGATTCCGATCAGCCGGTAGCCATTGTCTCCGTAGCAACGAAGGGTCGTGGAGTCGTTGGAGCCGATATCGACGACGACATCGCCGGGCGACAGATCGACGTATCGCCGTACATGGGCGATGCGGTGTGCGAGGTGCTGCACCATCGAAGCGTTGAGGCCCGAGCGATAGCCATAGGTCTCGCCGTACATCAGGCTTTCGTCGAACGAATGACGGAGCTGGACCAGGCCGCAGCCGCCCGTCGGCTCGGCACACTTCACCAGTTGGAGCGGTCCGTAAGGAATCGGATCCGACGCATGCCGGGGAAACAGGCCAGTGAAGGCCTGAATGCCGAGGTCGAGCAGGTCGGCCAGGTCGGTCGAGCCGCAGACGCGGCAGCGGTCGATCGGGGAACCCAGGATGGGGGCAGTCATCTACAGTGTGTTATCGCGGTTTTTTTCAGGGAGACACGCCGCAGATAGTAGAGCGACCGCCAGCGGCGGGAAAAGGGCGTTTGGGCCGGCAAAAACCCGTGCTGCCGCCTCATGCGCGAATCGCTGCCGTTGCCCAGGATCGCCACTGTGCTCTATACGAAAAACATGAATGTCGTGAACGTGTGTCTCACGCACGTGCAGCCGCTTCCGGCCTTGATGCAGCATGTCGATCTGCTTGTGACACCCGAGCAGGCGATCAGCGGTCCACGGACTGCCGTGGTGCCAGACTCGCTGTTCGGCCCCAACGGGAGTGCTCTGTCCGAATATGCCCAGTTGATCTGGCTCTTTCGCAACATCGATGACGTGGCAGCGGGCCGGGAGTTCATTCGGATCTTCCACTATCGGCGATTCGTCTCACAGTTCAGGCCGAAGATCGGTGTCCCGGCAGTAAATCAACCATGGTCTGTCTGCATTCATCCCGACGAGCTGGGGCACTTTGACGAATGTTTCGCTCGCGATCGTGGGTCGGAAATCTTCAATACGCGGTTCGCATTCCCGGCGGGTGTGCTGGGCCAATACGCCGAATCCCACCTGCTCGAGGATCTTCTGTCGTTCGCATGCTTTCTGATTCAGTCGGAAATTCTCGCGCCAGCTTCCGTCGCCGCCCTGTTGCGCAGGGATGTTCTCATCCCAGCCTGCAATATCGGGGTCTATAGGCGACAGACGTTCAAAAAGATATTCGCCACCCTCGACCGTGCGTCTCACGTGCTGTCTTCGAGGTTCTTCACCCCGCGCACCGGATATCAGAGAAGAAACGCCGGCTACCTTCTGGAGCGGCTCAATAGTCATCTGATTTTGGAGATGGTGGAGTCGGGCGAAGCCGTGAGCCAATTTGGCTACAACGTGATCGTCTCGGAGGGTGCGGATGTGAAGCACGACCCCTTTCCGATGGCTGCGGAGTGACCTGCCACGATGCACGAAACGACGCTGTTGTCGCCGGAGACCTCCCCACGCTCGAGCCGGCCGAAGCCAGGCTCTACGCCGCACGCCGCAGCGGCAGTTCCGCCCGTGCCAGCCGGGCCTCGACCATCAGGTGGGCGACGTCCCGCATGGTGAACCGGGCCCGCCAGCCGAGTTGGGCTTCGGCCCGCGAGACATCCGCCCGACTGCACGAGATCTCGCTCGGCCGCTTCAGGCGGGGATCAGACTTGACATGCTCTCGCCACTCGAGGCCGACTGCGGCGAAGGCCTCGGATACGAAATCCTCGAGGCTGTTCGTCACCCCCGTCGCGATGACGTAGTCCTCGACGGCATCGCTTTGGAGCATTTTGTGCATCGCGACCACGTATTCGGGTGCCCATCCCCAATCTCGCCTCACCGACAGATCACCGAGCGCGAGCGTGTGCTGTTCACCCGCCGCGATCCGGCAGGCGGCAGCCACGATTTTCTGCGTCACGAATCGCTCGGGCCGTAGCGGGCTCTCGTGGTTGAAGAGGATACCTGTGCAGGCGTCGATGCCATATGACATGCGGTACTGTGCGACCTGCCAAAAGGCCGTCGCCTTGGCGATCCCGTAGGGGCTGCGTGGGCGAAGCACGGCATTCTCGCTCGCCGGCGCAGCAACCGTATCTCCGAACATCTCGGAACTGCCGGCGTTGTAGAAGCGGATCGGTGCGTCCAGCATCCGGATCGATTCGAGCACGTTGAGCGTGCCGGTGACAATGCTTCTGAGGGTCTCGGCGGGCTGGTCGAACGACAGGCTCACGGACGACTGCCCGGCCAGGTTGTAGATCTCGTCCGGCCGCGTGCGCGAAATCACGTGCATCGTCGAGCGAAAATCGACCAGCGACATCGTTTCCACGCGGACACGGTCGCGGATCCCGAGTCGCACGAGGCCCTCGAAGTGGCTCCCCTGGGCATCACGGCTCGTGCCCACGACCCGATACCCAAGCCTGAGCAGGTGGGCAGCGAGGTAGCCACCGTCCTGCCCGCCGATGCCGCAGATCAGAGCCGTCTTTCGCAGTCGGTTCGAAGAAGCCATGGCGGGAGCGTAGCAAGGCCATGAATACGGACGAATGGGGGTTTTCCAGGCAGATACGCATGATCATTGCCCGTCGCCCATCCGCCCCGTTGTGATTTCCAAGCCAGGTGTCTATCAGGACACGGACAAGCTCCAAGGAGTCCGGAAAGTGCTGGCTGGAACGACTTCAGGCCGGTCTGCGCCGCCGCCACATCGAGAGCCCGCCAGAGGCGAGGCCAGCGAGGGCGATAAAGCAAGTCGCCGGCTCCGGCACGGCCGTGAAAGCCACGAAGGCGCCCGACGGCAGGTAGTCGGCCGTGAAGTTGGCGAGGCCGTCGCTCGACAGGCGGTCGTAGTCGATCTGCCACTCCTGCGTGCCGACGGTAAACACGCTGCCATCGGCCAGCATGGTGCCGGCGTAGGTGAAGAGGCCGCCGTTCCACGCCCCGGAGTAGCTGATGGCAGCGAACGTCGTGTTTTGCGGAAAGGTGTTTGGCGATCCAGCCAGGTCCGTGATGGTGAGGACCGTGGCGTTGCCTGGGTCGAGGTTGAGGCCGCCGTTGACGACCAAAAGGTCGGCGGCCGCGCCGAGCGACGATGGGTTTGAGGAGTCGATCTCATACGCAAAGGCGGCCCCGCTGGCGAACGTCACGGTGCCCGTGGCGAGTGATGCGATGCTGTTGCCCGGGGCGAGCGTGCCGCCGCCGGCCACGCTTACCGGGCCGCCGATCGAGCCCGAGCCACCAAGCTCGGCGGCGGCGAGAACCATCAGAGGTGATTCGCCGAGCGCCCCGTTCACCGCCAGCCGCCCCGCCGCGACGGTCGTGGGGCCGGTGAAGGTGCCCGTGCCGGTGAGCGTGAGCCGTCCGGCGCCGAGCTTCGTCAGGCCGCCGTTGCCAATCGCGCCGCTGAATGTCGTGTCGGCCACCGTCGTGAGCGACCGCGTGCCGCCCCCGAGATCGACCCCGCCGCTGAAGGTCAGCGGCCCCGTGCCCGTGCCATCGCCGATCGCGACATCGCCGCCGAAGGCGACCGGGTTCGAGAGCACGCGGGCCGAGGCGTTGGCCGAGGCGAGCGTGCCGGCGTTGAGGGCAAGCGAGCCGCTGCCCAGGGCCCCGTCGGCACCCACGCGGATCGTGCCGGCCGTGAGCGAGGCGCCGCCCGTCCAGTCGTTGGCGCTTGCGAACACCGCCGCCCCGGCGCCGCTCTTCGCCAGCGCTCCCGACCCGGAGATCAGGTTTCCCGCGCCGCCGCTGAAGGTGTAGGTGCCGGCCGTCGCCGACACCGCGAGGCCGGCGGGGGCGAGCGATCCCGCGAGGGTGAGGGTGCCGCCGGCGGTGCCGCTGAAGGTGGCCGTGTCGCCGGCCAGAAACACGGTCGCACCGCCGCTGCTCGTGGTCCAGGTGGTGGCCGATGCGCTCCAGGTGCCACTGGTCGCGGTCCAGATCAGCGCCAGGGAATCGGGGCTCCCGATGCTGAAGCCGCTCGAGGTCGTCGCATAGACGGTGCTGCCGCTCGCGAATACGCCGCGGACGGTGTTGCTGCCGAGCCCGTTGGTGGTGGTGAAGTTGGTGTAGCTCGTGCCGCCGTCGGTCGAGATGCTCACGCCGCCGTCGGTGGCCGCATAGACGGTGCTGCCGGTGGCGTAGATGCCTTTGACGGCGTTGCTGCCGAGGCCATTCGCGGTGGTGGCGTTGGTGTAGCTCGTGCCGCCGTCGGCCGAGACGCTCACGCCGCCTTCCGTCGCCACGTAGACGGTGCTGCCGCTCACGTAGACGCCATTGCACGCGTTCGCGCCCAGCCCGCTGGAGGTGCCCGAGTTCGTGAAGCTCGTGCCGGCATTGGTCGAAATGCTCAGGCCTTGAAGGGTCACCACGTAAACGGTGCTGCCGGTGGCATGGACACCGAATGTATTCGCGCTGCCGAGTCCGCTCGTGGCGTTTTTGACGGTGTACGTCGTTCCGCCATTGGTCGAGACGCCCAGGCCGCTCAGGGTCGCCGCGTAGACATTGCTGCCCACGGCGAACACACCTCGCAACGCAGGGCGGGTGAGCCCGCTTGACGACCCGGAGTTCAGGAAGCTCGTGCCGCCGTTCGTGGACTTGCTCACTCCTCCAACGGTCCCGCTTCCGGTGGTCGCTGCGTAGACCGTGCTCCCGATCGCGTAGACACCCCGGACGTCATTGCTGCCCAGGCCGTTCGCGGTGGTTCGGTTGGTGTACGTCGATCCGCCATTGGTCGAGAGGCTCAAGCCGCCGGCGGTCGCCACATAGACGGTGCTGCCGCTCACGAAGACGCCGTAGGTGTTGGCATTGCCGAGCCCGCTGGCCGTGCCGAACGTGACGAACCGCAGCTGCTGCGCGGAGGCCGGGGTGGCGACGCACGCCGCCAGGAGGGCAAGCGGTAAGAGCACGGCACGTCGCATGATGCTCGACCGATGATCCACTACGGAGCACCACTGGCAGAAAGACGGAAAAAATGCGTCAGCGAGGGCCGGCCAGAGTGCCGTCGGCGTGCGAATATCCGTCGCGACGGTGGTGGGTGCTTGCAGTAATGCTAGGTGGGGACAAAACAAGAACCCAAAAGTGTAACGGGTGGCTCGAACGCCCGTCAACGCGCGGCAGGGCCCCCGGCGATGGAAATCCGTGTCGCATCCCTCTCCACCCGATGGCGAGCTTGCCGTGGGCCGGGCTATGCTCCCGGGCTGCTTGCCCTCGCCAACCGCAGGTTCCACATCGTGCTCAAAGCCTATGCGGGTCACTGGGGCCTGATCACCGGGGCATCGTCGGGGATCGGCGCCGAGTTTGCCCGGCAGCTCGCCGCACGGGGCATGCACTGCGTGCTCGTGGCCCGTCGCGAAGATCGCTTGCTCTCGTTGGCCCGAGAGCTCACGGCGGCCCACGGCACCCGCTGCGAGATCATGCCCGCCGATCTTTCGCAGCCGCATGCAGGGCGCGAGCTGCTCGCCGAGGTGGCCCGACGCGGCATCGAGGTCGAGCTGCTCGTCAACAACGCCGGCATCGGCATGGTGGCGGCCGTGGAGAAGGCCGATGTCGAGCGGGCGTTGAAGCTGATTCAGATCAACATCGCCAGCCTCACCGAGCTCACCCTCGTGGCCGCAAAACAGATGGTCGGGCGTGGCCACGGGGGGATCATCAATATCGGCTCGCTCGTGTCGTTTCAGCCGGTCGGCTACATGGGCGTGTATGCGGCGAGCAAGGCGTATGTCCTGCATTTCAGCGAATCGCTGTGGGCTGAATTGCGGCCCCGGGGCGTGACGGTGACGACGCTCTGCCCGGGCACCACGCGGACCGAGTTCTTCGATCACTCCGGTGTTCCCGGCTGGGCCGAGCGAAACCGCGGCCAGGATGTGCAGTCGGTGGTGCGCACCGGGCTCGCCGCGTTCGACGCGGGCCGGCAATACGTGGTCTCGGGCTGGGTCAATTATCTCGTGTCGCTCGCCTCCCGGCTGGCCACCCGGGCCACGGTGGCGAAGTGGAGCATGTCGCTCTTTCGCGGCCATGGCTAAACCTTCGGCAACCCGGCGCACCGATCTCGACGCCCTGCGCAGCTTCGCCATGCTGTTGGGCGTGGCCCTCCACGCGGCGATGAGCTTTGTGCCGTTTCCCTGGCCCGTGCACGACACCGAGCGCAGCGACGCCTTGCTGCTCCTGATCGGGGCCGTGCACGGCTTCCGGATGCCGCTCTTTTTTCTGCTGAGTGGCTATTTCACGATGCTGGTCTTCAGCCGCCGCGGGCTCGCGAGCCTGGTCGAGCAGCGGTTCATGCGGATCTTTCTGCCGCTGGTGATCGCCACGCTCACGCTCGTGCCGCTCGACAAGGCGATCGAGCGCGCTGCCTTGCGCACGAACAGGCTCGATCCCGCCCGCGCGGAAATCCTCTCGGGCAGCGCGGCCACGGTGCGCGGCCGGCTCGCATCTCCGGGTGCGGCCGATCGCAAAGATCCCTTCTGGGGCCAGCCGCCGCTCACCTGGGCCACGATGCGGGGCGACGAAGCGATCGTGGCGGCCGTGCTCGATGCCGGCGCGGCCCCCGACGGGCAGGATGGCGGCGGCAACACGCCGTTGCACTATGCCGCCTACTTCGGCCGCGATGCGGCAGCCCAACTGCTCATGGCGCGGGGGGCAAGCCCGCGTGCCGTGAATGCAGTCGGCCGGATGCCGGCAGCAATGCTGAGCCTGCCGGCCGAGCTCGTCAGCGAGTTTGCACCCCTCACCGACATGCATCCTGTTCGCGTCGCTGAGATCCTCGCCGGCCGTGAGCGGCTGCGGGCCATCCTGCCCACGGGGCCGAATGCGGAGGGCACGCTCGGCGGGCCGCTCGACCAGGCCACGCTCGCGTGGTCCGAGGCCCTCTCGGCAGAATGGCTTCGCCCATGTGTGGGTGCGTGGTCGCTGCACCTCGTGCAGACGAACGTCTTCCACCATCTGTGGTTTCTCTGGTTCCTGTGCTGGCTGGTCGCCGCGTTCGCGATCCTCGCCGTCATGGGCCTCTTGCCAACGGGCCGCCGCCGGTGGTGGCTCGTAGCAGCTTCGTGCATCCCGCAGCTCGTGATGGGGATGTCGATGGCGGCAGGCTACGGCCCCGACACGTCGTTCGGAATCCTGCCGCGGCCGCACGTGCTCGCCTTCTATGCCTGCTTTTATTTCTTTGGCGTGGCGACGTTCGCCGCGGAAGGGCTCGACACCCGGCTCGGCCGCCACTGGAAGCTGCTCCTGCCGACGGCGGTCGTGCTCTTCGTGGCGGGCGTCGCGACCATGAACGACCGGCTGCTCGCCAGCGTGCTGCAGCCTGCCTACGCCTGGGCGATGTCGCTGGGGCTGATCGGGCTCTTCGCCCGGCTGTGCTCGCGGCCCAGCCCGCTCGTATCGTGGCTGGCCGACGCCTCGTATTGGATGTACCTCGTGCACCCGCCGCTCGTGATGGCGGCGCAGATGGTCGTCCGCCCGTGGGCCGTGCCCGCAGACTTGAAGTTTCTCGTGGTCATGGCGCTGGTCGCGCCGGTGCTGCTCGTCACCTATCGCTACGGCGTGCGACCTACGGCGATCGGCAGCCTGCTCAATGGCCCGCGTGCCGCCTAGCAGCCGGGCGGCGGTTGCGCCACTCACTCCGCGGGCGTCGATGCCCCGAGCTGCGCCCGCACCTTCTCGAGCTTCTCGAGCGGCAGGAGGCCGTGGGTGAGCATGCGGCCGCGCCCGGGGGGCGAGAGCCAGACGACGAGGCCGCGGGAGGCGAGGGCCTCGAGATGGCGGCGGAGCGACGAGAGATCGGGGATGTCGTCCATGCGGCTCGCGCGGCCGCGGAGGCTGCCCTCCGTCTGCTCGCCGCGCAGGAGCAGCTCGGCGAGGATCGCGAGCTCCTCCTTGCCCACACCCAGCCACTCGTATGCCAGGTGGCGATAGCGGGCGAGGCTGCCGTTGCCGAACACCTCGGCGACGGCCCCGAGCGCCCGCAGGCTCGTGATCGCCTTCATCACCTGCTCTTCGTCGAGGTTCATCGCCGGGTCGCGGTTGCTCTTCTGGTTGCAGCCGTTGACGAGCGCGTTGAGCGAGAGCGGATATTGGTCGGGCGTCGTCTTCGCCTTCTCGACGAGCGTGCCGAGCACGCGGCGCTCGGTGGCATCGAGCGGGCGGACGGCCGCGGTGGCGGGGGGCGAATCACTCATGCCCACGCAGCATACAGCCCGGCGGCAAAACGAGTTTCATCGGAAGCCCCGGCCGCCTGGCCAATGGCGGGCGACTCTCCTCCGACGATAGCCTGCGGGGGTTGAGACTCTGCCAGTCCGGAAAGCCTGAGGTGAGGAATGCATGCGATGTGTTTGCGATGGAGGATCGAGGCGATGAACCAGATCGTGTCTGGATGGGCAGCGTTGAGCGTGGCCGTGGCGGGCTTGTCGGCCCTGTCGGGCGCGGCTGCGGCGGATCCGCCTGCCGATCGCCCCGCCCCCACGTGGGCCGATGAATTCGAAGCGCCCGGGGCTCCCGATCCGGCGAACTGGGGCTACGAAACCGGCTTCGTCCGCAACAAAGAGGCTCAGTTTTACACCCGCGACCGACCTGAGAACGCCGCAGTCGCGGGGGGCCACCTCGTGATCACGGCGGCGAGGGAGCCGTGGCGCGAGCAGGGGAAGGAGGCCGCCTACACCTCCGCCAGCCTCGTCACCCGCGGCCGGCAAGAGTTTCGCTACGGCCGCCTCGAAGTGCGGGCCAAGCTCCCCGAGGGCCGCGGCATCTGGCCGGCGATCTGGCTTCTCGGCACCGACAAATCAAAGGGCTGGCCCGCGTGCGGCGAGATCGACCTCATGGAGTATGTGGGGTTTGATCCGCACTCGCTGCACTTCAACATCCACACCCCCGCCTACAACCACGTGAAGAAGACCAACAAGGGGCGGAAGGTCATGGTGCAGGATGCCGCCCACGACTGGCATATCTATGCGCTCGAGTGGCACCCCGACAGGCTCGAGTTTTTTCTCGATGGCGCGGGGGTGTTTACGTTCAAGAACGAGGGCACCGGCCCGGCGGCCTGGCCCTTCGACAAGCCGCACTATCTTCTCCTGAACGTCGCCGTCGGCGGCGGATGGGGCGGAGCGAAGGGGATCGACGACACGATCTTCCCGCAGCGGATGCTCGTGGACTACGTCCGCTACTGGGAGGCGAAGGAGTGAGCGGCTGGACTACCAGATGTCGGCGTGCCTGACCTGGAGCGTGCCGGAAAGCCCGAGGATGGGATCTGAGGGAGGCTCGAGGCGGTAACGGCTGTCCACGAGCCGATACTGCTCGAGCCGCCGGCTATCGGGATCGGCGATGGGGTTGTGTCGGTGGCCATGGCAGGTCTCGCGGCGGAGATAAAATTATATACGGATGTTCAGTACTGTCAGATGAATGCCTATCGGCAGCGGATTACGTGGATCATACCGCTGGGGCAGGGCCAACGCGGAAGCCATGCGCACCCAATCGCGGAGCAGGCATCGCCGTCGTGGACTGTTTCCAAGATCCATCGGCCTTTGGCGAGGTGGCCATGGAGACCCCCTGGGAGGCTTTGTGTCACCTCGGCTTGGGGACGGCCGCCGACGTGTCGATCGCGATGTCGATCGTGTTGTGGCCCGGCTTGACGGTGCGGATCAGGGGCGACTGCTCGCCGGCGTAGGCCTTCGGAAGCTGCAGCGCCTTCAGAGCCTCAGGAATCCGTGGGGAGCCATCGGGCCCCGATTCCCGCGCAGGCTGGAGCATCACACGGCACTCGCCGGGCATGACGCCTTTGTGCGCCGCGGTAAACCAGAGTTCGTATCGACCCGCAGCATCCGTGGTGCCGGCGGACGGGGAGCCGCCCGGCCCCTGGGGCTGAAAATCGACTCGTAGACCGGCCGGAGCGGGCCGGCCGTCGATCGTCACGAGCCCGCCGGCGGAGGCCCCGATATCCCGCCGGCCGCATCCGCCGAGGGCCAAGAGAGCCGTGAGCGTCATCACGTAGCCTGCGAGCGGCAGCCACGATGAACTACGCGGGGCAGGCATGCTCAAAAATCCCCGATCGTGAGCCCGTCGGCTCGCGTGCTGAGCCGCTGGTAGATGCCGCGGCTCGGGTTCGTGAGTTCGTTCTGTGCCTTCGTGATCAGGGTTTCATCGAAGCAATCGTAGCCCCAGATGTTGGCTGTGTTTGAATTGATCGAGTCGGCGATAAACCGCACTGATCCGTCCACCATTGCGAAGTTAGCTCCGGCGTTGTGGTAGCTGCCAAACGCGGGCTCGGCGCTGCCGCTATTGAGCTTGTTGGCCGAGTAGCGAACGCATTCGGTTTGATAGCCCTTCGAATTGCCGCTGCCCACCCAGACGCCCGGCATCCGATCGGCATTATTCGGATCAGCCGCTGCCCCGCCCGCTTCGCCGATCAGAAACGTCTTCGACAGGCCATCGCTGACATCCTTGAAGGTGATGCCTTTCGTTTTCCGCAGAGCGCCGGTGGATGCCCGCATGTTTTGATCCAACGTGCAGATATTCGATCCCCCGCCACACCAATTTTCCAGATAGCCTCCGTTGGCCGCGTAGTTCGTTTTGCTCGACGTGTAAGTGGCAGTCGCCGTGGTGTACTTCAGCTCCGGGGCCAGCACCGCGACCGTGTCGGTCGGGCAGATGAGCTGCGGGATCGGAGCCCGGGCGAGCGCCGCTGTGGTGGCATCCATCCACGTGCAATTGTTCTTCCGCCAGTCCGCCGACTGGTTCATGCAGGCGTTGTGAAGCTCAGTCCTCTCGATGAACGGCAGGATCAGGAAAATCCAGCTCCAGCCCTCGCGCCCCTGGGAATCAGCCCTGCTATCCGTCGCCGACCGCGGCAGCGCCTTCGTGGCGTCGGCGTAGTTCTGCAGGCCGAGTGCGAGCTGCTTCATGTTGTTGGTGCACTGCGACCGGCGGCCGCTTTCCCGGGCCGCCTGCACCGCCGGCAGGAGCAGGCCGACGAGTGTGCCGATGATGGCGATCACCACCAAGAGCTCGATCAGCGTAAAGCCGCGGCGGTCGCTCATCTTGCCAAGCATTTCTCTGACAGGCTGAAGCCTGCGCTACGTACGGCGGCGAAGGAGCCAGCCAGCCAGAACGACGCCGACGCCGGCGAGGGTGATCGCACCCGGCTCCGGCACGACGATCACCTGGGCGGTCACGGAGAGCGTGTTGCTCGCCGCCGCGCCCGAGAGGTTGGTCGGATCGCCGAGCGAGATCGTGAACGTGCGTGATTGCGTGCCGCTCGACAGGAACGACGTCGGATCGACGGAGATCGAATACTGCCCCGACTGGCCACCGGCGATGTTCGCATAGGTGCCGAGATTGGTCGTGAACCCACCCCCGGAGCCCGAGACGGAGAGCAGGGCGAGATCGGCCGT
>JAIXPT010000003.1 GCA_027486095.1 Planctomycetaceae bacterium | reverse complement strand
ACGAGCAGCCCCAGCGGATGATAGAGCACGCCGCCGCCATGCTTCTCCATCGGGGCCGCGAAGCGGCCGACGTTGTGGATGAAGAAGAATCCGGCGGGCCAGGCGCCGGCCGTCCGCAGGCCCACCGCCACATACCACGGAGCCGCGACGGCGAGCATGGCGAGCGTGAGCGTGGCCATCCTGGTGCTGCGCAGCGTGTCGAGCACCGCGACGCAGGCCTGCCGCGTGAGCCCACCGAGGTTCCAGGTTTCACACCGCGCGAGCCGCCGCTGGAGCTCGACGCCCCACACCCACGGCAGCACCACGGCGAGCGGCCCCACGAATCCGATCGGCCCCTTGCAGAGCACGGCCAGGCCCATCATCGTGCCTGCGAGCGCCGCACGGCCGAGATCGAGTCTCCCTGCGGCCGGAGCCCCCGAGCCAACGGCTGGAATGAACGCCTCGGCGATGAGGAGGGTCGCCCACGTCGTGAGCGCCGTGAGGATCGCGTCGGGTGTGGCGGCGTGCGACTCGACCGCCACGAGGAGGCAGCCGACGTAGGCGAAGGCCGCGAGCATCCCCGCCAGTGGGCTGAACCAGCGCGTGCCGGCCCGCAGGAGCGCGAGCGCCGTGAGCACCGTGGCCAATGCCGAGGGCAGCCGCGCTGCCACTTCCGAGGTGCCGAAGAGTCCGAAGCAGGCCGCCATGCACCAGTGCATGAGCACGGGCTTGTCCACGGCGAGCGTGCCGTTGTAGGTCGGCACGACCCAGTCGCCGGTTTCGAGCATCGTGCGGGCGATCGCGGCGAAGCGGGGTTCGTCTTCATCCCAGAAGGGCGTCGGCCAGAAGCCGACGGCCAGGCTCACGATCGAGGCGACGAGCACGATGGCAAGCGGATGACGAGGCTGCATGGCGAACGGTTCCGGGGTGGGCTGCGGGGTGAAGCGAATGGTCAGGGGGCGAGTGCCAACGTGGCGGCGGGCCGCGGGGGCGGGCCGAACACCACATAGTGGCGATCCGAGAGCGTGGGGATGCGGGCGAGGACAACGCACTCGGCCGGCAAACCCGTGCGCACGAGCGATTCATGACGGCTGTCGATCACGAGCCTGGCCTGCGGATGGCTGGCCAGATGGCGGGCGGCGTCGGTCGGCGTGTCGAGCTTCGCGACCCGGGCGTCGGCGTAATACACGAGGCTCGGCGGCACGTTCCAAAAGCACGCCCACGGGCCGCTCGCCTCGGCGGTGAGCGCGGCGACCTGCTCGCGCATGCTCTGGCCGCGACTGATGCGCGGCGTCGCCACGGCCGCCAAGAGCGTGATCAGGATGCAGGCCGACACGGCGAGCGCGGCGAGGGCGCGTGCGGGCGCGTTGGCGGTGTCGAGCCGCCAGGCGATGAACGCGGCCGCGATCGGCACGAGCCCGAGAAGCCCCAGCCATTCGTCGCCGGGTGCGAAGAGCCGCGCGGCCACGGCGAGCCCGATCCCGAGGGCCAGGCCTCCGCAGGCGAGCGACGCCCAGGCGACGCGCATCACGATGGCCCGAGCGCGGGCCGGATCGCGGCACACGGCGGTGAGTGACACCGCGCCGCGCGACCAGTCGGTGAGAAACAGCGCCGTCGCGAGGGCCAGCGCCGGATACGCCGGCCAGATGTAGCCGGGGAGTTTCGTGGCAGACCATGAGAACGCGCCGATCCACACACCCGCCCAGCAGGCGAGCAGGGCCACGCCGGGCCGGCTGGGATGGCCGGAGCCCGGGCGGAGGATCGTGGCCGCGTGGGCGACCATCGCCACGAGCACGATCGACCAGGGAAAGAGCCCGATGGCGATCACGCACGGATAATAAAGGAGCGACCCGGCGTGGCCTTCCATCGGCGCTGCGAATCGGCCCACGTTGTGCACGAGGAAGAAGCCCCGCAGCCACGCGCCATCGGTGAGCCAGCCCACGCATGCATACCAGGGCAGCGCCACGGCGAGAGCCGTGCCGAGCACGACAGGCAGCCGCAGGCGGCCGGCTGCCGCGGCCCAGGAGGGCACGCTCAGCGAGCGCATGTGCGAGATCGCGAAGAGCGTGAAGGCGGCCAGTGGGAGTACGAGGCCGACAGGCCCCTTCGCGAGCGTGGCCAGGCCGCAGGCGGCTCCCACGCCGGCCGCCGCGGTGCGGCCGAGGCCCGTCGTGCCGCCGTTGGTGCCAGCGGCGAACAGCCAGAGCGCGAGGGTGGTGAGGAACACGAGCGGCGCATCCGGCGTGGCGGCCCGGCCGCCGACCGCGGTCCAGGCGCATGTGGCCATGGCGAGGCCGCCCAGCAAGCCCGCCGTCGGCCCGAGGAGCCGGCAGCCGATCTGCCACGTCAAGAGGCAGGTGGCGATCGTGAGCAGGGCCGACCCGATCCGCGCGCCGGTCTCGGTCCGCCCACAGGCGATGAAGCCGGCGATCTGCACCCAGTTGGTGAGCACGGGCTTTTCGATCCGCAGGCTGCCGTTGAAGGTGGGCACGAGCCAATTGCCCGCATCGAGCATGGCCAGTGAACAGGCGGCATTCTTGGGCTCGTCGTCGTCCCACAGGGCGGGGCGGCCGAGATTCACGAGCAGCACGCAGGCGGCTGCCGCGACGATCAGCGGGGCATGCAGACGGGGATGCAACACGCGCGTGGTGCCTCGTGGGGCCGGCTGAGACTTGGGACCAGCGGGCCGCGGGATCGGCGGCCCGAATCGGGGCGGGAGACTAGGAGGCCGGCCGGCGCGGGTCAAGGCATTTCGACCGTGCGGAAGTCGTTGTTTCCCACGGGGTTCAGGCCGGTTGACCGGTGCCCGGGGCCGGGTATGTTCAGACGGCGAGCGAAGCCCGAATTCAGGGACGAAGCGATTCAGGGAACGACCGGGAGAGTGGCCCTTGGCAGATGACGAAACAGACGCCGGCGAGGGAACGCCGGGGGACGGCGTAGGCGAGGGCGACGGCACGCTTCGCGACATTTCGGGCGGCAAGCTGATCGAGCTGCCGATCGAGCAGGAGCTCAAAGACAGCTATCTGACCTACGCGATGAGCGTGATCGTCAGCCGGGCCCTGCCCGACGTGCGCGACGGGCTCAAGCCGTCGCAGCGCCGCATCTTGGTCGCGATGAACGACCTCAATCTCTCGCCGGGCGCCGCCCGCGTGAAGTGCGCCAAGATCTCGGGCGACACCAGCGGCAACTATCACCCGCATGGCGAGAGCGTGATTTATCCCACGCTCGTGCGCATGGCCCAGGAATGGAACATGCGGCACGTGCTCGTGGACAAGCAGGGCAACTTCGGCTCGATCGCCGGCCTGCCCGCTGCCGCCATGCGATACACCGAGGCCCGGCTCTCGCCGATCGCGGCGATGATGCTCGACGACCTCGAGCTCGACACGGTGGACTTCGTGCCCACCTACGACGAGCGCAACACCGAGCCCGTCGTGCTGCCGAGCCGGTTTCCCAATCTCGTGGTCAACGGCGCCGGCGGCATCGCCGTGGGCATGGCCACGAGCATCCCGCCGCACAATCTCGGCGAGGTCTGCCGGGCCCTCGTGAAGCTGATCGACAACCCGGCCACGTCGATGGCCGAGATTCTCGACATCGTGCCCGGCCCAGATTTTCCGACCGGCGGCATCGTGATGGGCCGTGAGGCGCTGGCCCGCGGCTATCTCACCGGCCGGAGCACGATCACGCTGCGGGCCCGGGCCCACGTCGAGGAGTTCGGCAAGAATCGCAGCCGGATCGTGGTCACGGAGATCCCGTATCAGCAGACCCGCGACGCGATCGAGGAGAAGATCGCCGAGCTCGTCAACGAAGACCGCATCAAGGGCATTTCGGCGATCCGCAACGAGAGCGATCTCAAGGAGCCGGTGCGGCTGATCCTCGAGCTCAAGCGCGACGCCGATCCCGACGTCGTGCTCAACCAGCTCTATCAGTTCTCGCCGCTGCAGACGTCGTTTTCGCTGATCTTTCTCGCGCTCGTGGACGGCAAGCCGCGGATCCTCCCGCTCAAGAGCCTGCTCGAGGAGTTCCTGCGGCATCGCACCACGGTGATCCGCCGCCGCACGCAGCACCTGCTCGCCAAGGCCCGCAGCCGCAAGCACACGCTCGAAGGCCTGCTCGTCGCGCTCGCCAACATCGACGAAGTCATCAAGATCATCCGCAGCTCGAAATCGCAGGCCGAAGCCAAGGAGCGGCTGTGCCAGATTCAGACGCCCACGGCGCTCCTCGAGCGGGCCCTCGGCGCGGATGGGTTTGCGATCCTCACGGAGGAGCGCGGGGCCGCGGAGACCTACGGCCTTTCGCCCGTGCAGGCCGACGCGATCCTGCGGCTCACGCTGGGGCAGCTGGTGAACCTCGAGCAGGAGAAGCTCACGGGTGAGCACCGTGAGCTGCTCGCGAAGATCGGCGAGTTTCGCCGCGTGCTTTCCAGCGAGGCCAACATCAAGGCGCTCATCCGCGCGGATCTCGTCGAGCTGGAGGGCAAGCACGCCGACGATCGGCGCACGGAGATCAGCGGCGAGGTGGGCGACATCCGCGACATGGCCGAATTGATCACCGAAGCCACGATGGTGGTCACGATCAGCCGGGCGGGCTACGTGAAGCGGACGCCCGCCGACACCTACCGGGCGCAGCGTCGCGGCGGCAAGGGACTCAAGGGGGCCACGGCCGACGAGGAAGATCCGATCGAGCACCTCTTCGTGGCGAGCACCCACGACTGGCTGCTCGTGTTCACCACGCTCGGCAAGGTGTTTTCGATGCGGGTGTTCGAGCTGCCCGAATTGGCCCGCGACGCCAAGGGCCGGGCGCTCGTCAATCTGCTCGAATTCGAGCCCGGCGAGAAGGTGGCCGACTGCCGGGCCGTGGGTGGCTTCGAGGATCCCAACCAGTTTCTGATGCTCGCGACCCGCAGCGGGATGGTGAAGAAGACCGCGCTCGAACAATATCGCCGCCGGCGGACGAAGGGCCTGATCGCCGTCAAGCTCCGCGAGGGCGACGAGCTCGTCGATGCGGTCGTCACGAAGCCGGGCGACGAGCTGCTGCTCGCCACCGCGAAAGGCATGGCGATTCGCTTCCCCGAGTCGGACGTGCGGCCCATGGGCCGCGACACGAGCGGCGTGCGCGGAATCAAGCTCGGTGCAGGCGATCGGCTGGTGGGCATGGTCGTCGCCGAGCCCGAGGCCACGCTGCTTACCGTGTGCGAGCAGGGCTATGGCAAGCGCACGCCCTTCGGGGCCGGCACGCCGCTCTCGGGCCCCGCGCCGGGCGAGGAAGGAGAGGCTCCGGAGGCCGAGCCTGCCGAAACGCCTGACGCCGGCGACGAGGCCGACGGAGACGGCTCGAGCGGGATGCGATATCGCACGCAGCATCGCGGCGGAAAGGGCATCCGCGACATCAAGACCACCGCCCGCAACGGGCAGGTCGTGTCGATCGTGGCGGTGCGCGACGCAGACCAGGTGTTGATGATGACGGCCCGTGGCAAGATCCAGCGGGTGAACGTGCGCGAGATCAACGCGATCGGCCGCAACACGCAGGGCGTGCGGATCATGCGGCTCGACGACGCCGACGCCCTCGCCGCCGTCGTGCCGGTGCCGCCGAGCGAGCAGGAAGAGGCCGACGAGGCCCCGCCGCAAGAGTAGGACAGGCTTCAGCCTGTCGTGTCCCAAGGAACCTCCGCCATGCGAATCGGCGTCGTCGGGACAGGTTACGTGGGGCTTGTGACGGGCGCCTGCTTTGCCGACAGCGGCAATGCCGTGACCTGCCTCGATATCAACGCCGACAAGATCGCCCGGCTCAACCGCGGCGAGGTGCCGATCTACGAGCCGGGGCTCGAAGAACTCGTCGAGCGCAACATGGCGGCCGGCCGGCTTGCGTTCACCACCGACACGGCCGCCGCGATCCAGGCCGCCGAGGTGGTCTTTCTGGCGGTCGGCACGCCGCCCGCCGCCGACGGGTCGGCCGATCTCTCCGCCCTCTGGAAGGTGGTCGAGACGATCGCGCCGCATCTCCGCGAGCGGGCCGTCGTGGTCACCAAGAGCACCGTGCCAGTCGGCACGTGCGCGGGAATCGAGCGGCGGCTCCAGGAGCGCACGGGCCGCAGCTGCCGCGTGGCCAGCAACCCCGAGTTTCTCAAGGAAGGGGCCGCGATCGAAGACTTTCAAAAGCCCGATCGCGTGGTCGTCGGCGTGCGGTCGCCCGACGTGGGCGAGACGCTTCGCAGCCTCTATCGCCCGTTTTTGCGCACCGAAAACCCGTTTCTCGTGATGTCGCCGGAGAGTTCCGAGATGACGAAGTACGTGGCCAACGCGCTCTTGGCCACGAAGATTTCCTTCATCAACGAGGTGGCGAACCTCTGCGAACGGATGGAGGCCGACATCGACGACGTGCGCCGCGGCATCGGGCACGACAGCCGGATCGGCTTCGCGTTTCTCTTTCCCGGGGTCGGGTATGGCGGCAGTTGCTTTCCGAAAGACGTGCAGGCCCTCGCCGCCATGGCTCGCGACAAGGGCGTGAGCCCGCGGATCCTCACGGCCGTGCACGACACGAACCTCGCCCAGAAGAAGGTGCTCGGTGAGAAGATCGCTGCGCACTTTGGCGGCAACCTGAAAGGCCGGAAGGTCGCCGTGTGGGGGCTCGCGTTCAAGCCGCGCACCGACGACGTGCGCGACGCTCCCGCAATCGACCTGATCGAGCGGCTGCTCGCGGGCGGTGCGGTCGTGCGGGTGTTCGATCCTGAGGCGATGGCGAACGTGAAGGCCATCTATGGCGATCGGCTGGAGTATGCCGCGGGCGTGATGGACACGCTCGACGGAGCGGATTGCCTGGCGATCGTCACCGAATGGGGCGATTTCCGCCGTCCCGATTTCGACGACGTCGCCCGCCGGCTGGCGGCCAAGGTGATCTTCGATGGCCGAAACCTCTACGCCCCCGAAGAGATGCGGGCCCGCGGGTTCGTCTACCATGCGATCGGCAAGGTGCCGGTGACGTGAGGCTGACGCTTTCACGCGAGTGCGCGTTTTCTCTCAGCGGTTTTGGGACCGCGCTTCGACCGGGCCCGATCGCCGCGGTTTGACAGGGGTTTTTTCGCGGAAGTAGATTTCCCTCACATTCGCGAGGCCGCTGGGCCCGGCACTCGCATTTCTCGTCTAAGTCTCCCCTCGACCATCTCCTTTGGAGTCTCCGATCGTGAACCGCTCTCTCGCCGCCGGTGTCGCCGCGTGCTCTGTCATGGGCTCGCCAATCGTGGCCTTCGCATCCGAAGCCGCCGAGGCCGGTTCGCAGGCCTGGTTCTTCGGCCCCTACGGTTTCTGGTGGCTCGTCGGCACGGCGGGTTCCGTGCTCGCGCTCTTCCAGGCCTGGCAGTTCTTCAAGTGGATGGAGGCCCAGCCGGCCGGCTCCCAGAAGATGATCGACATCGCCGGTTACGTGCGCACCGGCGCCGATGCTTATCTCAAGCAGCAATACAAGGTGGTGGCGGGGTTCTTTCTCGTGATCTTCCTCCTGCTGCTCGTGCTCGCCTTCGTGCTCGAGGTGCAGAGCGCGTGGGTGCCGTTCGCGTTTCTCTCGGGCGGCCTGTTCTCCGGCCTCGCCGGCTGGTTCGGCATGAAGACGGCCACGCTCGCGAGCAACCGCACCGCAGCCGGTGCCGAGCGTTCGCTCAACGACGGCCTGCAGGTGGCCTTCCGCTCGGGCGCCGTGATGGGGCTCACGGTCGTGGGCTTGGGTCTCCTCGACATCATGCTGTGGTTCGCGATCCTCTACTGGCTCGTGCCGCTGTTCGGGTTCACGCCGCTCTCGCTCGAGGAGATCACCGTCACGATGCTGTGCTTCGGGATGGGCGCGAGTTCACAGGCCCTCTTCGCCCGCGTGGGCGGCGGCATCTTCACGAAGGCGGCTGACGTCGGCGCCGACCTCGTCGGCAAGGTGGAGCACGGCATCCCCGAAGACGACGCCCGCAATCCCGCCACGATCGCCGACAACGTGGGCGACAACGTGGGCGACGTCGCTGGCATGGGCGCCGACCTCTACGAGAGCTATTGCGGCTCGATCCTCGCCACTGCCGCCCTCGGCGTGGCCGCCTTCCCCGGCGATTACCGGATGCAGATGGCGGCCCTCTTCCTGCCGATGGCGATCGCCTCGGTGGGCACGCTGCTCTCGATCTGGGGCATTTGGCAGGTCCGCACGCAGGAGGATTCGTCGCAGAAGGCCCTGCTTGCCGCTCTCGCGCGGGGCATCAACCTTTCCACGATGGCCATCATCGGCGCCACGTTCGTGATCACGTTTCTGCTCGTGGGTTGGAGCCATCTGGGCATCGCGATCTCGGTGATCGTCGGCCTCGTGGCCGGCTGGCTGATCGGCAAGTGGACGGAGTACTCCACGAGCAACGAATACGCCCCCACGAAGGAACTGGCCGACCAGGCCCTCACCGGCCCCGCCACGATCATCATCGGCGGCATCGCCGAGGGCATGCTTTCGACGTGGGCCCCGGTGCTGATCACGGGCGTGGCCACGCTCCTCGCCTTCGGCTTTGCCAACGGCTTCGACTTCGACAATCCCAATGCCTTCGCCCTCGGCCTCTACGGCGTCGGCATCGCCGCCGTCGGCATGCTCTCCACGCTCGGCATCACGCTCGCCACCGACGCCTACGGCCCGATTGCCGACAACGCGGGCGGCAACGCCCAGATGGCCGGCCTCGCCGACGTGGTGCGCGAGCGGACCGACGCCCTCGACGCGCTGGGCAACACGACCGCCGCCACGGGCAAGGGGTTCGCGATCGGGTCGGCGGCCCTCACGGCCCTCGCCCTCCTCGCGGCCTACATCGAAGAGGTGCGCATCGGCTTCGAGCGCTGGGGCCAGGCCGTCGCCGAAAACATCGAGGGCACGCCCGATCAGTATCTCACGATCGGCGGCAAGCGGACGCAGCTTACCGCCGGCCAGTGGGTGAAGCTGGCCGACGGCATCGCCGTGCAGCTCGGCACCGAGCCGGCGAAGAACGCCACCTGGATGGTGCTCGACGACAAGGCGATCCCCGATTTCGACAAGCTCGGCTCCAAGATGCTCGTGGAAAACGCCCCGTCGGCTGCCGCGCTCGACGAGCTCGAGAAGTCGAACCGCATCGTGGCGGTGAAGAAGGCCCGGATGGCCGACTACATGCGGCACTACGACGTCACGCTCATGAATCCCAAGGCGCTCGTCGGGCTCTTCATCGGGGCCATGAGCACGTTCGTGTTCTGTGCGCTCACGATGAAGGCCGTGGGCCGGGCCGCGAAGGGCATGGTCGAGGAGGTCCGCCGCCAGTTCCGCGAGAAGCCGGGCATCATGCAGGGCACCGACATGCCCGACTACGCCGCTCCGGTGGCCATCAGCACGAAGGCGGCGCAGAGGGAGATGGTGCTGCCGTCGATGCTCGCGCTCGCCGTGCCGATCGTCACCGGGCTGTTGCTCGGCGTCGGCGGCGTGATGGGGCTGCTCGTGGGCGGCCTGACGACGGGCTTCTGCGTCGCCGTGTTCATGGCCAACGCCGGCGGCGCGTGGGACAACGCCAAGAAGCACATCGAAAGCGGCGTGCACGGCGGCAAGGGCACCGAGGCCCACAAGGCCGCGGTCGTCGGCGACACGGTGGGCGATCCTTTCAAGGATACGAGCGGCCCGAGCCTCAACATCCTCGTGAAGCTCATGAGCATGGTGAGCGTGGTGGTCGCCGGCCTCGTCGTCCGCTACTCGCTCGAGGCGCTGGGGATCTTTTAGCCAGTGACGCGCCGGCCCGGGGGCGGCAAAAGTCTCGTCGCGTGGGCTGCGGCGGCCCAAGGCTCCTCGAGCGTTCGCCGACCCCCGAGCCTCGAGAGCGAAACGTGCAGGCAGGCTTTGGAATCACGATCGAGGCGACGGACGGCGCGGCGCGGGCCGGCACGCTCACAACGTGGCATGGCAACGTGCCCACGCCGCTTTTCATGCCGGTGGCCACGCTTGCGAGCGTGAAGGGCGTGGACATCGGCCGCGTCGCCGAGACCGGCGCGGGGATGATCCTCGCCAACACCTATCACCTTCACCTGCGGCCCGGGGAGACGATCGTGGAGCAGGGGGGCGGGCTCGCGGCCTTCATGGGCTGGAAGGGGCCCACGCTCACCGACTCCGGCGGGTTTCAGGTGTTCAGCCTCGCCAAGCAGGTGAAGGTGACGGAGGAGGGCGCGTTCTTCCGCTCGCATCTCGACGGCTCGGCCATCGACCTCACACCGGAACGCGCCATCCATATTCAGGAGCGGCTCGGCGCCGACGTGGCGATGCAACTCGACGAAGTCGTGGCGCTGCCCGCCGATCGTGAGCGTGTCGACGCGGCGATGCGGCGGTCGCTCCGCTGGGCCGAGCGCTGCCTGGCAGCCCGCACGCGGCGGGACCAAGCCATGTTTGGCATCGTGCAGGGCGGGCTCGAGAGCGACCTCCGGCAGGAGAGCGCCTTGGCGCTGCGGCAACTGCCCTTTGAAGGCTATGCCGTGGGCGGGCTGTCGGTCGGCGAAGGGCCCGAGGCGATGGGGCAGGCCTTGCGGGCGACGACGCCCCATCTCCCGGCCGACAAGCCGCGGTATCTGATGGGCGTCGGCCAGCCGCAGGACATCGTCAATGCCGTGGCCGCTGGGATCGACATGTTCGACTGCGTGCTGCCGACGCGGTGTGGCCGCAATTCGCTCGTCTACACGTTCGCCGGCCAGGTGCGTCTGCGAAACGCCTGCCACGCCCACGACCAGCGGCCGCTCGAGGAAGGCTGCCCCTGTCTGGCCTGCCGCCACAGCCGCAGCTACCTCCGCCATCTGTTTTTGGCCGGCGAAATGCTCGGGCCCGTGCTGGCGTCGATCCACAACCTCACCTTCTATCAACGGCTCGTCGCCCGGCTGCGGGCGGCGATTCTCGCGGGCACGTTCGCGGCCACTGCAGCCGACCTCCTGCCACGGTTCACCGCCGCCGGCGCATGACCCTTCGCGCCATGGCCTGACGCCGGCATGGTCTCGCGGCCCCGCGCGGGCCTGCCCTTGTCCGTGGTGCGCGGTGGCCGATACATTTGCGGTTTCGTTTGCCCCAACAGGCCCGTGCCATCGCCATGCAACCGCAGCCCAACCCGCTCGAACTTCTCGTCTCCTACCTGCCGTTCGTGCTGGTGCTGGCGGCTGCCTGGTTTCTGCTCTACAAGCCCGAGCGAGAGCGGATGAAGAAGCAGCAGGACCTGCTCGCCGGGCTCAAAAAGAACGACCGGGTGCTCACGACATCGGGCATCTATGGCACCGTGGCCAACGTGGACCGCGCGGCCGACAAGGTCTCGCTCAAGGTGGACGAGTCGGAGAATGTGCGGCTTACCGTGACGCTGGCGAGCATCTCGAAGGTGCTCTCCGACACGGAGGGGGCTTCTGCGCCGGCAGGCTAGGGCCGCTCGGGCAGGCCCCACGACAACGCTTTCGAACAGGACGAACATCGCCATGAATAGCAACGCATTCACGAGTTTTCTTTTCGCGCAGGCCGACGCAGTCGCCGCAGCGACGGGTACGGCCGCGGCCGCGGCGGGCCCCGTGACCGCGTTGCCCCCGTGGTGGCGCGAAGGCTGGTTCCTGTGGCTGCTCACGCTCGCCGTGATCGCGGTGCCGACGCTCGTCGCGTGGCTTCTGGCGAAGCAGCTCCGGGCGAGCGACATGTGGGGCCGGATGGCGGCCGTGCTCGTAGCGCTCACGGCCGGCGTCGCCGTGACGGTGCTCGGGTGGCCGCCGCGGCTGGGGATCGACCTCAAGGGAGGCGTGATCCTCGTCTACGAGATCGACGCGGCCAAGCAGGCCCAGAAGGCGGCCGGTGCGGAGGGTGAAAGTGCCGGTGCCGCCGCGATCGACATGGACAAACTCGTGGCCGCCGTCAGCCGCCGCGTGAATCCGGGCGGGCAGAAGGAAGTCACGGTGCGCCGCTACGGCCTCGACCAGCTCGAGGTCATCGTTCCCGACGTCGACCAGGCTGAGGTCGATCTCATCAAGCGGATCGTGTCGAGCGCGGGCGTGCTCGAGTTTCGGATCACGGCCAACCCCGAGGATCCCCGGCACAAGCGGGTGATCGAACTCGGCAGCAACGCCTCGGGCACCACTGTGCTCGACGGTGGCTCTGCGATCGGCCGCTGGGTGCAGCTCGATACGGCGAAGATGAACCCCGCCGAGGATCGCGGCCTCGTCACGCGCTCGATGCCCGACGGCCGCGTGGAAGTGCTCGTGGTGCTCGACCGATTCAACGTCACCGGCGGCTATCTCTCGCGGGCGGCGTCGAGCTACGACAACAACCTGCAGCCCTGCGTGAACTTCTCGTTCAACTCGTCCGGTGCGGCCCTGTTTGGAACCCTCACGGGCCAGAACCTGCCCGATCCGGCCAACAGGCTCACGAGCCGCCTCGGCATCCTCCTCGACGACACCCTCCTCTCGGCCCCTACGATCCGCAGCGCCATCTCGGGCGACGGGCAGATCACGGGGAGCTTCAAGCAGGCCGACGTCGATTTCCTCGTCGGCGTGCTCAATGCCGGCAGCCTGCCGGCAGCCCTGCAGAGCGAGCCGATCAGCGAGCAAAAGATCAGCCCCCAGCTCGGGGCCGACACGATCCGCTCGGGCGCCCGTGCGATGCTTCTGGCGACGATCGTCGTGCTCACGTTCATGCTCGCCTACTACCGGTTCTCCGGGCTCGTCGCCGACCTCGCGGTGCTCCTCAACATCGTGCTCGTGCTCGCCCTGATGATCTCGATCAAGGCGGCGTTCACGCTCGCCGGCCTGGCCGGCCTCGTGCTCTCCGTCGGCATGGCCGTCGATGCCAACGTGCTCATCTACGAGCGCATGCGCGAAGAGATGGATCGGGGCGCCGGCGTGCGCACGGCGATTCGCAACGGCTTCCAGCGGGCCTTCTCCACGATCGTCGATTCGAACCTCACGACGCTCATCACCGGGATCGTGCTGTTTGCCATCGGCACAGACCAGCTCAAGGGCTTCGCCGTCACGCTCGTGCTCGGCCTGACGCTCAATCTCTTTACGGCGGTGTTCTGCTCGCGGGTGGTCTTCGACCTCGCTGAGCGCAATCGCTGGATCACCACGCTCTCGATGGCGCGGTTGTTCGGTCAGCCCAGCTTCCAGTTCGTGAAGTGGATGGTGCCGGCGATCATCGGCTCGGCGGCCTTCATCGCTCTCGGGCTCGCCGCCGCGGCCCAGCGTGGCCAAGGGCTCTTCGACATCGATTTCACGGGTGGCACGAGCGTGCAGGTGGCATTCAAGCCCGACAAGACGCTCGACATCGCCGACGTCCGCACGGCCGTGTCGGCCCTGCCCGACGCCGCCGTGAGCGCGGTGACGGCGGCTGACGCCGCCCCTGGCCTTCGCTACAAGATCGACACGTCGCTGCGGGACGACGGGGCGGTTGAGCAGGCGCTGCGGGATGCGTTTCCCGGCCGCCTGCAGACCTACTCGATGGGCTTCGGCGAGGTGTCATCGACCGCCAAGGCGGAGAAGCCGGCCGACGGCGGCCTGACGACTGCCGCGCCGCTCGACTTTCCCGAGAAGATCAATCTGCTCACGCTGCGCTCGACGATTCAGGCCGCGTTCGAGGCGGAGGGGCATGCCGACGCGCCGTTCGAGCTCGAGGCCGAGGGGATGACGAGCCGCTTGAAGCCCTACCGCAACTGGGCGCTCTCCACGTCGCTCGACCCCGACGCCACGCGCAAGGTGCTCCAGCGGGTGGCGAACAAGCTCAACGACACGCCTGTCTATCTGTCGGCCAACACGATCGGCGGGAAGGTGGCGGGTAACACGAAGGTGACAGCCATCTACGCGCTGCTTGCGAGCCTGCTCATGATCGTGCTCTACGTGTGGCTGCGGTTTCAGAACGTGGCCTTCGGGTTGGCGGCCGTGGTGGCGCTCGCGCACGACGTGCTCGTGACGGTGGCGTGCCTCGCGCTCAGCAAGTTTGTGGCCCCGTTCATGGGGTGGGCACTCGTAGACGACTTCAAGATCAGCCTCGACGTGGTGGCTGCGCTGCTCACGATCGTGGGCTTCTCGATCAACGACACGATCGTGATCTTCGATCGGCTGCGCGAACTGCGCGGCAAGGCCCGCTACGTGACCGCGGCGATGATCGACAAGGCGGTGAATCAGACCTTGAGCCGCACGATCCTGACGTCGGGCACGGCGTTTCTGGCGACATTGATCCTCTACGCCTTCGGCGGTCAGGGCATCCATGCCTTCGCCTTCGCGATGCTCGTGGGCATCATCACCGGTAGTTACAGCACGATCTACATCGCGTCGCCGATCGTGCTCTGGCTGCAGCACCGCGTCGGGCTCGGCGAGCCCGCGCCGGCCGCGGCCCGTGCCGCCTGAATTCGGACCCGGGTTGCCGGCCAGCCGGTTGCTCGTGGCAAACTCTGCGGCTTGTACGCAGCCTGACGGCACCGGCGCCGTGCGGCGGGGGCAGGCCGGGGGCGAACCTGCCGACCGGCTGCCCGGCCCGGGGGCATAGTTGAGCGTGGCCCGGTTTCGGGAAGGACGCTCATGTCGAAGGTCGTACAGACGCTGCGGTTCGTGGTCGGCCTGGCGATGCTCGTCGCTGGCGTGATCGTGGCGGGGCCCTACGCCGCGGATCTCGTGGCGGCCCACGGGCGGCGCGGTGCGCTCGCTGCGCCGCTGCACAGGGGTGCTCCGCCCCCCCAGACTCTCGCGCCGCCGCCCCAGACGGTGGCGTGGGTGCAGCAGGCGGCCCCGAATGCGATGGCGGCTCCCGCCGCCTCGCCGCCAGGGTTTCCCGAGCCGCTGCCCGCGGAGACGCACGCCGCGCCCTCGGCACCGTTCGTGCCGCGGGGGGACTATCGGCCGCCAGCGCCGCCGGCCGCGCTGCCGCCTGCGGCCATGGATCTCGCCCGGCCGACGCCTGCCATCGACGCGGCTTACCGCTCCACGGTCGATGTCCCGCCGCCTCCGCTGCTCGATGCCGACACGCCGCCGCCGCTGGCGGTCGCGTGGTCGGCCAACGGCAGAGCCACGGCGAACGCCCGTCAGGCGGCGAGCATGCCGCAGGGTGATACTTCGACCTACGTCGTTCGCGACGGCGACGATCTCACCGGCATCGCGATCCGGCTCTATGGCCATGCGGGCGGGGCGCAGGCGATCTGGTCGGTGAACCGCGACCGGCTTTCCGATCCGAACGTGCTGCCGATCGGCCTCGAGTTGCGGATTCCCCCTGCCTGGAGCGTGCCGGCCGTGCAGCACGATCCGCTCGCGGGGCAGGTGATCGAGCCCGGCCGCCGGCCGGCGAAGGTGCGGGTCGGCCCTGGGGAAACGCTCGAAACCCTCGCCCAGCGGTTCTACGGCGACCGCTCGATGGCCCCGCGTCTCTTCGAGGCCAATCGCGATCTGCTGCGCAACCCGCAGCTGCTCGTGGCGGGCATGGAACTCCGGCTGCCCTGAGTCGCCGTCAGTCGTCGGCGGTGAGCACGAGCGACAAAAATGTCTTGATGCGGGCGGCCGTGTCGGCCTCGGCGGCGAGCTTGTCTCCCGTGAGCGGTGTATCGAGCTGCATCAGGAACAGCGTCGCCTCGCCCGGCTTCTCCACGTCCTTCGCCTTCGTGAACTCAGCCCCCGCCCGCTGGTCGAACCATTCCTTGGGCCGCTGCCGCTTGAGCTGCTCGAACAGGCGGATGGCGTCGCGGTCGGACGTGCCGCCGAGCACCATCACGGCAACCTCGTGTTTGATCGCTTCGCTTGCGAGCGCGGCCTGCAGGGAGACGCCCTTCGCCGCCCACGACGGGCTCACGAGTACCAAGGCCCGCACCTGCTGCCCCTGCGGGCCGCTGGCCAGCGGCGGCCAGGCCCAGTCGGCGGCTGTCCAGAGGGTCGCGAGCGTGGCCCCCGCCCCGCATCCCACCACCACGAGCCGGTCGGGCGCCGAGCCCGCGCGGGAGGCGAGAAACGCGTGCACCGTTTCGAGATCACCTCGCACCGCCGACTGCTCGCGCAGCCTGCCGCCGGCGCCGGCGGCGATCACTTCGAGGTCGGCCTTGCGCATCTGCCGGATGTCGAGCTTGTCGTCGCGGCCTGCCTGTGCGCGGTCGGTGCTCGCGCCATGGCCGCGTAGGTCGGGCACGGCGACGAGGCAGCCCGCATCGCGCAGGGCGACCGCGAGCGGCTCGGCCGTGCGATGGGAGCCTTCGAAGTCGTGCACGAGCATCACCGTGGCGAGGGGCGTGGCGTCTTCGGGGGGCTCGTAGAGCCACGTGGCCAGCGTCACGCCGTCGGACGTCTCGAGATCAAACCGCTTGCCCTCGGCGGCGGCTTGAACGGCGCACGGGGCCGCGAGGCGGGCCGCCAGGAGACAGGCGAGCGCTCCCAGCAGGGCGGGCCGGGGTGAGGGGATGTCGGCTCGACGAACTGGCCGCATGGGGGCGTTCCTGGGGGCAAAACCGCCTGTTTCGGCGACCGAACGCGGTCGATCACCCGGGGAATATCGTACACTTCAAAGCACGAATATATGCTCGGATTCCGCCGGGCGGGAATGGCTCCCGCCGCAGCAGGCTCCACTCTCTCCGGCTGTGTGCAGCGCATGAATCTCGTCGAGCAAGCGCGGGCCTGGTGGGGCGATGTCTTTGGCGCCGATGAGGGGCCGCTCGACGGCGACACCCCGGCCTGGGCGTTGAGCCTCGTGATCCACGTCGTCGTGCTGCTCGGGCTCGCGCTCGCCGGCCTCGGCGAGCCACCGAAGCCGGTCCGCAACGTCACGGTGATCGAGGCGCCTCTGGCCGCGGAGGAAGAGGTGCAGCTCGTGCCGCAGGAGATCGCCGTCTCCGACGAGGCGCAGGAGACGGAGGGCGCCGAGAGCGACCAGAGCGATGCCGTGGCGCAGTCGCTTGCCCCGACCTTGTCGGAGATCTCGGTCGTACCTGTGGAAGCCGAGCCCGATCTGGCCAGCGACCTCACGCTGGAGGTAGTCGATAGCCTGCCCACGGCCCAGGCGATCGACGCCGCCGTGATCGTGAAGGGATCGGTGGGCGTCGGCACGACGGGGGCCGCGGGCGCCGTCGATCACCTCACCGCCGAAATCGCCGCTTCGCTCGCCCAGCGTGCGACCGTCGTGTGCTGGGTGTTCGACCAGTCGGTGAGCCTCTCGGCGCAGCGGCAGCAGATCGCCGATCGCCTCGACCGGGTGTTCGACGAGCTCGGTGCCAACCGCTCATCGGCCCGCCGGCCGGATCTCACGAACATGGTGGTCGCTTTCGGCGAGAGCGTGTCGCTCGTCACGCCCAAGCCGACTGACGAGGTCGAAGACGTGGTGAAGGCGATCGAATCGATTCCCGTCGATCCCAGCGGCTCCGAAAACACCTTTACGGCGATCCGGCGCACGGCCGAGGCGGCCCGCATCTTCCGCACGTCGGCGCCCAGAAAAAACGTGATGATCGTCGTGTTCACCGACGAGGTGGGCAACGATCAGGACAAGGCCGACGAGACCACGAAGTATTGCGTGGGCCTCGGCATCCCCGTGTATGTCGTCGGCGTGCCGGCGCCCTTTGGCCTCGCCGAGGTGCGGATGAAATACGTGGAGTTCGACCCCAAGTATGAGCAGGACGAACAGTGGGTCGTGATCGAGCAGGGCCCCGAGACGCTCTATCCGGAAGTCGTGCGGGTGCGGTCGGGCCGCTTCGCCGACGAGGCCATCGACTCGGGCTTCGGCCCCTTCAGCCTCTCGAAGATCTGCGCCGACACCGGGGGGATTTATTTTCGCGTCCATGCCAACAGCGGGGCCCGGGGTCGCGTGACCAACGAGCAGGTCGCGCCGATGTCGGCCCAGCTGCGGTATTTCTTCGACCCCGACGTGATGCGGGCCTACCAGCCCGACTACGTCTCGCAGGCCAAGCTCAAGCAGGAGCTCGCCGCCAACCGCGCCAAGCAGGTGCTCGTGGACGCGGCCCGCAAGACGGTGGTCGAGCCGATGGAATCGCCGGAGATGACGTTTCCGAAAAAGGACGAGGGTGCATTCAAGAACCTGCTCGGCGACGCCCAGAAGACCGCCGCCCGGATCCAGCCGAAGATCGACGCCCTCTACGACCTCCTCAAGGGCGGCCTCTCGGACCGCGAAAGAATCCGCGAGAAGCGCTGGCAGGCCGGCTACGACCTCGCGCTCGGCCGCGTGCTCGCCGTCAAGGTGCGCACCGACGCCTACAACCTGATGCTGGCCCAGGCGTCGCTCGGCATCAACTTCAAGAACCCCAAAAGCGACACCTGGAAGCTCGTGCCGAGCGACACCGTGAAGGTGGGCTCGGCCACGGAGAAGCTCGCCAAACAGGCCAACGACCTGCTCATGCGCGTGGTCGAAGACCACCCGGGCACGCCGTGGGCCCTGCTCGCCGCGGAAGAATTGCGCACGCCGCTCGGCTACGAATGGACGGAGACATTCACCGATGTCAACGGCGCGAAGGGCATGCAGGGCAACAACAATCCAAACGTGCCGAACGCCCGGGCCGACGACAAGAAAAAGATGCTCGGCCCCCCGAAGCTGAAGCGCGACCCGAAGCGGCTTTGATCGCATCACCTGGCTTCGGGCTCACCATGTCCCGTCTCCGGACGCGCGGCGCGTCGGGTAGGCGCCGGCTTGGGGTTACTCCGTACCGTCTCGCTGGCCGGTAGGGCATGTGATAACCGTCCGTAATCGGAGCCGGCGGTGGGCATGCTCGAATCCGGTCGTCTTGAGAGTCCACAACTCGTGGGTTTTGATCAGGCGCCCATAGTCCTCAAGGACTCCCTTCTTCTGCGCGTGCCCACCGACCGTCTCCGCCGAAAGTT
>JAIXPT010000201.1 GCA_027486095.1 Planctomycetaceae bacterium | reverse complement strand
TTTGCAGGCGGCCGGCGGTGTCGATGATGCAGACATCGAAGCCCCCTTCGAGGGCCCGGGCCACGGCCCGATGCGCCACGCTCGCCGGATCGCTGCCGGCCTCGCCGCGCACCACCTCGGCGCCGAGCCGCTCGGCCCATGTCGCCAGCTGCTGCACGGCCGCGGCCCGAAAGGTGTCGCCGGCGCCGAGCACCACGCGCTTGCCATCTTTCACGAACCGGTTGGCGAGCTTGGCGATCGACGTGGTCTTGCCCGACCCGTTCACGCCCGTGACCAGGATCACCGTCGGGCCGGCCGCCGCGGTCGCGAGGCCCGTGTCGGTGGCCGCGAGCCGCTCGAGCAGCGTGCGGCGGATCGAGGCGACGACGGCGTCGGGATCGACGACGCGGGCCCGCTGCCTGTCGCGCACGTCGGCCACGATCGCTGCGGCGGCCCCGGGCCCCATGTCGGTGCGGACGAGGGCCCCGCGCAGTTCCTCGAGAAAGGTGTCGTCAACCAGCCGCCCTTCGCGTTTGAACAGATCGCGGACGTCGGTGCCGAGCACCTGGGCGGTCTTGGCGAGCCCCGACCGCAGCCGGTCGAGCAGCCCGCGGCGCTCCGGCGGGGCCGCCGTGGCCTCGGCCTCGTTGTCCTTGCGCCCGAATCCGAAGATGGCCATGTGAAGTTCCCTGTCAGTGGGCCGGTGCCGCTGCGGCTCGATCGGCGAGCAGCCGCCCGAGCACGCCCGCCACGAAGCGGCTGGAGTCGGCCGTGCCGTAGCGCTTGGCCAGTTCGATCGCCTCGTTGGCCGCCACCGGGCCGGGCACGTCGCCGTGCAGGATTTCGAACGTCGCCAGCCGCAGGATCGCCCGGTCGGTGGCGGGCATGCGGGCCACCCGCCACTGTTCGGCGCGGCCGTCGAGCAGCGTGTCGAGCTCGGCTCGCCGCTCCTGCACGCCGGCCACGAGGCCCTGGGCGAATTCCGCCAGGCCCGGATGCCCGAGCCGGGCCACGATGAACCGCTCGACGTCGCTGGGCGTCGATCCAGGATTCATGTCCAGGCGATAGAGGGCCTGGATCGCGATCTCACGGGCGCGGCTGCGGCGGGGTGTCTTCACGGTGTCGGAACGCCTGGCGGCGAGAGCGGAATGGCGGCGAGGAGCGCGATCATTTCGAGGGCGGCCGCGGCGCACTCCGCGCCTTTGTTTCCCGCGAAGCCGTCGGCCGGCCCGCCGGCGGCACGGGCGATGGCCTGCGCGAGGGTGTCGCACGTGAGCACGCCGAACGGCACCGGCAGGCCATGGCGGCGGGCCGTCTGTTCGATCCCCTGCCCCACGGCTGCCGCGATGTGCCGATCGTGTGACGTCTCGCCGCGGATGATCGCTCCCAGGCAGATCACGGCGGCATGGCGGCCCCCGGCTGCCAGACGGTCGGCCGCGAGCGGCAGTTCGAAGGCCCCGGGCACCCAGGCCACGTCTATCTGGTCGCGCGGCACGCCGCCGGCCGCGAGCGCGAACAGCGCGCCCTCGAGCATGCGGCCCGTCACGGTTTCGTTGTAGCGCGACACGACGATGGCCACGCGCCGAGCGCCGAGCGCCGAGCCGGCGTCGGTCGTGCCCCGCCACGTGTTGCCTGTCGATGGCGTGTCCATGGCGGCCCTACGACTTGAGGCTCGCCAGGAATTCGGCGTTCGACTTCGTCTTGCCGAGGCGATTGACGAGCAATTCCATCGCATCGGTGGGATTCATCTCGCCGAGGACTCTCCGCAGCACGCACATGCGGCGATATTCGTCCGGCTCGAGCAGCATCTCCTCGCGGCGCGTGCCGGAGCGGTTGATGTCGATCGCCGGGTAGATCCGTTTGTCAACGAGCCGCCGGTCGAGGATGACTTCCAGGTTGCCGGTGCCCTTGAACTCCTCGAAGATCACGTCGTCCATCTTGCTGCCGGTATCGACGAGCGCCGTGGCGATGATCGTGAGCGAGCCCCCCTCCTCCACCTTGCGGGCGCTGCCGAAGAATCGCTTCGGCCGCTGGAGAGCGTTGGAATCCACGCCGCCGGAGAGGATCTTGCCGGAGTTGGGCACTTCCGAATTCCAGGCCCGGGCCAGCCGCGTGATCGAATCGAGGAAGATGACCACGTCGCGGCCGTATTCGACGAGCCGCTTGGCCTTCTCGATCACCATCTCGGCCACCTGCACGTGGCGGGCGGCATTTTCGTCGAACGTGGAGCTGATCACCTCGCAGCTCGGCCCCTTCACCTGCCGCTCCATGTCGGTGACCTCTTCGGGCCGCTCGTCGATCAGCAGCATGAAGACGTAGGCCTCCGGATAGTTTTCGAGCACGGCCCGGGCCATCTTCTGCATGAGGATCGTCTTGCCGGCCCGGGGCGGGCTCACGATCAGGCCGCGCTGCCCGAAGCCGATCGGCACGACGAGGTCGATGACCCGCGTGGAAAGCTCCTCGGCCGTCGTCTCCATCACGATGCGTTCGTCGGGATGCAGCGGCGTGAGCTCGTCGAAGAACACGCGCGACGAAAGCTTGGCCGGGTCTTCGCCGTTGATCGCCTCCACCCGCAGGAGGGCGAAATAGCGTTCGCTCTCCTTCGGCGGCCGGATCTGGCCCGCCACGCTCATGCCGTTGCGCAGGCCGAACCGGCGGATCTGGCTCGGCGACACATAGATGTCGTCGGGGCACGAGAGATAGTGATAGTCGGGGCTGCGCAGGAAGCCGAAGCCATCGGGCAGGATTTCGAGCGTGCCCTCGCCGAACATCAGGCCGTTGAGCTTCACCCGCTCCTTGAGGATGCGAAACACCAGATCCTGCCGCTTGGCGCCGGTGATGTCGCCGATTTCTTCCTTGCGGGCGAGGTCGATCAATTCGGCCATCGAGAGCTTCTGCAGGGCGGAGATGTGCGTGTCGCCCTTCTTCAGCGATTCGTAGCGATCGGCCGCCTGCTGGTCGTCGAGTTTCACTTCTTCGGCGATTTCCTCGGCGATCGACATCGGCTGGCCGTCGAGCACGTTGTCGGGACGGTCTGGGTCGGTGGGCATGGAGGACCTCGGCGGGGCGCCCGTGGCACGAACGGGGCGGATGAGCGGCGGGGGAAGAGCGAATCGGATGGGCGGCCTGCCGGAGCAGGCCGAAGCCGAACGATCGCCGACCTCGCCTTCAGGCGCCGGCGAGAGCGTCAACGATGCGATCGACTTGAGCGAGAGTATAGGACAGGTCGCCCGAGGTATCCACGACGACCATGTTTTTCGCACCCGCCGGCTGTGAGCCCCGGGGCGAACGGCCCGGCCGGGAGGCTTCCCAGGCTGCCTCGCGCGCCGCCTGCTGGCCGGGGCTGACACCACGCTCGGCCAGCCGCTGCCGCCTCACGCCATCCTCACACTCGACCACCACCACATGATCGCAGGCGGCGAGCCAGCCGGCCCGCTCGAGCAGCGGTACGTCGAGCACCACGAGCGCGATCGCCCCGCCGGAGCGTTGTTCGGCCTGCCGCGCCGCGGTGAGCGCCTGCTCGATGCGATCATGCACGCGGGGATGCACCACGGCCTCGAGGTCGGCGAGCGCCGCGGCATGGGCCGGAGTGGGCCCGAACACACGGGCGGCAAGAGCCCCGCGATCGACCCGGCCGTCGGCCGTGAGCACCTCCGCCCCGAAACGGGCCACGATCCGCTCTTTGGCCTCGGGCTCCTCGAGCACCTCGTGGGCGAGCGCATCGGCGTCGATGACGCGGGCGCCCCGCTCCGCGAATCTGCGGGCCACCGTCGATTTGCCGGCTCCGATCCGGCCGCTGATGCCGATCGTGATCATGCGTGGCCTACTTCTCGCACTCCGCCCATGTGGCCCCTTCGTGCACCGACACGTCGAGCGGCACGTTGAGAGTGAGCGCTCCCCGCATTTCTGCGAGCACGAGTTCGCGCACCGCCGCTGTCTCTTCGGCGGGAGCCTCGAGCACGAGCTCGTCGTGGATCTGGAGCACGAGCGCCGCCGCCAGGCGGGCCGTGGCGAGCCGGTGTGAAACGCGGAGCATCGCCAGCTTGATCAGGTCGGCGGCGGAACCCTGCACGACGGTGTTGATGGCGGTGCGCTCCGGGAGCGCGAGCGTGGGTACGCCGGCGGCGTTGCGGCGGCCCGGCCGATCGCGCACGCCGGCGATCGTCCGGCGGCGGCCGAGCATCGTCGTCACGTGGCCATCGCGGCGGCAGCGATCGAGGATCTCGTCCATGAATTCCGCCGCCCCCGCAAACGTGCGCAGATATGCGGCGATGAAGGCCGCGGCTTCCGCCTGCGGGATCGAGAGGGCCTTGGCGAGGCCGAAGGCGCTCTGGCCGTAGAGGATGCCGAAATTCACCGCCTTGGCCGCCCGCCGCATCTCGGCGGTCACGGCCGGCTCCTCGACGCCGAACACGGCCGCGGCGGTGCGCGTGTGGATGTCGGCCCCCGACGCGAAGGCCGCCCGCATCGCCGCGTCACCGGAGAGGTGGGCGAGAATACGCAGCTCGATCTGCGAGTAATCGGCTGCGATGAACCGCCAGCCCGGCTCCCGGGGTAGAAACGCAGCCCGTATCTGCTGCCCCTCGGCAGTGCGAATGGGGATATTCTGGAGATTCGGGTCGCTCGAACTGAGGCGGCCGGTCGCGGTGACGGTCTGGTTGAACGTGGTGTGGATGCGGCCGGTCGTCGGATCGACGAGCGCCGGCAGCGCATCGACATACGTGCTCTTGAGCTTCGCGTATTTACGGTGCTCGAGCAGCTTCGCGGGGAGCGGATGGAGCGGAGCGAGCTCTTCGAGCACTTCGGCGTCGGTGCTGGGGCCCGTCTTCGTGCGCTTCACGACGGGCAGCCCGAGCTCGTCGAACAGCACCGTGCGCACCTGCAGCGGCGACGCGATCGAAAACGCATGGCCGGCGAGATCATGGATTTCGCGTTCGAGCGTCTCCAGCCGCGCCGTGTAGTCCTTCGAGAGCGCAGCCAGCACGCCACAATCGATCCGCACGCCGCGAAATTCCATGGCAGCCAGCACTTCGGCCAGCGGCAGCTCGACATCGGCATAGAGCGTGTGCAGCCCGGCCGCATGCAGGGCTTCGCCCAGCCGCGCCGACACCAGCCGCACGAGGTCGCAGGCCCGCGCGGCGTGGCCGGCGTCGGCCGGCCGTTCGAGCGCCGCATCGTCTTCAGGCGCCACGCTGCAGCCGGCGCGGCGGGCCACCTCGGCGAGCCCGTGATTCCGCTCTCCCGCATCGAGCAGATAGGCCGCGAGCAGCGTGTCGAACGAGCCACCGGCAAGTGCGAAGCCCGCCGCGCGGAGGGTCACGGCCTGCCGTTTGAGATCGTGGCCGATTTTGGCGACCGTCGGCTCGGCGAGCAGCGCGGCGAGCCGACGCACGCCGGGGGCGTCACGCACAGCGAGCACCTCCGCCGCCACCCACACCGACGCAGTGGCCGTCGTCAGGGCGAGGCCCACGGGCGGCGCGAGCACGTGTGTGGGCGGTGCGCAGGCCACGCACACGGCAAGCGGCCCTCCGGCCTCGAGCGTGGGGACGGCGGCGGCGAGCGCGGCATCGTCGGCGATGGGCACCGGCGGGCGGTGGGCGGCCGCCTCGAGCGGGGCGTCGGGCGCGGGCGACAGATCGAACATCGTGCGCTGGGCCGCGGCGGCCGGCGGCTTCGCGCGAGTCGCCGACTGCCGCGCCTTGGTCACGAGGCTCTGAAATCCGAGCTCCTTGAGAAACGCTCCCAGCCTCTCACCATCGGGCGCATGCAGCCTGGCCGAGTCCCACGGCACCGCCACCGGCACGGCGGCATCGAGCCGCACCAGCTCGCGGCTGGCCCGCGCCGCCGCGGCGTATGCCCGCAGATTTTCCTGCCGCTTCTTGCCCGCGACGACCTCCGGATGCGCGAGCACATGGTCGAGCGAGCCGTGGGCCTGCAGAAGCTCCGAGGCGATTTTCGGGCCGATCAAGGGCACGCCCGGCACGTTGTCGGCCGAGTCGCCCACGAGCGTCAGGTAGTCAACGACCTGATCCGGCCGGATGCCCCATTCGGCCCGGAGCTCCTCGGGGCCGAGCATGGCATTCGTGCGCAGATTGAGCAGCCGCACCCGCTCCGAGAGAAGCTGCCGGGCGTCTTTGTCGGAGGTCGCGAGCACGCACTCGCCCCCCTGCTCCGACACCTCGCGGGCGAGCGTGGCCAACACGTCGTCGGCCTCGAAGCCGGGCATCTCGAGGCAGGGAATCCCCATCACGTCGAGCAGCTGCCGGATGAGCGGAATCTGCGGCACGAGGTCGGCCGGCATTTCGGCCCGATTCGCCTTGTAGGCCTCGAACCGCTCGTGCCGGAAGGTCGGCCCGGGCGCATCGAGCGCACACACCAGATAGTCGGCCTTTTTCTTTTCGATGATGTCGAGCAGATCCCGCGTGAAGCCGTAGACGGCTGCGACGGGCGTGCCCTGCGGCGACGTCATCTCGGGCAAGGCGTGAAACAGCTGATAGACGCGCGAGAGCGTGTCGATCACCCACACCGACTTCCCGGCAAGATCAGGCACGGCGGCTGATGCGATATCAGGCATGCGACGATCATACTGGCTGCCGGCCAAGGGCGGCGTATGAAGCTGGGGTGCTGGCTCACGCTGAACACGCCCGAGCTGGCTTCGAGCTGCGCATGTCCATGTGGGATAGGCTTCTGCCTGTCATGTCTCGATGTGGCGCGCTGGCTCGGGGTTACCCCGTACCGTCTCGCCGGACGTTCGCCTCCGCCCTCCTGGGCTCCGGCTCACTCGGATGTGCCTGCGCTCCGGCATCCATGCCTGCGCTGGTCACATACGCCGTCT
>JAIXPT010000380.1 GCA_027486095.1 Planctomycetaceae bacterium | reverse complement strand
TAGTCTTCCGGCACGATCGTCTTCACCGGGATGTTGGAGTAGTCGCCATCTTCCGGGGGCGGCTTGCCGCCCAGGTCGTATTCCACTTTCGACACCATCACCGCATAGCGGCCGATCGGAACCCCGGCCTCCGCCGCACCTCCACGAGTGCTCGTGAGCCGAAACTTTCCTGCGGCATTGGTCCGGCCATTGCCCGCCAGACCAGCCGCATCGAGCGGTGAAAACCCCACACTAGCACCCTCGACTGGCTGCCCGTCGAGCGTGACCACGCCCTCGACGAACTCGACGACGGGCCCCTTCCGGCCGCAGCCAGCCCCCAGCCCGCAGGCGACGATGCACGCCACCAGAGACTTGAGGCTATCTCTCACCATCGCTCTCCTTCCGCGCCACTACAGCGGCTTGTCGCTGATCAGTTCGCCGCAGTTCCGCGTGCCGAGCGCTCCCCAGACTCCGTAGACCGAGGGCACAGACCCGGCTTTGTGCGGAAGCGGCGTCCGATTCGGATCACCCGCGTCGATCGTTTCGCTGATGAACACCACGGCCCCGTCGCACATGGCGACGTTGGCTCCGGCGCCGTGATAGCTCGCCGCCG
This sequence comes from Planctomycetaceae bacterium, assembly GCA_027486095.1. GTDB lineage: Bacteria > Planctomycetota > Planctomycetia > Pirellulales > UBA1268 > RGVT01. The sequence goes on along the minus strand of JAIXPT010000380.1, from coordinate 15,369 downwards.
TGATCAGCGTGGGGCTGTCGGCGGCGGTTCCTGCGGGCGTTGCCGTGCAGGAGGGACCGTTCGGCGGCAAGATCGTAAAAAACCCCGTGTGCGTGACCGCGCCGTGGGCCCACATCTGGCCCTTGTTGCCGTTGCGCACCGTCGAGGTCGCGACGTTGTAGCCATCGCCGCCGACAGTCCCCAGGCAGGCGACGGGGGTCATCGCATTCGCAGTCGATGTCGCTGAAGCCACGCCGGCCGCCAGCCCGGCGAGAAGAGTGGTCGCCCCACTTACCCCCACCGTCGATTCGGCCAGCATGACGGTCTGCGAGGTGCCATCGGTGATTTTGTTGAGCGGGCAGTTGCCTGTGGAGCCGAACGGGGCCGTCGCATTGTTGCCCTGTCCGAACGGCCCCCGCCATGAACCGTCGTTTTTGGCCACGTAGAGGTCGCCACGGTTGCAGCGATAGCTCGTGTTGCCGTAGTCGGCCGCACCGTCGTTGCGGCTGGCCTCGGCATCCGACGCGCACACCAAAACGCGCGGCTGCTGGAAGAAGGGCCGCTGCACGGCGTTCGATGACGCCGGATTGGGCGAGGGATAGTTCGTGCCCGTCATGTAGAGCTGCACGAAGTCGTCATAGAGGGCCTGCTCCTCCATGAACGGCAGGATGGCGAGGATATAGCTGTAGGTCCACCACTGGTTGTTGTTGGCGTTCAGGTTACGAAACTTGATGTTTCCGATGGCCGGAGGAAACTGCTTGTTGGCGCTTTCGTAATTGAGCACCGCGAGCGCTACCTGCTTCATGTTGCCCGTGCAGCGATTCCGCCGGGCCGACTCACGCGCCGCCTGCACGGCCGGCAGCAAGAGCCCCACGAGCACGCCGATGATCGCGATCACCACGAGTAATTCCACGAGCGTGAAGCCCCGCTTGATCGCCCGCCCTCCGGGCGTCTGGTTGATGTTCATTGTTTCCGCTCCTTTTCCGGGCTGCGTCCCCGGCTTGTGTCGCTCGCGCCAGCGGCTCGGCGGCATGCCGTACCGCTGGGCGAAGGCCACCGACATGTATTCCGCGTGTCGAAAGCCGCTGCGGACGGCCACCTCCGCCAGCGGCAGCTCAGTCTGGATCAGCAATCGCTCCACCTCGGCAAACCGCGCCCGCACGATCTCTTCGTGCGGCGTCCTTCCGAGCGCCCGCGTGAAGAGCGTCGCCAGCCAGCGGCGGCTGACCCCCGCCGCCTCCGCCACGTCTTGCACCTTGATCGCACTCCCCGAGCCGGCGCGGATGCAGGCCAGCGCACGCTCGAGCACGTCCTGATCGCCTGACGAAGCACCGTTTCCACCAGCCTCATGCCCGGCCCGCCCGACAATCATGGCGATCCTCCCTCGGCGAGGCCGCGCGACTCACTCCCGCTGACCCGCCGCTGCGGATACACCGTCAGCTGGACATCGTCGAGATATTGCCCCGAAGGATTCCACGCCTCGTCGCCCGTGAGCGGCCGGCCTTCCACATGGCAGTGCAGAATCAGATAGCGGGCGCCGGGCGGAATGCCGACGACGGCCGAGAGCCGCTGCCAGGTGGCGACGTCTTCGTCGAGCACTTCCTCCGAGCGGGCGATGGCCACGTTCATGGGGCTGGTTTCGACGGCTCCGAACTCATAGAGCCACGGCTGCTCGATGGCGCCCGGGCTCCGGTCGGTCGCCACGATCGCCACGCCGCCGGCGGGAATCGTGCGGTCGGCCACCGGCACGCCGTTGAACACCGCCGTGATCTCTGCCATCGCCCCCTCGGCCCGTGCATCGTCGCCGAGCGTGGCCAAATCGATGATCCGCCAGATCTCCGATGCCTTGCCGCGGTAAGCATCGCCGCGCGGATGGCTGCTCACAAACCGCAGCATCTTCGCCCCGGCATAGGGGCGGATGCCGCGCTCGGCGATCACCACCTCCGTCTCATCGCCGCTCCACACGCCGGAGACCTCGGGCACATAATCTGGCGCGGGGGGCGGCGGAGCCTCGAAGCCCTCTTCGTGCACCACCACGCCGGCCCGACGAGCCGCGGGAACCGTCCACGCGAGCGAGGTCACGACCGTGGCCACGCCGAAACCGCCGACGATCGCCAGCGAAAGCAGCACGCCGAGCGTCTGCCGCTGCCACGCCGGCCGCCGGCCACCGGCCGGCACGACGGGAGTGGCCGAAGCACCTGCAGCCGCCACGCCGGCGTCAAACCGCATCTTTGCCGCCTCGCGCACAAGCCCGTGAAAGGCCGCCCGATCCCAAAACTCGCGCCGCACCGCGGCCGACTCGAGCACGGCCGCCTCGAGCTCGGCCACGCCCGCATCGTCGAGCAGGCCGTCGAGCCACCGTTCGATGAGATCTGAAATCCGCTCGCTCACCGTGAACCTCCCCCACCCGCCGCAGGCACCACGCCATCCGCCCCATCCACGCAGTGCCGCAGCGCCTCGCGGGCCTTCACGAGCGTGGAATTCACGCCCGCGGCCGTGCGGCCCAGGAGCGCGGCGATCTCGGCCAAGCCGTGCTCCGAGAAATACCGCAGCCGCACCACCTCGCGGGCCTTCTCCGGCAGCTTGTCGATGCACTCGAGCAGCCGTTCGAGGCGGCCTTCCGCAAAGCCCTCCACGGGCGCCGCCGCCGCCAGCGATTCGATCGCGGCGGTGGAAAACCGCCGCCGCCCACGCTCGACTTCGAGCACCTTGAACCGCGCGATCGTGCAGGCCCATGCGACAAAATTCGTGTCGGGCCGGAAGTCGGCCGCCTTGGCGGAAACCGTCAGAAATGTCTCCTGCACGACATCCTCGGCGAGCGTGAAATCGCCGACGAGCCCGAGCGCGAACGCCCGGATCGCGGGCTGATGCCGCACAAACAGCCGTTGCACCCGCTGAATTGCCGTATCCGCCATGGAAAAATCCCCGCTCGCCCGGTCGGCCTACACCCCGACTCAGAGGGTATGACGCGGCGGGCGAAAAAAGAACCAACGCCGCCCTCCCCGGCATCCCGTCGGCTCACGCCTCGGGCTTCCTGTGGCGACGGAGCTCCAGCTCTGTCGAATCCGGGTCGCTGCCCGGGAAGCCCGAGGCGTGAGCCGAGCGGACGCCCTGCCCCCAATAAGCCCCGGGCGGAAGCCCGGGGACTCCGCGTGGGTGCGGTGCCCGGTCTCCATGCGGCATGGCAAACGGGATCGCCCGCCTGCCCGGTGTCCCGTCGCTCCCGCTCCGGGCTTGTTGTGACGTCGGAAGCCCGAGGCGTGAGCCGAGCGGACGCCCTGCCCCGGAAGCCCGAGGCGTGAGCCAAGAGGATGCCCCCCCTATTGCTCGCCGCGAATCGGCCACGAATCGGAGCGAAACGGCGGCATGGGCAGGCCCGTGTCGTCGGTGACATTGGCCCCGGCGGTGTCGTTGATCCATGCATAGCGCACGGCGGCCGGGGCCAGCACGGCGGCACACCGCACCACGACGGCGTCGCCCTCGATCACGGCCTCGGCATCGTGAAACACCCGGTCGTCGCCGGCGAGTGCGAAATGCCGCGGGGGCTGGCCATCGAGCGTGCGGAGCGGGCCCGTCGCGCGGAGCGCCAGCCGATAGCTCGCGCCGTCGCGAGCCGCCCGCATGATCACTGGCCCGCTGCTCGGCACCGCGCGGCCGTACACGCGCTCGAGTGCCACGAGCGCCAGCCGGCGGCCGATGTCGCGTTTGTTGGCCGGGTGCACGTCGTCGCTCTCGCCGATCTCCGTGGCGATCGCCAAGCCCACGGCCGGAAGCGTCGCGGCCGTCATCGCCTGCGCCTCGCGCACCTCCGCCCAGCCGGTGTCTCGCGCTCCGCCCGCCTTCCAGTTGGGCAGCTGCTGCACGACGAAGGGCAGCTCGCGGACCCAGGCTGTGCGCCACGACGTCACGAGCAACGGCAAGAGCGAGCGATAGTCGTAGCCGCGGCTGCCGTCGCCTTCGCCCTGATACCAGAGCACGCCCTTGAGCCCGCCCGGGGCGAGCGGATGAATCATCCCGCAGTAGAGCGTGCCGGACGTGTGCGCCGCATCGCCTTCGGGCGTCTTCGGCCTGGCAGCCTTCGCGGCGGCATCGAGCGGCGGAAATGCCCGCTCGATCTTCACGAAGCACGCATCATCGACGGCCGCGAGCGCTTTGAGGCCGATGTCGCGAAACGATCGCGTGAGCGGCGGCCGGTCGCCAAAGTGCGTCGTAAACCGCAGGGCGAGCAGGTTGTCGCCCGGCTTCACATCGGCCGCGGGCACGTCGAAGTGGGTGTAGGCCTTATAGAAGGAGGGCGGCTTGCGGCCGAAGTCGCCGAGTTTCCGGCCGTTCCAATAGGCCGTCACATACTGTTCATTGACCTGGCCGAGATCCAGCCGAAACCCAGCGTTCGCCTTGGCGGGCGGCACCGAGATCGCCTTTGTGATCCAGGCGATGCCGCCATCGGGCAGCCCGAGATCGCGCCACTTGCTCCCGAGTTTTCCCGGTTCGCCGCCGGCGCCGCCCGTCGCCCAGCCCGCCGCTTCGCCGGCGTTCTCGGCATCGGTGCGGCCGTGGGCCGCCTCCCAGGCAGCGAGCGCCGTGGGAAAGGCGGCGATCCTGGCGGGCAGCCGCGCGAGATTTTCGCGTTGCTCGGCGGCCCGCGCCTGGAACCGCGGCACCGTGTCGAGCGCCTCCAGCGCGATCCAACTTTCGGCCGACGTGCCGCCCCACGCGGAGAGGATAAGGCCGATCGGCACATTTTGGTCGGCGAACACATCGCGGGCGAAGTAGAAGCCGGCCGCGGTGAAGCTTTTCACGGTCGTCGGCGTGCAGGCGGCCCACGTCACGCGCACGCTCGCCGCGGGCTCGAGGGCCGGCTCCCGGGCCACGGTGCCCTGCCGGATGAGCGGGAAACTCGCCGCTTCGAGATCGCGGGCGTAGGCCGGCTTACGCTCGAGGGCCGCCATCGTGTAGGCCATGTTCGACTGGCCGGAGCAGAGCCACACGTCGCCCACCACGACATCGTCGAGCGTGATCGTGTTGCCGCCACGAATCACGAGCGTCCGCGGCTCAGCCGAAGCTGCGAGCGCCGGCAGCGTGGCTTGCCAGCGGCCATCGGCAGCGGCCGTGGCCGCAGCCGCGGTGCCTGCGAATTCCACCACGACGCGTTCGCCGGCCGCCGCCGTGCCCCACACTGGCAGGGGCATGTCGCGCTGCAGCACCATCCCCGAGCCAAACACACCATTCGGCACGACATCGCCGCGCGCTGCCGTCGCAGCCACCATCACCACCAATCCAAGGGGGAGCGTCAACGGCCGTCGCATGGGAAATCTCCGCGGGGTGCCAAAGCCTAGTGCATGGCAAACCTTCTGCCACTTCCCAAAACCTCAAGCGACCCAGAGATTCCGCGCTGCACTTCCCGTTTTCTCATTCCCGTGTCGGGAGTTTGGACGTACCTTTTGTCTTGAGATTGGGCGGGAGGACTCCCGCCGCATGGCAATCGCTCGGGGGCATGTCTCATGACCAAGGCTGGCAGCGGCTTTCATCGCGATCTCGCGCGCTCATTCGTCGTTCGCGTGATCGCCACGGTTCTTCTTGCCAAAACCTTGCTGGCCACGCCGCCCGTTGCCAGCGCCGCCGACGCCACATGGAGCGGCGTCACCTACAACGGGCTTCAATGGACGACGGGATCCAACTGGATCGGTGATGCGTCACCGGGAGCGACATCCGGCACGACGAACACCGACATCGCCACGTTTGACAACACGGGCAATCAGCTGATCACACTGCCGAGCAACCTCAACCTCGGTGGCATCACGTTCGCCACGACAGGCACCACGGCGAATCCTTTCTATCTCTCCGGCGGCACGCTGCTGCCATCGGCCAATGCCGTCATCCAGACCGCGTCGTCGTATCGCAGCATTGCCGATATCAACACCGCTGCCACGCTCCAGGGCAATCTCACGCTGCGGGCCAATGGCCAGGCCGGCTCGGGGCTGTTTCTCGCCGGAGCGATCACGACAGCCGCAAGCCTCGGCAACGTCACGCTCACGCTTGAAGGCTCGAACACGGGCTACAATAGCTACCTCAACAACATCGCAAGCGGTGCGATTGGCCAGGGCGCGGGTTCGACACTGGCGCTCCGTAAAACAGGGGCGGGAAGCTGGTACGTCTCATCAGCCAATACCTACACTGGCGGCACGCAGCTCGACGGCGGCCTGCTCGCGACCGGTAACAGCACAGCCCTCGGCTCCTCGGGCTCCATCAGCGTGCAGAGCAACTCGACGCTCCGCACGGTGGCGGCTCTCACCGATCCATCGTCAAGGCTCTCGATCGCCGACGGGGCCACGCTCACGTTCGACACGTGGAACGTCTCGCAAAGTTTCGCCGGCGCGGTGGCCACGTCGGGCGCGTCGAACACCGCTGGATTCACAAAGACCGGATTGAACCAACTGGCGATCGCCCCAGCATCTGCGGCGACCGTGCAAACATGGCGTGGTGACACCACCGTGAACATGGGGCTTTTATTTATCAGCGCCGCCAACACAGCCTCCGGCGCCACGAACCTCGTCGATCCGAATTCGCGGCTCGTGCTTGGTGGTGGTAGCCTGTATTTCGGTGGTAAGGCGTCCTTCGCGAGCAGTCAGGCCTTCAACGGCACGCTCCTGAATCCTGGCGTGTCTGAACTCCGCCCCGCAACATCCACGGGCACAAACACTCTGGCCCTGGGCCCGCTGACCCGCACAACCGGCGGATTGCTCCATATCACGACCGGGGGAGGATTTACGTACACCACGACCTCGGCAAACGACTCGAACGGGCTGATCAAGGGCATCGTCCAGTCAACCAGCGACTTCGTGCGCACGACTAGCGGCACGCTCGTGGCTGCGACCTACACCACTCAGAACGCTGCTGGCTCGTGGAGTGTGACTGGAACCACTTACCAGACAAACGGCGCCGTCAGCGGCACGGCAGGAATAGGCGGAACCGTTGACATCAATGGCCTCAAACTCAACAACGCCTCGAGCCAAAGCTTTGCGATCAATGGCACGCTGCGCACATCCGCCGGCGTGATCTTCGGCAGCAGCATCGGTGCAAACAACTCACAGATCAGCGGTGGCTCACTCACTTCGACAAGTGGCGACCTGATCATCGCCAACTACAACGTGCAAAACACCTACGGCCGCAACACCATCAGCGCCACGATCACCGATAACGGCAGCCCGACCAACGTGATTTTCTACAACGGCGGAAATGGCTCGACGCTCTACATCTCGGGCAACAATTCGTACACAGGCGACACCTTTATCGGCGGTGGCTCTAACGCACAAACCGCAAGCACCATCACGCTCGTCGGCGGAGCCGCGGGCGCCTCGATCGGTTCAGCCGGCAAAACGGTGCACCTCAACGGCGGCTCGGGCGGCAATTCAAACATCTTGCGAGTGGGCAACAACGATGCGACGGGCGACGTGCAGGGCACGATCCGCCTCGAGAACGGCCGGCTCTCGCTCAATCGCACCGACACGTTCACGCTGTCTGCGACCGTCGGCGGCACGGCCGGCGGCGGCTACTTAAGCCAAGACGGCACGGGGCACGCGACCTTGAATCTCGCTGCGGGGGCGAATCTGTTCCGCACGTTGACGAACAATTCCACGGGCACGCTGACCCTGCAAGGAAGCGGTGTCTACGTCTTTGACTACGCCAATTCCAATGTGGCATCTACGACTCACTTTGGTTCGGGGTCGTTCTATTTCGGTGGGCCGGGCAATGCGAGCAACACCGTGGGCACCTGGAATGTTGCAGGGGCAACCGTGACGGTTGCAGGCGGCCGCTATTTCAATAGCGCTGGCGGAGCGATCAACGTCTCATCCGGCACATTCAAGGTCAACAGTACTGCACTCGGCGGAGATCTACAGTCGTCCGGCACGATCACCTACAGCGTGAGCGGCGGGCATTTCATCACCTCTCCAAACACGAATTCAGGCTTCTCGGCGTCATTCGCGCTCGGCGCCGTTCCGGCAACGACTGGCCCCTCGACGTTTACCCAGACGGGCGGCGAGGTGACCGTGGGCCTTCCGGAAAACGCAACGGTCAGTTCTCAGCAGTTCAGGCAACTCGCGATCGGCAGTGGTTCCTCCGCGCATGCCTCGACGTATGCACTCAGCGGCGGCGTGCTCCGGTCGTTCGGAGGCATCGCGGTGCCCAATAACACCTGGCCGCTCTTGGCCGGCGGCTCAAATACCTTCGCTTGGACCGGCGGCCGGCTCACGGTCGAGTCGTACAACGGCACGCTCCTCACGAGCAACAACGGCGTCAACTCCGGCACCGGCACGCTGTTTCAGGGCGGGGCGACGTCCGTGATGGCCCCGGGCGAAGTGTTCAATGGCGCGCAATACACCGGCAAGACCACGATCACCGGCAACTACCAGATCGACTCCGGTGTGCTGGCGATCGGCATCGGCGGCACGGCCGCTGCGAGCCAGTTCCACAACACTTCGATTGATTCCTACGACAACCTCGCGGTGACGGGCAGCACCTCGTTTGGCGGCCGGCTCGCCGTGAGCCTGCTCAACGGCTACACCCCGCCCGCCGACACCTCGACGAAGTTCAACATCGTGGTCGGCACGGCGGCTGGTGCGACCGGGCAGTTCACGAATCAAATGACGGCCTCGAGCGGCAACGCCCGCATCGTGCTGGCCGACGGCATCTCGTCGCTGCTCGTCGCCACGAACACTGCGGGCTCGACGGCGACGACTGGTGGGCTCACAAGCGTGGCCGCCCGCACCACGGCCCTCGGCGGCTACAAGACCACGAATGCGTTCTCGGGCGCGAACAACGCCTCGTGGGACGCGGCCAATGCCGCATCGTGGCAAAATTTCGATCCCGGCTCCACGCCCTCACCGGCCACGCAGGCCTCGAACGCGCTTGCCGTCTTCGCCGATGCGTCGAGCTCCTCCGGCGCGATCGCCGTCGGCCTCGCCAGCACGCGTAACATCGCCGGCCTCCAGTTTTCAAGCACCACGACCCGCAGCTACACGATCTCGGGCGCGGGCTCACTCGTGATCGACAACTCGCTCGCCGGCGGGGCAGCCTCGATCGCCGATACATCCAGCGTGGGGAGCACGGTGAACGTGGCGATCGCGCTCCTGAGCGATCTGACCGCGAGCGTGTCGGGCTCGGCGGCCCGGCTCGCCCTCGGCGGCAATATTTCCGGTGCCGGCCGCTCACTCTCGAAGACAGGCCCGGGCATGCTCGTGCTCGGCGGCAGCAATACATATGGCGGCACGACGACGGTGTCGGCCGGCGGCATCACGATCGCCTCCACTGACTCGCTGCCCGGCTGGGATACGAACGGCCGATTTTCGGTGGCAAGCGGGGCGACGCTCGCCGTGGGCAATGGCGTGGGCGATGCGAGCCTCTCGACGCTCTTGAGCACGACGAACCTGGCCGCCGGCTCGGTGCTGGGCTTCGACACCGCGGCGGGCAACCGCACGGTGGCCACAGCGCTCGGCAACACGCCAAACGGTGCGATCTCCCTCGTGAAACTTGGCACCAACGCTCTCGCCCTCGGCGCCGACAACACCTACAGCGGCGCAACCACGATCACAGCCGGCCGGCTCACGCTCGGCGACGGCGGCACGGCAGGCTCCGTGACAGGCACCATCGTCAACGCCGGCTCGCTCGGCTTCAACCGATCCGACGCCTTCACCTTCGCCAATGCCGTGAGCGGCACCGGCTCGCTCGTCCAACTCGGCAACGGCGCGGTGACGATCACCGGGGCCAACACTTACACCGGCATCACGCAGGCCGGCGTCACGACGGCCGAAACCGGCACCGGGGCGATCATCGTGCAGGGCGACCAAACGGCGGCGAACGGCGGCTGGCAGATCGGCACGAGCTCCACCGTCTCGCGCACGGTGACGTTCGACGCAGGCTCGACGGTCGCGATCGCCGCCGGCCGGTCGCTCCAAGTCGGCAGCATCGGCTCGACGACGAGCGGCACCCAGGCGCTCGTCATGCGGGGCAGCGGCACGAACGATGGCTCGCTCTTTGTGGGACGGTCGGGCAATGTGTCGATGGAGTCGGGCGCCACATGGCTGCAGAGCGGCTCATTCACGATCGCCGCCCAAGGCGGCGTGAACAGCCCCACGATGACGGTTCGAACCGGTGCTACGCTGACATACGGCGGCACGTCCACCATCCTGGTGAACGGATCTCCGACCGGCGGCGCGGTGTCTACGCTCGCTCTCTCTGGTGGCACGCTGCTCACGGGCCGCGGCTTCGAGCAGACGACTGGCACGAACACTGGCTACGGCCGCGTCGTGCTCAGCGGCAGCGGCACGATCCGGCTCGCCGACGCCGTCGCCGCCCTGTCAACCGGGTCCAACGCCCCCGTGCGCTTCGAGCTCGGCTCCGGTGGCGGCCGCATCGACACGAATGGCTTCGACACATCGCTCTCCGTCGGGATCACGGGCGGCGGTGGGCTGCGAAAGCAGGGCCTCGGCAGCCTCACGCTCTCGGGCTCGAGCACCTATTCCGGCGCCACGGCCGTCGATGCCGGCCGACTGCTCGTAAACGGTGTGCTCGGCTCCAGATCGCTCACCGTGGCCGCGGGGGCCACGCTCGGTGGCTCGGGCAGCATCGGCGGCCTCACGAGCGTCTCCGGCCTGTATTCACCAGGCAACTCTCCCGGAATTCTCACGCAGTCGGCCGGCCTCGATCTCGCGGCCTCTTCGACCACGCTCTGGGAGCTCTGGGGCAACACGGCGGCGGCCGGTGATCGCGGCACGCTGTACGACGGCATCGATCTCACCGGTGGCGCCCTCTCGATCGCGGCGGGCGCGACGCTCCAGCTCGACTTCGGCACGGCCGGCACCTCGACGGTCGATTGGGACGACACCTTCTGGGCGCAGAGCCGGTCGTGGACCCTCGTGGACGTGAGCGGTGCGGCCACCTGGGGAGGCAGCCTGTTCACGAGCCTGCTCGTGGGCACCGATGCCACGGGCGCGTCGCTCGCCTCGAAACGGCCCGACGCGAGCTTCTCGGTCGCGTCGTCGGGCGGTGACCTGACGATCGAATACGTGATCGTGCCCGAGCCGGGCGTGATCGTGCTCGCGGTCAGCGGCCTCGCGCTCGCTGGCATCGCGCGGGCCCGCCGCCGAGTCTCGGGAAAAGTTCAGGGCTGAAGCCTGCAGGTGGCGTCATCATGCAATCGCAACGGCGTGCCGCGGGAGGCTTCACGCTCGTCGAACTGCTCGTGGTGATCGCGATCATCGGCGTGCTCGTGGGCCTCTTGCTGCCGGCCGTGCAGGCCGCCCGTGAATCGGGCCGCCGGCTCGCCTGCGGCAACAACATCAAGCAGGTGGCGCTCGCCGTGCTTCAATACGAGAGTGCCAAAAAAAAGCTGCCCCCCTTGAGCCACGATTTCGATCTGCTCCGGCGGAATGCCAACAACTGGTCGTGGTGGAGCTATGTGGTGCACGCCCTGCCCTATCTCGAAGAGCAACGCCTCTACGACGATGTGCTCGTGTTCGCGACGACGGGCAACAAGGCGCCGTGGGATTCCGGCACCTACCAGGGGCGGGCACCGATGCGAACCCAGATCACGACGCTCTTGTGCGCGTCCGACCCGACGCGGCTTCCGGTCGAGAACGGCCTCGGTATGACGAGCTACCACGCCAACACCGGCGATCTCGTATCCCGCAACGATCGCCCCTATCGCCGAGGTCCGTTCCGCCCCGGCACGCAGGCTATTCCGCCGAGTCGCTTTTATGCGACCGGCGGCGTCCCCGTCTCGTCGTCCACCGTAGACAACACGGCGCCCTTCGCCACCCGAGTCGGTCAGATCTCGGATGGCACGGCGAAAACAGTGCTCCTGGCCGAGGTGACGATCAACGGCCGCGACGCCACGTCCTTGCAATCCGGGCTCGGGATTCTCAGCCCGCTGAGTGACGGCATCCCTTCGACGCCCCCGGCGGCGTGCCTGGCTCTCATTGGCCCGAACGGCACGTATACGAGCGGCACGACCCTGCGGTGCGGCGCCAGATGGGGCGACGCCCGCTCGCAATACACCGGCATGATCACGATCGCAGCCCCGAACAGCCCGCGCTGTTTCGACGGCAACAACGTAGACATGATCCCGGCCAGCAGCTTCCATCCCGGCGGCGCGATGGCGGCCATGTGCGACGGGAGCGCCCGCTTCGTGAGCGACAATATCGACGCCGGCAGTCCGACCGCCACGACGACTGCCACGGGCGGCGCCGTGAACACTGTTCCGAGCCCCGGCTACGGCGGCCCCAGCATTCGCGGCGTGTGGGGAGCGCTCGGCACGATCAATGGTGGAGAATCGGGCCGCAATGAGTGACCTGCATCATGCGGCAGCTGGCTCTTTCGGGGCCGCGAAGTGGCTCGGGGCCATGGTGGCCCTGGCGCTTGCGGGCTGCGGCGGCCCCGACGTGCAGCTCGTCGAAGGCATCGTCACGCTCGACGGCACGCCCTTGGCAGCCGCCACCGTGTGCTTCACGCCACTCGGCGGCGGGCTGCCCGCGGCCGGCATGACCGACGCCACCGGGCGTTTTCGTCTGTCGGCGACCGTCGGCAAGAAGTACGGCGGCGGGACGACGCCGGGCGAGTATCGCGTGACGGTGGAAAAGCTCGTGCGGGCCGGTTCTCCCGAGGCGATCGCTGCGGAGGCCGCGGGCTGGGAGCTGCTGCCGTCCGATGGCGATATTCGCCGCCTCACGCCGGCGGAGTACGCCAATTCCGCACGCTCCCCACTTCGGGCCGACGTGAAACAGGGACGCAACACCTTCGACTTCGCACTTTTTCAGGAGAGCAAGTGATCCCGACCACCACGACCGCGGCGCTGAGCGCCCTGTTGCTCGCAACACTCGGGGGCGTCGCCAGCGCCGACGACATCGACCCGCTCGTGAAGGCCTCGGCCTACGGCGACAAGACGGTGTGGTCGTATCACGGCAAGGATCCCCTGCCCTGGGCCGGGTTCAAGCCCAAGGATTTCGGCTCCACGAAAGTCGAGTTCTCCGGGCAGGGCGTGCGCTCCGTCGGCCGCGTGCCGGCCGGCGGCGTGCATCCGCGGATCTTCTTCTCGCCCGAAGATCTCCCCGCCATCCGCCGCCGCATCAAGGAAGATCGCGGCGCGGCCGAAGCCTGGAAAAACCTGCTCTGCTATGCCAACGCCGTGAAGCTCACCTACGACGAGAAGGCCGATTACGCCCAGCCCGATTGGGAGCGGGGCAACCAAGGCACGCATGGCCGGGTGCCGGTGTTTCGCGTCGGCGGCTACGGCCCGAAGCGCGAGAATTACTACGCGCTCCTCGCCGCCGGCCAACGGCCCGCGAAGACCTACGAGAAGGATCCGCCCGCCACGTTTTTCAAGGGGGCGTCGGTCGAGGCCCTGCGCTGCCTGATCGAAGACGACGCCGCGGGCGGCAAGACGCTCGCCGCAGCCGTCGCCACGGCCGTGAAGCTCGAACAGGAGCGGCGTGCCAAGGACGACAAGCCCGTGGCCCCGGGCCAGCCGCCGAAGCCTTCCACACCCCGCCTCGCGTGTGCAAACCTCGGCCTCATCTACGACTTTCTCTTCAATTTCATGACGCCCGAGCAGCGGCAAATGGTCCATGACGAGCTCGTGACGATCTCGGCCTGGAACGACAACTACGGCACCTTCAACGACGCCGAGGCCAGCCGCAGCAACTGGGCCTGCTTCAACTATTGGGTGTGGGACCTCGTGGCGCTCCATGGCGAGCCCGGCTTCAACGACCTCAAGTTTCTCGGGCTCTACCGCGGCTGGCGGAATTTCTACACCTATTCGTTCTTCGATTCGGGTGCCGCCTACGAGGGCGAGGGCAAGCTGCTCTTCGGCCTCGACGCGGCCGTGGCCATGGACAGAATCGCCCCGGAATTCGGCCTCGAGCCCCTCACCTGGCATCCGCTGCCGCGCCGCTATCTGGCGTCTTTTTTGGCCCGCTCCATGCTCCCGGCCCGCGGCTCCTATGCCGTGTTCGACATCCTCGGCGGCATGGGCGAGGGGCTCACCACGCCGGGCGACCTCGTGATGGCGAAGTATCTCTTTCCCGACGACAAATCACTCGACTTCGTCTACCGCGCGCATGTCGGCGACGATTACCGCCGTCTGCCCAGCTCACTCCACCACATCGTCAATGAAGTGGTCACGTCGGCCCTGTTCGCCACGACGTTCGACCCGTCGCTCCGCGCGGAGGACCTCGACCTGCCGCTCTCGTTTGTCTGTGGGCAACGCGCGCTCGCGATGGCCCGCTCCTCGTGGGATGCCGACGCCACCTTTCTCACGATGCACGTCCGCGGCGCCAGCGGCGGCCACCCCTATCCAGATCGCAACGGCATCATGCTCGCTGCCGAGGGCCGCCCCTGGGTGACGATTCCGCGCAAGGACATCGGCGGCTGGGCCATGAACACGGTGCTCATCGACGGCGCCGAACAGACGGAGACGACGCCGGGCCGCGTGGTCGATGTGAGCGACGGCTCGCTGGCCACATTCATGACCGGCGATGCGAAATACTGCTGGGACTGGGTCTGGGCCTCGGCCTCCAAAAACCTCGCGGGCCAGCCTGTGTCGCGGGCCGACGTCGCCGCCGGCACCGTAGACACCGGCGCGTCGTGGTCGCTCGTGAAGCAGTCGTTCAATGATTTCGCCTGGACGCAGACCGACCACGAGCTCTCGAAGCGGTCGCTCGCCGAGAGCCCCTCCTGGATCGCGCCGCGCGGCGAACTCACGCCCGTCATCCGGCAGCCAAACGCCCCCGTACTGCGGGCCTTCCGCACGGCGGGCCTCGTGCGCGGGCCGCGCCCCTACGTGCTCGTGGTAGACGACGTGCAGCGCGACCCGCTGCCGACGGGATACGACTGGAATCTCACGCTGCCGGCCGACGTCGTGCAGGTGAGCCCGCAGGCCGGGCTCGGCATGGAGGGCGACGTGCTGCTCACCGGCTCTGCCAGCCTCGATGCCGCCGGCGCGGTCAAGCCTGGCCAGCCGGCCCTGCTCGTGCGCGTGCTCGACTGCCGCGGTGAGCGGCGGCCGATCGCGGTCGCCCCGCGTGAGAATCTCGTGCTGCTCTCGCTCACGACTCGGGCCGTCGCTCCCGACTTCAAGGTGCTCATGCACGCGTTTCGCATGGGCGATCCGCTGCCGACGACCACGTGGGACGCCGGCCGCACGGCGGTGACGGTCGCCTTTCCCGATCAGACCGATGTGATCTCATTCAGCCCTACGCCCGCCGGCCGCACGGCGCTCTCGATCACCCGCGACGGTGCGGCGATCGCCACGCTCACGCGGCCCGTCGAGCCGCTCGCCGACCCCGACACCGACCGCCTCACGGAGCGGCTGCGGGCGATCCCCGACCGCCTCGCCGC
>JAIXPT010000233.1 GCA_027486095.1 Planctomycetaceae bacterium | reverse complement strand
GCCCGCAAGCGGCGCGACGACATCGAGGAAGTTGAGGCGATGGTGGCCGCCGGCGAGGCGGAGATCGCCCGCGACGAGCTCGTGTGGCTGCTCTCGGAGTGCCCTGATTTTCTCGAGGCCCATCTCCACCTCGGGCTGATCGCGCTGGAAAGCGAGGATCCGAAGCTCGCCCGCGGCCACTTCGGCCGCGCCTACGAGCTCGGCCTGCGGGCCCTCGAAGCCGCCGGCAGCCCCCGGCCCCTTCCCTACGCGCTCGCCGGCAACAAGCCCTTCTTCGAGGCGGCGAAGGGGCTCGTGCACTGCCTCGTGGCCACCGGCAAGCTCACGCTCGCCCAGAATGTCGTCCGGCAGGCCGCCGCGCTCGATCCCGCCGATCCGCTCGGCCTCGCGGCCCTGCTCGCCGCGGCCCGCCGCCCGCCGCAGAGCGGCTCTGCCCAGGAGCGGCCATGACCCCGGCCGGCAAATTTCTCGTGCTCGACGGCATCGACGGCGCCGGCAAGTCGTCGCAGGTGAAGCCGCTCGTGGGCTGGCTCGAATCGCACGGCTGCACCGTGACCACCTGCCGCGATCCGGGGTCCACGCCCGCCGGCGACGCGATCCGCGCGATCCTGCTCGATCGTCACGAGATTCACCTCGCCCCCGCGAGCGAGATGCTCCTTTACATGGCCGCCCGTGCCCAGCTCGTGGCCGACGTGATCAGGCCGGCGCTCGCCCGCGGTGAGTGGGTCGTCTCCGATCGCTATCTGCTCGCAAACATCGTCTATCAGGGGCACGCCGGCGGCCTCGACCCCGACGTAATCCGCCGGGTGGGCGCGGTCGCCACCGGAGGGCTCGCGCCCGACTGCGTGCTCTTGCTCGACATCGATTGTGCGACAGCCGCCCGCCGGCTCGATCGGCCGCTCGACAAGCTCGAGAGTCGAGGCGATGAGTTTCGGGGCCGGCTGCGGGCCGGCTATCTGGCGGAGGCGGCCCGCGATCCCGAACATATCGCCGTGATCGATGCGGCCGCCGAGCCGGACATCGTCGCCGGCCGACTGCGCGACGCGCTCGCCGCACGCTTCCCCGAGATCCGGTGACATGATGGCGTGGCAGGGCATCGAGGGGCACGACGCGATCGCGGCGGAGTTTGCCCGGGCGCACGCCCGCGGCCGCGTCGCCGGCACCTACCTCTTCATCGGCCCGCCGGGCGTCGGCAAGGGCATGTTTGCCCGCCGGCTCGCCAAGGCGCTCACGTGCGCGGCGCCGCGGGCCGGGCTCGTGGCATGCGAATCTTGCGCGTCGTGCGTGCAGGCGGAGGCCGGCAGCCATCCTGATATCGACGTCGTGCAGAAGCCCGAAGACAAGGCGACGATTCCGATCGATCTCTTGATCGGCGACGCCGACCATCGGATGCGCGAAGGGCTCTGCTGGCGGCTGCTGCTCAAGCCGGCCGTCGGCGGCCGCAAGGTGGCGGTGATCCTCGACGCCGATCAGCTTGCAGAAGAGGCCGCCAACTGCCTGCTCAAGACGCTCGAGGAGCCGCCGCCGGAGGCGGTGATCATCCTCGTGGGCACGGCGCTCGAGCGGCAATTGCCCACGATCCGCTCCCGCTGCCAGATCGTGCGGTTCCGGCCGCTCGCTGCCGACGAGATCGTGCGCGTGCTCCGCGGCGAGCCCGCTGCCCGCCAGCTCGACGGAGAGCGGCTGGCGGCGTGCGCGGCGAGTGCCGGCGGCAGCCTCGACCGCGCCCGGCAATTGCTCGACGACGAGCTGATGGCGTTTCGCGCGGCGCTGTTTCGGATTTTGGGCACGCGGCCGCTCCGCGGCGTCGATCTCGCCCGCGAGGTGCTCGCGGTCGTCGATGCGGCCGGGAAGGAGGCGCCTCCCCGGCGGGCCCGGCTGCGGACGGTGCTCGACTCGGCGCTGGATTTTTTCAGAGCGGCGATCAGGCAAGACGCGACGGGCCAGCAGCCGGCCGAGGCGGCGCTCACCGCGGCGGTCGCCTCGTGGCATGGCGACGGCGAGCGGGCCGCGACCTGCCTCGCCCACACGCTCGACGCCCTCGACGGCATCGAGCGCAATGCTTATCTGCCGATCCTCGTCGATGCCTGGACGGCGCTCTTGGAAGAGCCGCGGCTTGCCCAGTCTTCTTGAATTGCCAGGAGCCGCCCGCTCGGCGGCAGACCCTGACGCGCCGGCCTGCCTGAATCGATTTTTCGGGTCGTGCCTGACGATCCACCTGCAGGGATCGAGCCTAGGCAGCCGGCACGTGGGCGGAATACGGGCACGGCGCCGGCGGGCGGCAGGGATGGGGCATGTCGGATACCAGGGCCAGCGGAATCGTCGCCTCGTCGTTCGTCGCCGGGCTGCTGCTCGCGGCGGGCATTTTTGCGCCGCGGGCATGGGAGCCGATTCCCGAGCCGTTTTTCGGGCTCGACGAGCCGGGCAGCCCGGCTCCCGCCGCGGCCATGACGCTCGCTCCACAGCCGGCGCCAGAAAGGCCCGAACGGTTGGCACTCAATGCGCCGGCGGCTGCCGCGACCACGGGCTCCGCCCTGCAGGCGGCGGCGGTCGCTGCCCGTGAAGCGCTCGCGGAAACGCCGCCTGGGGCTTCTGCCGATCCGCAGGCAACGGCCGCGGCGAGCGATCCTGAGGTTCCCGCGATCGTGGCGACGCCGGTGATCGTTGCGATTCCCGAACATGTGCCCGGCGGGAATCCGACGAGCGAAGCCGTGCCTGCCAAGACCCTGGCCGGCGAAACCGCGCCAGCGGTCACCCCCGCGCCCGCCGCAGCATCGTCCCCCGCGCCCGAATCGCTCCGCGCGCTCGTGACACGGGTCCAGGCCGCGCGGCCCGCCGCAGCCCTCGAGCCGCCCCTGCCGCGCCGGATCGCCCCACCTCCGCGCGTGGCCCCGATGGCGCACGACGAGCCGGTCAGGGATGAACGTCTGGGCGCCGCTCCGCTCCCGGGCCAGGAGTGGGTGGATCCCGACAGCGTGAATTGGTCCGACGTGCCGCTGGTGCATCCGGCGATCAAACCGACCGTGCCGGCGCCCCGCCTCGGCTTCCGGCCACGGCTCCGGGTAGGCGAGCGCATTCTCGGCCGCGAGCGAGGCAGCGACGCCACGGTCACCGCGGCGCCCGGCGAGGCGACGCCGGCGATGCCCACGATCGCCGCCTGGCCCGGGCCCGCGAAACTCGTCTCCCAGATCGAGCAACTCGGCGGCGGGGCGGCCGGTGAGTCGGCGGCATGGGCCCGTGAGACGCTCG
>JAIXPT010000219.1 GCA_027486095.1 Planctomycetaceae bacterium | reverse complement strand
TGCGGCCACGATCGCCGCGAGCAGCAGAAATTGCAGGATAAGCGTGTTCATGAATCGGAAACACCGTGTGCAGAAGCGCTGCCCACGTCATCGTAAGCCGACGAAAAGCCAGCGTCTTCCCATGACGCAGCCGATTGCGGAAGCAAGGCTCACAAGCAACCCGCGCAAATCAGACGGAGAAGACACCCGGTCATGGCAGGCGCCTGCCCCGGCGTTCGGTCACCTCATCGCGGCCGAGGGCGTCACGCACATGTGGGACCGCCTGGCGTCGCTTCGCCTGGTCTGTACAAAGCCGGCAGTACTCGCCCTTCCTGCGGGATCAGGCCTACTCCGTTACCCGCGCTTGCGGACCACACCAGGCACGAGCTTTCCCTGCTGTTTACGGCGTAGCAGCCACAGGCCAGCCCCGCCGACCGCCAACAAGCCACAGGCCGAGGGCTCCGGGACCACGACGAATTGCTGGGCATATCCGTTCACACCGCCCGCCGCAAAATTCGCCCCGCTGACCGCCACCGTGCCGTGATTCACCGTCAACCCGGTGCCGCTGATCGCGTTGTATTCTGTAAGTGTGTAGTAGGAGACGCCGTTGAAAGCATGGCTACCCGCGCCGTCGCCGCGCACGTAGTAGTTATAGGTGCCATTCGCCACGCTGTCCGAGAAGTCGGCCGGCCCAGCGAAGAACCCACCGTTGAACAGGTCGCCGGCCGTGACGACGGCAACCCCGAAATAGATGTCAAAGACGTTTGACACCGTCGCCGCGGTCGAGGCGAAGGGAGCGACGGTGTCGGTCAGCCGGAGCACGTCGTTCACGCTCGCCGTACCGGTGCTCCACACCGGGCTACCCGTGCCGGTGAACTCGAAGCTGAAGTCCAAGCCTCCGCCCAGATCCACCGTTGTGGCCGTGAGGATGCCGGGGCTGTTACCTGGATTCAGCCGGCCCGCTCCGCTGAGGGCGCTCACCCGGCCGGAGCCGGCAAGCGTGGCCCCGGCAGCCACCTGCACGCCGGAACTGCTGACGATGCTCCCATCGACGACAAGCGTGCCACCGCTGACCTGCGTCGAGCCGGTGTAGGCATTGCTGCTCGAAAGCAACATGGTGCCCAAGCCAGCTTTCTGCAGGTTGGCCTGGTTGCCGCTCGGGCCGAAGGCGTTCCGCACCACGGCAGAAACGATCAGGTCGGCGTTGGCATTCCCGGTCGCATCGGCCACCGTGAAGGTGCGCGTGCCGCCGGCGGCGGCCTCGTAGCCATTCAGAGCGATTCCAGCATCTCCACGAATGGTCGATGCGGCAGACCCGCCTACCGTGACGTTCTGGTGAAGCGCGAAGTTCACCCCCAGAAAGCTGCCCACCCCGTCCAGCGTTCCGCCGTTCAACGTCAGATTACTGATCGCTTGCACGCCCCCCCGAAACGTGCCGCCCTCGTTGACCGTGAGGTTTGCCACACCGGAACCATACCCCAGGCCATCCGCAGCAGTCTGCAGCACCGCGCCGCTGTTGACGACGAATGACGATGCCGACAAAAGCCCCTTGCCCCCGGCACCGTTAGCCAGTGTTCCACTCTGGACGATCACCGCCCCGTTGAAGGCATTGGCTCCGGCGGTCGTCGAACTCACCGTGAGGGTTCCCAGACCATTCATCATGAACGTACCCGATCCGGTGATCGCGCTGCTGAGCGTCGCGTTGCTCGCGCTGGCATACTGGAGTATCCCTCCGTCGATGCGTGTCGGGCCGGTGTAGGCGACACTTCCAGTGATCTGGAGCACACCGGAACCCGACTTCGTCAGCCCCCCGGCGCCGGTGAGATTGCCGAAGCTCAAGAGCGTGGTGGACGTTCCAGGCCCCGGCGTCACGGTGACGGTCGCACTTTGCAAGAGCGTGACGTTGCTGATCGTCTGGCTGTTATTGAAGCTGGCCGCACCGAACGCGAGCGTCTGGCCCGCCTGGCTCGTCGTGCTCGTGCTCATCGCATTCAGCTCGATCGTGGTGCCGCTGAGAATTGTGCGGATGTAGGTGCCGGCGGGCAGATTGGCATGTGTCACCGCCTGCCCGATGACGAGCCCGGCCGTGGAGGGCACGGTGACATTCAGGCTGCTCGCGGCGGTTCCACCGTTGAGCGTCACGCCCGCCACCGTCGTGGCGGCGGCGCTACCGCGGCCCACGAGCGAGTAGTTGCCGCCGTTCAAGACGAGGTGGGAAGCCGCGCTGTAGCCATTGCTCAGGCTGTCTGTGCCGCCGCTCGCCGCCTGTCCGGCGATGCGGTTGTAATCGGTGGACACGAGCCCCGCTGCAACCGTGGTGGTGCCGGTGTAGGAGTTGACCGCGACGGGGCCGCCGCCGGTGAACACCAGTGATCCCAGGCCCGTTTTGTGGAGTGATCCGCTCTCACCCGCCTTGTTCACGAACTGCGCTCCTGGCGTGACGGTGATCGTGCTGCCAGCACCGTTGGCGTCGAGGGTATGGGTGCCGGTTTGCGACAAGGCCACCGTCAACGGCAGGCGGGTGTTGTACTGCATGTCCTTGGTGCCTGAAGTACCGGTGAAGGTGTTGAACGACAGTCCGTTTTGGAAAAGCAGCGTGCCGCCCGACGCCACGTTGCGGATCGTGCCGTTGTTGAATTCCAACCGCGCTGTGGAACTTCATTGGTCTGCTGTATTGTTGTTTCCGTCGTTGATCAGATTCACGCCGAAACCCGCCGCTTGAACCTGACCGCCGTTCAGGACATAGGAGTGCGTCCGGGTGGCCGACGTGCTGTTTGACGCCGTATTGAAAGACACACCCCGGGTGAGGTCGTTGACCGTCACGGTGCCGGCATTCTGGGTGTACGTGAAATTGCCGTTGCCCCGCCCAAACGTGAACTGCGTAGCCACCGTGATGTCGTATCCGGTGGTCCAAAACTGGGGGTTTGTAAACGCCTCCTCGGCAAAACTGATCACGCCTGTGGTGACCGCGCTCGCCGTGAGGATGCTCGCCGCATTCGCGGCAGTCAGATTCACGATCCGGATGTCTGAGCTACCGGCCCCGGAATCCGTGATCGATCCCGTGACGGTGAGACTGCCCGCCGCGCCGCCGGCGGTGCCGATTCTCAGGGCGGCGAGATTGGCGGTGTTGGCAAAATCAATGGCGCCCACCGTGTGAGTGCCCCCTACGATTATTGCCCCGGTTGTGCCATTCCCCGCGAAAAACAGCCTGTTTGCCGAGCCCGTGGTCGTGAGAAACGACCCGCCGCCGCCGCCCGTCGGATCAGTGTTGAAGATCGACGTACTGCCGTTCCATGTGCCAGCGAAACCGCCGAAGCCGAGCGTGGTGCCATTGGTGTCGTAATACAAGTCCTGGGCCTGCACGAAGGATGCCGCGCCGACAACGGACACGATGGCCGTGAGGAGGAAAACACGAGCACGAGAGGGTGTCATGGAAACACTCGTTTGCAAGAGATATGAGAACCGAATCGGATCGAAAAACCACGAATCGAACGATCTATTTGCATCAACACACTTTTTCACCGCCAGGCGGCCTGCAGTCGTGCGCCGTATCCCGGATGTAAACTGACGGCCGGAAACTGCTCGTCAGCCTGACTGTCGGGATTGCCGTAGTGCCAGATCAGCGCACCTGCAAACCCCTGCTCACGGACGACGGCCGCCAGCCTGCCGAACAACGCTTCACCGACGTCGTGGTGGATCGTCTGCCAATCGGGCGGCCTTCGCATCGCACCGACGGACACACCTACCTCGCCTGCGAGAATCGGCTTGCCATACTGCCTTGCTTCGCGGCGCACGTCGGCGAACTCGACCGAGGCGAGGGTCGCTGCGACGTCTTCCTCGAGGCGGTCGATCGGACCGCGATTGGCATACAGATGGATGTCGATGAAGTCGAGCCGCGAGCGCAGCAGCGCACGTGGGGCAGCCGGGATTCGGTCGTCTGTGGTTTTGTCGCGCGACAGGGCCCCGGGGCCGTGCCGGCCGACGGCTGCAAACGTGAAGACGCTCGCCGACACGAGGGCTGCGGAATCGGCTTCGTGAATGGCGTCGGCACAGGCAGACGCCCAGGCTTCGATTGCCGCATCCATCAGCGCCTGAGCCCCTGCATCGGTGGAAAGATCGAAGGCCGCACCGGCGAAGGTGTAATCGGGCCGACGAGTCACGAATGGCTCGTGATCCGCGGCGAAGCGCACCTCATTTTCGATTTCCCAAGCCAGCACGACCGGCAGCAGTGAGGGATCTGCTGCCCTGATCGCGCGCACGAGCGCCACACCGCTTGCCGCACGCTTCCGCACCGGCTCGACCGCCAATCGAAACGCATTCACGCCCTGCCGTGCCTGAGGACGGGCGTCGAAGACTGCCTCCCAGGGTGTCGGCAGTGGCCGAGCCGCCCAGACCTTCGCATCGGGCAGCCACGTGTCCCACGTGAAAATCACCCGCACGCCATGGGCCCGTGCAGACCGCAGAAAATGCAGCACGTTGGCCAGGTAGCTGCCGCTGATCTCGCCTCCTTCAGGCGCCTCCACGAGGCCGTCAGGGCCGACCTGATGGCTGTGGAACACGCGCACCGTGTTCCAGCCCTCGTGTGCCACGGCGGCCATCATCCGCTCGACGAACGCCGCGTCATACGAGCCCTGGCACAATGCCGCATGCGATTGCCTCCCGGGCTCCTTGCCGATCCGGTAATAGTTCACCCCGAGCGGCACGAACGGCGTTCCCGACCCAGCCTCGACGAACCGCCCCTCGCGCACGACGATGCGCTCGAGCGGCCGGGCGTCACACGAGCCGTGTGCGCCAAACCACAAGCAGCCCACCCTTGCGGCCAGCACGGCACAGCCCACTGTCCGCATCACGAGGCCTGCCATCAGATGCCCTCCCCGTCTACGGCAACCTCGACACTCACGCAGACATCGTCGATGACGGCGTAGCCATGCCCGCCCACCTCTTTGACGGTGTTCGTCTGCAACTGAATCCGGGGCACTTCGCAGAGTTCCACCGGATGGTCCCGGACGATATCGATGCCGTTGATCATCACGGTCAGCGTCGTGCCGCCAAACAGCCTGCGGCTGGCAGGCGAGTCGTCGAGCACTATGACGATCTGATATGGCCCGATCGCTTCCGAATTACGGGCAAACACCCGCTGCTCGGCGACTCTCTGACCCTTGACGAGCACCTGTGCCTGCCAACTCGGCGACACGAGCACCGCGAAACAAGCCTCCTTCTTGTAGGCCATTTCGGCCGCATGACGGCGGTCATCGACGGCGATGCCCGCCCACCGTTCGGTCGGTGCGGAACCGACGTTCGGCAGGGCCGCCCTGAACGAGACGTGTGACCGGCGGCCCACGAGCACCGAGAAATCGTGTTCCATCTCGACGCGAGCGATCGGGTAGCGGCGGCCCGGCCGACCATCGATGGGAATGCGCAACTCGCCATCCCGAATTTCGGCCCGCTCTTCCTGATCGACGCTCGTACACCGCAGCGCGAGCGGCCCGCCCACCGCACCCGTCGTGCTGCGTTCGAACGAATCAAGAACAATCGGCTCCTGCGTGATGCAGGGACGGCCAAACGCTGTTTTTTCGAGTTGGGTGGCGAAACCCTGCGTGAGCCGCACCCGCTGGTCGAGCACGGAGTGTCCGCCGGCCACGTCCACCTCTCCCGAGACGACATACACGTCGGTCTTGCCGTGCCGATCCACGCCAACCGTGAACTCAGTGCCAAAATCGATGACCTCGCCGTCTGGCGAGACGACCGTGAAGCCGTGGGCCTGCTGCGGTACGCTCGACGTGATCCTGCCGTTTCGCAGGAACAGCCGGTTGTCTCCCAACGCCTCGAACTCGACGGGGGCGTTGAGCGACACGACGGCTCCACGGGCAAACCGCACCTCTGCCGCGCCGCGATCGAGCCGCACCACGCCGGAAGGAAGTCTGTCGCCGAGCTTCCGCACCACGTTGTCATGCCACGCCGCGTCGGGGCTTACGTCGGCGATCGCCACCAGCTCACCCTTCCGCCGTGCATCGCTACGCCACGCCACGGCCGCAGCCAGGCCACCCGCCGCGATCATCACGGGCACGAGCCACGCGCCAGCCAGCCGCCACAGGCCGTCAGCACACCGCCTCGTCGTGCCGGGCGGGCGACTGCCGGCCGCGTCTTCGCCAGCGAGAATCCTCGGCAGCGCGGCCTCCATCGCCATCCACGCCCGCAGTTCGTCGCGAGCGGCACGATCCGCCCGAAGCGTTGCCTCGAGCCGCATGAATTCGGCGTCGGAGATCGTGCCATCGGCAAGCTCGGCAAGCATCCGGGAAAATTCGTGGGGCGTAGGCGCCATGAGTGATGAAACGATGGGGGTCCAGGAGTGGTGAATCAGGCAGGGCTCTCGACAAGCCGGCGTTCGATGCACTCGCGAAGCGCTTTGCGAATGCGAAACAGCAGCTGTGACACGGCATTCGCCTTGCGGTCGATCGTGGCTCCGATCTGC
The DNA here is from genome assembly GCA_027486095.1 of Planctomycetaceae bacterium. Lineage (GTDB taxonomy): Bacteria > Planctomycetota > Planctomycetia > Pirellulales > UBA1268 > RGVT01. The sequence continues at coordinate 4,617 of JAIXPT010000219.1, read as the reverse complement.
TCGAGGTGCATCTGTCCGAAATAGTGCATTTCCAACACCCGCCTCTGACGCTCAGGCAGTGATGCGACGCACTCGACGAGCGCACGTTCCTGTCGCTCGAAGATTTCCAGATCCTCGAAGGCCTCGGCCGCGATCGACTCCAGAAGTTTGGGATCGAACTCCCATCTTCGTCGCCGTGCAATGCGGCGCTGCTCGAGCACCTTGAACCACGCCACGCGGCAGGCCCATGCCATGAAACTCGTACCCGGCGCGAATCTCTCCGCCTGCTCCCAGAGGGCGAGATTGGTCTCCTGCAGCACTTCATCGACGGCCGCCTGGTCGTAGACGAGCGTGCGAATGAAAGCCTGGAGCCGCTGCTGGCAGGCCGTGATCTCGGTCACGAACTCTCGGGATGGCTGCATGGCTCTCAGCTCCGGCTCACGATGCCGCGTCTCGCTTGGGGCCTGTCACCAGCAAGAAGTCGGCCGTGTTCTCGCCGGACTGCACCGTGAACTCGAGCCCGCTCGTCGAGGCGGCGAGATACCGCTCCGGGAAAGGCATCGCCGCGATCCATGCCTTGCTGATTTCGTTCACGTCCGTGGACTGCGAGCCACCGGCCGAACCCGCGATCGCGGGCCCCCAACCAGCAGGCAAGCCCACCTGCACGACATACTCTCCGACAGGCAGCCCTTCAGCCACGCGATAGAGCAGGCTGTAGCGGCCGTCATGCTCGACTGTTCCCGAGGCGATGAAACTCCCGCGCGTCGCCATGAACACCACCTGGCAGCCTCTCGGAACGGGCCGCCCGTCGATGACGAGCCTCCCGGCGACCGTCCCCCTGGGACCGGAGTATCCATCGGCCGGCCGACTACAGCCGACCAGCCCTACGAGGCAAGTGAGCAGGAACGCTACGGCACCATTGAGCGGCATGTGGCCCCCTCATTCCGCTTGAATGTTCAGGCTGTCGTCACGAACCGCCAGCAGCGTCAGCACCTCCATGGCGATCCCATCGCCGATGAACCGGGTGGCGCCATCGGTTGCGAGCACCTGCACACCGCCGAGATGCTCCGCGGTGAGCGGGCAGTTGCCATACTGGTAGACGTGCCAGCCGTTCGCGCCGACACCATCCTGCCCCTCGACCGGGGCATTGGGCGGATACCGCACCGTGACCGAGTTCAAATGACCCACACCGGTGTGGTCAGCTCGCCCGCCCTGCGCCCAGCCCATCGAGACTCCCGGGCGCCGATCCTCCTTGGCCGTCCCGGCGGCATTGGAGATAAAACCGCTGATTTCGCCGACGAGCAAGGTCTTCGAGGTACCATCCGTGCACATTCGCATGTCTACGCCCCGCGGCGACACGACTCCAACCTGACGGCTGTTCGGAATCATCCCGCGATTCGACGTGATACCCCAGCCTGAGGAGTTCGTGGTGAGCTGGGCCGTGCTGGTGAACATGCCGAACGGCACGGCACCCGCGATCCCGAAATAGTGGGAGTTCGGGAAGCCGGCATGCGATCGCCCGACGAGCCGAGACGACGGGCAGCGAAGGACAGGAAGATTCGCCTGCCGGCAGACCTGGTTATTCGTGGAAAATTCGGCGAAATTGAAAGCCCCGCCAGCCACGTTCGGCGTCTTGAAGTCGAACTTCGAGTAGATCTCGTTCAGCTCGATGAAGGGCAAGAACTCGACCCATTGCGACCACCCGAATCTGTTCGTGGCCGCGTTGAACGTGCCGTAGCCACCGGATGGAAACGCCTTCTTGGCATCGTGGTAGTTATGAAAACCGACGCCGAGTTGCTTGAGGTTGTTGCTGCAAGCCGACCGGCGGGCCGATTCACGGGCCGTCTGCACGGCTGGGAGCAAGAGCCCCACGAGCGTGCCGATGATGGCGATCACCACCAGCAGTTCGACCAGCGTGAACCCGGCCCTCGGCCTGACACTCATCGCATGCCCGCCCGGAAGAGAAAGGAATCCCGAAAAAACCCTGTACAACGACCGCGTGGGAGATCGCCCTCCCCGAACACCTGCTCCAAAGAAAAGACATGACCTTCCGCGGCCTTACGCGGTTTTCAGTCCCGAGCGGTTTTCCTCGGGGAAAACCGGCTTGCCGGGGGCGACCGCGGCTGGACACCGGTACTTCGAGGCGCGGGCCCAAGGGGGCAGATCACGAGGCGCGTCAGCGCGGGCCGGAGGGCATGTGCTCGTTGATCGCCTGCGAGACGGCGGCGGCAATCTCGCCGGCCAGCCGCTGCTGCTGCGTGATGTCGGCCAGGCCGCTATTCGAGGCCACGAGCTTTCCAGCCACGACGACCGGGTTGAACCCAGCCACCGCCGCCAGCGGCACCGTGCCGGGAGTCAGCCGGCCACGGTCCGACGTGTCGAGAATGAAAAAGGGCTGGCCGTTCGCCGTCGCGGGATCAGCCAGGCCCACGTCGATGCCGATGCTCTTGTTGCCGGCCCCGAAGCCGATGGCATTGCGGGCCACCGCGCTGCCCTCGTCGAGCGCCACCACCTGGCCGCCGAGCCGCCAGCCGTCGGCCGGCGGCGGGGCAGGGTCGGTCCAGAACACGATCGGGTAGCCAACGCGCGCAAGATCGTCGGCGACGAGCTTGGCGATCGCCACCCCGGGCGGCTGGCTGCGGTCGAAGCCCGTCACCATGTCGGTTACCCGCGGCCGCCCTGAGATCATCTGCCGCACCGGCCCCTGCGGGATGAGCGTGGCCGACTGCTGCAGCTGCTGCTGCAGGGCCGGGTCGATGGCGAACGGCAGCACATAGATCCGCGCGGGAAGCCTGGCGGGCCAGCTGGCTGCCGCGGGCATCGGTGCGGCTGTGGTCGGCCCGAATCCCGGTGGCTGCGCAGGCAAAACCTCCCCTGCCAGGCTGAACGCCCCGATCAGGCAGGCGAGCCTCGCCTGCCCCCCCACCGAACGTCGTAGCGCGTGCATGTGGCCATCCTTGGCTGATCGTGAGCCGCCGCACGGGAGCCCGAACGGCAGACATGTGGAAATACGTGTTTTCCGGGGCTATCGGCTGCCTCGGCGCCGCATGGTGAGCCACGCGGCCACGGTGCAGCCTATGCCGGCCAGCGCGAGCGTGCCGGGTTCAGGGACGAGCGCCACGACGTCGCCGAGCGTGCCGGTCGAGAAGTTGCCCGGGGATGTTTCGTAGAAGAACAAGAACTGGCCGGCGCCAGACAGTCCGCCCGGCGACAATTCGGGCACGGTGATGAAGCGACTGTTCAGATCGGCCTGTGTCATCCCGAGGGCGGCGACCGTGCCGATGGTGAAATACGAACCCACCGGGCCGAGCGGGCTCGACGCGCTCCAGCCCGGGTACGCGGCGAGCGTGATGGCCGAAGTGCTGAAGTTTGCCGCATAGATCTCCGAGAAGAGCCCGTTGATCCCCACCTCGGTGTTGGACGTCGTGACGCCGGGAGTCGGAGACGGAAACACGGCCGCGCTGCCCGTCAAATACCCCTGACCGCCCGGAGCCGCAGGCCCGATGTCGCCGCTCCCCAGCGTGAGCAGCTGGTAACTCAGCAAGCCGACCGCCGAGGCCGTGGTGTTTTGCAGCGTGAGATTGCCCGTCGCGGCGTTGTAGTAGACGTTGACGATCGGCACCGCGATGGCCTGCGCGGCCATGCCGATGGCAAGCAACCATGCGAGCGCGAAAGAACCGAGCGTGGATCTCATGGCTTCATTCCCCTCTGGCCGCTCGTGGAGAAACCCGACACGAAGCACCGAGGAAACGGCTGGCACAGCCGCGGCAACACGCCACCTCCTCGAGTGCGCTCACGCGGAGAAACTCGGCCTGCTCAGCCGGTCACACCGCGTCGAATCTCGCACGAGGTCAGTAGCTTCCCTTTCGAACGTGCCGTAAGAAACGAGGAGAATCCCCTCGCCAGGCTGTTTGGATCCTACGTCGTCCCGCCCTTTGCGCCAAGGTTTTTCCCGGCGTGTCGCATGAAATTGCGCCGCCCCGCCTCAGACCACGAGGCCGTTGAACCGGCGATTTCGCGGCGTTTCACCGGCTACGCCATCGGCCTGAAAGCCAAACGCCACCTCGGCACCGGCGGCGATGGTCGAGTTCCACGCGGCGGCTGTGATCGTGTAGCGCGTGCCCACGCGGCTCACGATCGTGGCGTTCCAAATGTTGGAGATCGTGGCATCGAGGTCGAATTGCAGCGTCCAGCCGTTGATCGCCGTCGCGCCCGTGTTGCGGATCGTCACGTCGCCATTGAAGCCGGAGCTCCAGCCGTTCGCCTGCGTATACGCGACAGTCACCGGAGCCGCCTGGTACGACCCCCGGCCGAACAAACGCGTGGTGTTCATGAGGGTGATGTCGATGCTGTTGACCGCGCCTGAATAATCGTAATCGCCGCTGGCCCAGTTCACCCCTGCCACCGGGCCCGCATTGAAGCGGCGGGCCATGTTGACGAGCGTCGTGTCGATGGAATTCACGCTGCCGTCCAGGTTTGCATCGCCGAACGACGCCCATGCCATCCGCAGCGTGCCGCTCGCCACACGGTAGCCGATCGCCCGGTTGCTCCCCGGGGGCGCGGCCACTGAGCCGATGCCGGTCGCGCCGGCCCAGTTGCCGCCGTTGCGACCGGCGATCAGGCGGCTGCGGATCGTCG
>JAIXPT010000438.1 GCA_027486095.1 Planctomycetaceae bacterium | reverse complement strand
GAGTGAAGCCAGCCCAACCAGGATGGCGATGGCGGCAAGGCGGATCATGTGGCGGCTCCCGTTGGGGCAAAATGGCATCCTTCTAGTGGCGGTTATCCTACTCCTTTTGGCGATCCCCCCAACGCCTCCATACGGCTCTGCGGCGGGTTTGGGGGTGCTAATCAAACGCTAAAAAACGAAACGCTGCTGGTGACACGGCTGGGGGTCGGCTTCACGTTGGCGGCGGTGGCATCGCCCGTTGCACCAAGTCAGCAGCATCCATGCGTGCAAACTTCTCAAGTCCGATCCGAGTCTGGCAGTGCTCCTTGAGTGCTTGGACTTCAAGTTTCAGGATGATGGCGATCTTCTTTGCACTCTTCGTGCGCAACGCCTCACGGGCTACCTGTTCTTTGAAGACGGCGAACCGTTCCTGAAAACCCTCCTCGAAAAGATTGATCCGCCATCGCTCCCAATCTGCTTCTTTTTTAATTTTTCTCAGGTACTTGCGTTGCCGATCCTTGGCTTCCTCAATCACCGCTGCGTAGGCGTTCCATCCGCTCCATTGCGATAGGGACATTGGTGTTTGTTCACCACGCTCGCTCACGAGCGTCAACGGCTTCTCCCCTTCAAGCAGACGATGGTTGGCGGCTCTCAGCCGCTTCCGGACTTCTCTGGGCAAGGCACAGCCGCCATTTACGACTATGCCCGTAACGATCTGCCGCTGGTTGCGTCGTAGAACCCTAGTCTTGCCATTCCGAAGGGCGTAGCCATGATCGTGGAGGATCGCCTTTACGGCACGGATCACGAAGAGGGAATCCACCGTGACGATGTTCCGGCCGAATGGCGGTAAAGGAGAGAACGCCAGGTCGTCGGCGTACCGGGAATACGCCAACTTGTGACGTGCTGCAAACTGGGCTAGCCGATGATCCATGGTGAAATTCACGATGTTCGACAAGATAGGGCTTGTAGGAGCGCCCATCGGCAAGCCGTTAAGCGGATGGCATACGACACGAGTGACGAGGGTGGTCCTTTTGTCGCTCCAGCCGAACTCTGAAAGGCGATTCAACACTCGTTCGGCAGTCGTGGATGCGAAGTAGTCCTTGATATCAATCACGAGAACCCACGGCTTGGCGGTGTGCTCCTGGGCATGGTGGACCGTTCCTCTGCCTCGAACGAATCCCTTGGCAGCGTTATGCACAGGGAGCCGCTGAAAGATTTTGTTGAGCAGGGTGTGCTGCACGTATCGCAGTTGCTCGTTGGGAATTCGAAGGATCCGTTTGGTTCCGTCCTTTTTCGGAATTTCCCGCAGGCGGTAGTCGAGCGACACATTTTGCAGATCGGTATCACTCAAGCCCGTCAAGTAGGGCAGCAGCATCCCGAGACGCCGATAACGACGGTGGGGGCTGAACGTCGGCATCAGTGCTTACCCTGTGAATAAGGAAGCAGCCATGCCCGTGAAGACATGGCTGCTCAGCATCTTGCGGAAGATTTTTCTGATACCGGAGGTACGGAGGTATCCAGAAAAAGGTTCCCCTGGCGCAGTGCTAGCACGTTGCCGGAATGGCGAAACACCATTCACAGAGAGGTTGCCCTCCCGGAGAGTTTCCAAGATGCTCGTGTGCGATCAGTTCCCTGTGTTGTTACTGGACGATCTCAACCACCGACTGGGCGAGAATCGTCCCCTTGGAGGTAGTTGCCTTAACGTCGTATTTGCCTGGGTCCGCAAGCATGAACGGCACAGCCACGGTATCCCATGCTGCATCGACCGTCTGTTCGTCGATCACCCGCCATTGCTGCTCGTCATGTGATCTGCCGTAGATGATGACCTTGGTGTCCTTGAATGGTCTTCCGGCTCGCACGATGAGATTCACCCATCCAGGGCGAAAGCGAGTGCCCTCACGGAAGGTCTCCATAGTCTGAGGGTCGATTTTCTCGGCAAACGTGATTCTGCCGACCCCACCACCCGATTGCGCACAGCCTCGCATGCCATTCATGAGTGCAAAGCAGATGCCGCCAATTCCAATCGCTTTCTTCCAGAGCGGCATCACCTTCCAATTCTCAGAAAACGACGGCTTTGCTTTGGGCGGTGCCGGTGCTGGTGAAGCCGCTGGTGGAGGCGTTGGCGAAAGAGCCAGTGTCGGCGGCTCAGCAGCAAAAAGCCCTTTCACATCCTTGGCAAGATAAGTGGCGGTCGAGTCAGAGCGCCGGATCTTGTCATCCTGTCGAAGTCTGCCGCTGGTTGCCAGTTGCTTCAACTTGGCATCGTCGTAAGGACCACGTTCTTCGGATCCTCGGATCACAAACCACTCTGCCATCACATCCGGCGGGCTTCTCGTCCTAGCCGCCGACTCCATGCGTCTGTGTTTATGGCGGAACAACTCCGCCTAATCGGCTAAGCGACACCCACCCCAAACAGTGCCAAAAAGATGAAAAGGCACGGTTTTCCCCGGCACTCGCAAAGCCTAATGGAGCGAGAACGGTCGCTGTCCCGATCCGTAAACTGGGCGGACACACCATGCCCAGGATGGGATCGGCTGATGGACGACACGACACTCCAAGACCAAATCGATCAAGCCCTGGCAGGGGATGAGGAAGCCCGTGAAGCCTTGCTCGACCATGCCAGCGACCGGCTGCTCAGGCTCACCCGGAAGATGTTTCACGGCTACCCGAGTTTGCGCCGCTGGGAACAAACAGACGATGTTTTTCAGAACGCCATGGTCCGACTTCACAGGGCATTGGCGGATGTTCGGGTGGAGTCAGTTCGACACTTCTTCAACCTTGCAACTGTTCAGATCCGGCGTGAGTTACTCGACCTTGCCAAACACTACTACGGTCCCCAGGGGCAAGGTGCGAATCACCACACCGATCAAATCCCTTCTGATGAAGCAGGCGGCACCATCCATGACCGAGCCGGTCGTCCTAATGACCCACTTGGCTGGTTTGATTTTCATGCCGCCGTCGAACGGCTTCCCGAAGATGAGCAAGAAATCGTCAACCTACTTTTTTATGAAGGCTTGACCCATGATGAAGCCGCAAAGGTCATTGGGACTTCATCAAGGACTCTGAAACGAAGATGGTCGGCAGTGAAGATGAAACTACACGAGGTGTTGAACCGTGACGGACAAGGATGAAGAACTGCTCGCTGATCTGATTCAGAAGTGGGAGGAGTTGCGAGCCATGGGGCAAGACACTCCCGCTGCTGAACTGTGCCCAGAGCATCCTCATCTTGTGCGGGAGTTGGATCGTCGCATCAACATTCTCAAGGTGACTTCGTGGCTTGATGAACCACTTCCTCCAGCATGTGATGACGATCCACCTGCGGAAGCACCGCCACAGGAGCCCCGCACACTCGCTGGTCGTTATCGACTTGACACGGTGGTTGCCGAGGGCGGGTTTGCAACCGTGTGGAAGGGGTACGACCTGGAGTTGCAACGCATCGTTGCCGTGAAGGTGCCGAAGCCTTCCAGGCTTCTCAGCACCGATGCCTTCATGGCAGAGGCTCGTAGGGTTGCTCGTTTAAAGCATCCTGGTGTTGTCCAGGTCTTCGATGTGGGTCGTGATGGAGACCACTGCTTCATCGTTTCGGAGTTCGTGGAAGGGGGAAGTCTTGGCGATCATCTGGTCAACAGCCCGCCCGCACCCCAGCAAACGATTCGATGGATCATCGACGTTGCCGAGGCACTCGAACACGCTCATCTTCACGGCGTCATTCATCGAGACATCAAGCCCGCAAATATCTTGATCGACAGGCACAACAGGGCGTTGTTGGCAGATTTTGGAATTGCCCAATCAGCGAATCGAGCAGGCAAACAAGCCCTGAGTCTCGGGACTCTTCGGTACATGAGTCCTGAGCAACTCGAAGGAAAAGATCTTGATCCACGATCAGATGTTTTCAGCCTGGGCGTGGTTCTGCACGAGGCTCTGACGGGAAAGGTTCCGTACTCCTCGATTCAGCCCAACGTGCTGCGTCGGGAGATCGTTTCGGGTGTGAAGCAAGTTGTTTCACCCACAATAAGCGACACCATCAAGCGGGTGTGCCAGCGGGCACTCCATAAGGATCCTGACCAGCGACACAGTTCGGCGGCTCAATTCGCTTCGGATCTTCGAAAGGCGTTGGATGCGCCGCCAACACGATTCCACTGGAAGCGTTGGGTGCCATGGATCGGTGGCGTCATGTTGATCCTGGGAGCGGCGGCTGCGTTGCCTCGTGGTCGTCAGCAGCCCGCTGCGGTCCAGGTTGAAGGCGAGAGTTTCCAATTCGCTGGAAACTACATCGAGACACCTGTAGCTAGATTCGCACCCGTCACACTCGAAGCCTGGATCGCTCCATCGGTTCTGCCACCTTCAGGCTGTTTCATCATCGGCAGCGACATTCGTGGTAGCCACGGCATCGGGCTGGCTCTCAGCGGCTCGAACCTCGCCTTCGAATATCTGGTGGGATTCGAGGTGTCGAATGCACCTGTTCCGCTTCGCCAACTCACCCATGTCGCTGCTGTCTTCGGTCCCGACAACACTCGGCTCTACAGGTCGGGGAAACTCGTCCACACTGGTGCGCCCACAAAAGCCTATGGTGACACGCCGTTCGTGATTGGTCAGATCGGCAGCACCAATCCCGATGTGTTTTTCATCGGGCAGATACGTTGTGTGCGAATCAGCAAGGGCGAGCGATACACAGACGACTTCACACCTACCGAATCATTCACCGCCGACGATGACGCACTCGTGATCTACGAAGCCAAGAACGTTGACGGAGACCGAGTGATCGATCTGAGCGGTCACGGGAACGATGGCATCTGGAAGACGCCCTAATGTTGGGGCAGGTCACATCGCCAGCATCTTGGCTCGCCAGGAATCCGCACTGCCCCGCATCGGGAACAGTCATCGTTTGTATTGACGGCATCCACGACCGTGATCCGTCGCTGCTGACACGCCCGTAATCGGCACTGCCTGGGTTGGGGTTGCGACACGTACACCTGCACTTGCTGCCGCTGCGGCGGATACTGCCACTCCGGTTCCGGCTCTTGCCGCTGAACGGGAACCCGCCAGTTGTTTTTCTCCAGGTAGCGTTGCGCTCGATCCAGTCGCCGGTTGTCGAATCCAAACAGACTCATGATGCCACGAGCCAGACCTTCATTGGCAATCAAAAAGATTCGAAACCCCAGTCCATAGACGCATGAGGCAAAAACGGTTTCCCAGGCATTGAAAAAATACTGACCTGTGAGTGCTTTCGAGATCGGCATCAAAGGCAGCATGATGAAGTACGTGACGGTAAACCAAAAGCCCAAAGGATAAAGCAATCGCACCGACTCGGTTGCTCGAATATAGAAGTCACGAAAGAACGAAATGGCGAGTAGCACCACCACGATCCATGTGCAGGTCGAGGCACTTGCCATCTTCACTTGGAACATGCTGACCCCGTAAAGTCCGATGCACACCTTGGTCATGAGTTCCCAGAAAGTCATGTGGGCAACTCCTTGAGTTCCTTGTATTCGATCCTGCAAATGCCCAATGAACCAGCAACAGGACCGTTGCCAAAACGAGGGCTATCAACAAGCAACTTGGTTGCCCGGAACAGCCACATCTGGAGATCCCTCATTGAGACTTCTTGAGGGGTGTGTAGTTGCAGGTAGAGCGGTGCCTTGAAGAACTTGACCGGTAGATGTTCGTGCTTGAGCAGCAGAAGTGAACTGGTCATCTCCAGGGCATCGTTGGCATCTTGATAGACCAAAGCCCCACGTTCACTTTTTTGGTCTGTCCAGCCGTTGCCGGTGAAGTATTGAAGAAACTGATTGGCGATGAGGTAGCGAGGGAAATCAGGCGTCCCGGCATTCACGACCGTCAGGATGACCGGCTGTTTTTCTTCGTTTTCGCTCATCGAAAGAAGAGACTCCAGTGGCGGGGATGGAGGACGAAAGATCCGTCCAGATATGCGAGACTGGCTGAAATCAGTGCCAAACCCGCCTAGTTGGTATCAACGGAACCCAGAATGACCCCCACCACCAAAATCCCGGCAGTGTTGACCGGCGTGGCAGGCGAGTATTTCGTCGCCGCCGAACTCTCAAGGCGGGGCTACATCGCCTCGATTTCGCTCAGGAACACCAGGGGAATCGACATCCTGGCGACAAATCAGGACGGCTCACGGTCTATCACGATCCAATGCAAGACGAACCAGAGCGCCGCCCGGAAGTGGCTGCTTAACGAAAAGAGTGAGGAGTTTGTCTCGAAGGACCACTTCTACGTGTTCGTGGCCTTGGGTCAGCCGACAGATCGACCCCGCTTCCACATCGTTCCAAGCCGGGTTGTGGCGGAACGAACGAAGAAGGGACACCGAACGTGGCTGGAGACGCCAGGCAAGAAAGGGCAGAAGCACCGGGACACCCCGATGCGGAACTTCCTCGACCCCGAGGATGAGTTCTTGGAGCGGTGGGAACTGCTGGGGTTGGGGTGAGGAGGATTCCTAGGCGAGGGGGTGCGACTCAAACAGATGGGCCATCTTCATAATGTCCGACTCAGGGCAGAGTCCCGTAGCCCTCCAGTATTCGAAGTCTTGGCGAATCACGCAGTAGGCTTGGTGAGCAATGCCAAACAATTGCTGACAGGAAAGCGTGAACGCAAATACGACCCACTCTCGCCTGTGCTTCTGAACAATCTCAACAAACAGCTCCTTATTTCTTGGTTCGGATGCATGCCAGTGAACCAAGCCTGCGCCGTACATAATGGCGTTGACTAGTGACTCGACGCTACATTGGCCTAGCACAGGCATTGCAGGGCTTGAACGCATAGTGGTTTTGAGCCTCCTGTGTAAGTGCGTCATCCAAAGGATCTTTCGTTCGTCGCAAACGACGTGCTTGTAAGAGTTGATCGCCAGCCCAAAAGCACTTTTGCCACCTTCAAAAAACAACTGACGTAGTGGAAGAAGAACTGCGTAGGTGTCGCTTAGGCTGGGGCACTTGAAGTGCGGCATTCGATCCTGTGTGCTTAAGCCACCGGTAGCTGTGATCGTAGACCGCTCCATCCGCCAGTTGCTATTTCCAATCACCTCCACGAGTTGGAGGAAGTGGGCCATGTGATTGGCTTGCTTCACGCTAATCGTTTCGGCTGAGCGAGTGCCGCAAGGACCGATGCGCATGATGCTGCGAGCATCATTCAGGACGACTGGGTGACTGTTTCCCGTCATCACCGCTGCCAGCATCACGCTGTCGAGAGGCTCCCCTTTCTCGTCTTCGAAGTAATCAAGCGGCGAAGCCGTGCGAAAAGAGCCGCCGCTCAAGTCTAGGAATGGCGGCTCCAAATCCGCCTTAGTCATCCGTGATCTCAAGGCGAGGAACTGATGAGGCAGGAGTACGTCTGTATCTACTGCCGAGAAACAGGTTTTTTGTTCCTCGGGGAGGCATGCGAGATCGACGTGGTAGTAGCGGTCAAACAGCGCATGAGTAGCTCGATGAATGCATCGTACTTTTACGACGAAAATGCTCGGGCAGCGTGCGCTGTTCACTGCGGTTTCTCACTGATGAGGAAGTGCGAGCGATTATGTGCCCGCCTGGAATCGGCTCATTGCGTTTAGCTGCTGGGCAAGCAGTTCCGGCGAGATCATTGAAGGGGGTGTGGCGAGGCGTTCCCATGGGCCAATCGTTTGGGCAATCTCAAATAGACCCTGCTTCCCAAGTCGTGCGAGAGTGTCTCTCTCGGCACGACACCACTTCACGAGTTCCAGTATTGAGTAGAGGTAGTCTGAGGGAAGAAAGAAGTAGCTTCCAAGAACTGTTGGCCGTGGGCACCCGGTCTCGTGATCGCTTTGGCAAATGGCTGCAATAAGTCCCGGATCAAATGTCGTTGTGAGGCTATGAACGCACCGATATGCAGTCGGATCCAGTACGCTGTTGTGCCGCTGCAAAATGGTGTTGGCCCGATCCATATGGTCCTTGAGTCCCTGCGGAAATGCCACAAACCATGTTCGTTGCGGCGATACGTTTGCGGTGCTGCTCATGTTTAGGCACTGCATCATCCTGTTGAAAGAGTCATCGGTGAAAAGTGCATTTACTGATCCAGGGCAGGCTTCAGGAACACTAACCCGATAGATATCGGACCAAAAGCTAATGACTCGACTTACGAGTAGGCGAACATCTTCGTAAGCGGTTTGCCGCTGCGGTAGTGAGCGCAGCTCTTCGTGGCGAGTCATAAGAACATCCACGATAAAAACTGTGCAGATAACCCCGAGAACCTCCGTAAGGGCGTTCAGGCCGAATGCACTGAGGGTCGTGTCATGGCTGCGCCACATGAAGAGCGTTAAGATCCCAGCGGCTACCAGGATTCCCATGAGAATCACTTTGTTCTTCATTGCGGCTCCTGGGTCATTTGTGGCGGGCGAAAGGCTTGGCGTGGCTTGCTGTATGTTCCTAGTGGCGGCATGCTGCTCGGGCTATAGCAACGAACTCGTTAAGCCGTCGGAGAGATCCTTCGCTCTCCTCTCGAAAGCGAGCCCTTACACGTTCATCTTGGCCCCAATTGCGGACAACCGAAGCGTAAGCCGGTTTAAAGGCAAGATGTAGGCTGACCGCATCTTCGATGAAAGCCTTCTGCCATTCAGAGAGCCGGTCAAGAGATTGTTCTGCTCGATCTGGTTCTCCCAACGCTATGTTGACCTGAGCCTGTTTGATATTGTTGTAGACCCCCGCAAGGTACTCCCATTGAGAAGCAAAGCGGGCGTACAGGGCTGCGTAGGTGCCTCCAAATGCCGTGGCTGCCATCGGAAGCAATTTCTCGGCAGAAAAGCGGAGCCATTGTGAAAGCATGTCAGGCACTGTCGTTGCTTCTGCAAGTATCTCCGATCCGGCTTGCGTCCAAGGCAGAATGGTCGCTGAATACGCAAGCCAGGTCAGAACCGCCACCCATACGGCTCTCAGGAATATCACCCCTCCGCTGTTGCATTTTCTTGATAGCGTGATGATCCACTCGCCAGATACAACGTTGGCGATAAAATCTGTTAGCGTCATTGATCGGCTCTGTGTCTGAAGATCGGGTTTTGGAGCGCATGCCAGCGAGGGGAGATACGCCAACTGTGGGGGAGTATAGTGGGCTGTGCGCCGCCGCTTCTCCTCTCGCTTTGCTTTGGACGAATCGAGAGACCTGGCCACGGGGCCGGATTTGCCCTGACTCAGTCGAGAGAACCGAACCCACGGGTTTTTGGTCCAAAACCCCAATCAAGCCGCCCGTAGCAGCCCAGCGGCGTCGGTTTCCCAGCCCGCCATCCCGGACTGGAAAAGTTCAATCCAACTTCTGTAGACTCGACTGGTTCGAAAGTCTTACCGCGAAAGCGGTACGGATACCTGCCGACGGTCGGCGGTGCCTCCGGGAATCCCGTGTAACGGGGTCAATTAATAGGGTCTGACCCTATTGATTTCGGAGAGCACGGTTATGCCACGTCGGAATAAGGGGTCCGTTCCTTCTCTCGTTCACCACAAGCCCAGCGGTCGAGCCCGCGTCCGCATCAACGGCCGCGACCACTGGCTCGGCAAATGGGGCGCGCCTGAAGCCCAGCTGGCCTACAACCGGCTCATCGCCGAATACCTCGCCACCGGCCAGGTCGGCTCCCCACGCCTCGAGCCTGCAGCCGAGGTCGTCGTCGGCGCCAAGAGGCCGAGCATCGCTCGAAGAATGGCGTCCGCCAACGATGAGCCGAATCCAGGCGGCCTGATCCCCGAAACTCTCACCGTCGCCGAACTCGGCACGCTCTACCTCGACTACTGCCAGACCTACTACCGCGACCCATCCGGCCGGCAGACGAGTACCTACGGCAACGCCCTCCAGGCAATCCGGGCACTGCGGCCGTTCGACGACACGCTCGCCTCGAGCTTCGGCCCCAAAAAGCTCGGGATGATCCGCGACTCCGAAGCATCCGCCGGCCGGCCCCGCGTCGGCTGCAATGCCATCCTCAAGCACGTCCGCCGAGTCTTCCAATGGGCCGAAGCCCAGGAACTCGTCCCCCGCGGCACCCACAACTCGCTCAAGACCGTCGAGCCACTCAAGAAAGGCCGCACCGTCGCCCCCGAGCTGCCGCCGATCAAGCCGGTCGACGATGAAGTGGTCGAGGCCACGCTGCCCTACCTCTCCGAAGTCGTCGCCGACATGATCCGCTTCCAAAGGCTCACCGGCGCCCGCCCCGGGGAGGTCTGCTCGCTCAGGCCCGCCGACATCGACCGCTCGAAACCGGAATGGAAGTGGCAGCCTGCACACCACAAGAACAGCTGGCGGGATGCCGACCGCGTGATCATGATCGGGCCCCGCGCCCAGAAGCTGATCCAGCGGTACCTGCTGCGGGACCAGGCGGCGTACTGCTTCTCGCCCCAGGAGGCCGAGCGGAAGCGGAGCGCCCTGCGGCGGCTGGCCCGGAAGTCGCCGCTCACGCCGTCGCAGCGGAAGCGAAAGGCCAAGCGGCACGGCCGCCGGCGGCCACGCGAGTCCTACGACACCGCCTCATACCGCCACGCCATCACCCGCGCGGTCGGACTCCTGAACAAGGCCCGGCTCAAGGAAGACCCCACGGCGAAGCCAGTCACCGACTGGTCGCCCAACCAGCTCCGCCATGCCGCGGCCACCGAGATCCGCAAGAAGTTCGGACTCGAAGCCGCTCAGGTCGTTCTTGGTCACTCGACCGCCGACATCACCCAGGTCTACGCGGAGCGGAACCAGGCTCTGGCCGCCCAGGTAATTCGGGAGATCGGATAGGCGGGACGGCCTTCCGCCCGGATTGAGCCCGTTTCGTCACGCCCGTCAACTCATCGAGTCGGCGGCGGGCGGCCTCGATCTGGGCCCGGCGGCGTTCGTTGTGGCGCATGACGTGAGACGACACCGGTGGCGAAGAGGCTGGCGGCGAGGCCGCGGAAGCCCCCCGGGGGTCGTTCTGCCTATTGGTCGAGGCATCGATGAAGTAGTCGATGGCGGCGGCCGTGACGAACCGCTTGCCGCCAATGCAGATGCTGTCGAGCTTCACGCCCTTGCAGCCCTTCAGGCACCAACGCCAAAGCGTCGAGACATGCGGCTTCTGGCCGGTGATCCTGCCGAGGTAGGCGGCTGCGTCGGGCAGCGACATCGGCCGGTCATTGGCCAGATGTTCGAGTGCCCGAGGGCGGCATCGATCAGGGAACGCGGCGTTTGGAAGATATTGGGGGGTGGTCATGATTCGCCGTGCTCTAGCCCTATTCATGGACGAGGCTTCTGGTCATCTGCGTTTTCCAGCTTGGCTTTGAGCCAGGCTTCGAGGACTTCCATGGGGTAGAGCGTGATGCGGTCGAGCCTGATGCACTTGATTTCGCCAGTCTTGGCGAGCCGGTTCAGCGTCGACGTGCTGAGCCCGAGTGCCTTGGCCGCAGCCCTGGGACGGAGCACCAGGCGTCGAGGGCTGCCGGTGGATTTGTCATCGCGAAAGAACGGGTTTTCCTTTGGGATTCTCTCGGGAGAGCGGGGGAAACGGGGCCGAAGCGGTGACTCGCGGTCTCTCATAAATCGACTCCTTTCAGCGGTGAGACGTGTGATTCATGACGGCTCATGCGATGTCATGAATCGCTCCTTTCGATCGATGCGTCACATCGTAAGGGCGCCTGTGCGATCCTCGCTTGCGCTTTTTTTGGCACGATATCCAGCCGTTTTTCCGGTGTTTTGGCTCGGGAGAATTTCTGTGGCGGCCCCGCTGGCTGGGCCTCGGGGGCGGTCGAGTCCCATCTTGTCTCCCTCTGGTGCCATAACCTCGTTTTCGCCGTGATTGGCGAAGTTGTGGCACCACACACGATCACCAGCAACCAGGTCAGCGAGACAGGGGGCAAGGCTGGGCTGCTGAATGTGTGGTGACACAACTTCGTTTTTCCCGTGTGTGGCGAGGTTGTGGCACCACACGTCGTTTCGCTCCTATGGGGCAGGGCCTGGGAGAGGCACCCAAAGGAGACACGCATGTGGTGACACAACTTCGTCTGGCTCGGGTTTTGCGAAGTTGTGGCACCGTTGCTCCGGAGCGTCACCGTGCGTCGGGGGATCGGCTGCCGAGTGGCATGGTGAATCACGCGCGGTGACACAACTTCGTTTCGCCCGCGTTTGGCGAAGTTGTGGCACCAGGCCCTGCCGTGTTGGCCGACCTCGAGGAGTTGGGCTGCGTCCCCGAATGCAAAACGGGAAAAAAACCAGGACCAGGATGTGACGAAACTCGCGCGGGGGCGGGGGGCGCTCCGGGGGGAGTCTTGGTGCCATGCTGCTGCCCGACTTCCGTTCCCCCCGACGGTTCCCTGCCGGCGACCGGCCCCGCGCGCCGCCACCGGTCGAGTCCCCCGCCCCCGTCCCTTCCCCTGCCGGTCTGCCCCCTCGCCGGTCTGCCCGTCCCCCCCGGCCCCGTGCCGGCCCCGTGCGGCCCGTTCCCGCCGGCCCCCTGCCGGGATGCCCCCGCGCCCGGTCGCGGCCCGTGCGGCCCCGTCGCGGGCCGGAGCGCGGGCCGATCCCCGGGCCGGGAGCATCCCCGCGCGGCCCGGTGAGCGCATGAAAAAACCCCCTGCCCCGGTGAGGGGCAGGGGGGCAGGGATCGTGCCGGGATGGATCGCGGGCCGGGGTTCACGCCCCCTTCGCGGCCCGCGCTTCGGCACCCTTCGCCGTCGCAAACTCCGCCCACCGCGTGACGGCTTCGGGGTTTTCGAGCATCCACGCGAGGAGGTACGCGCACTCCGCCGGATCGCCGGAGATACCGCGCGTCGGATGATGCCGGCCCTGAGCATCCTTCCAGAAGCGCTTGTTGTACGTCAGTTCGGCGTACCCTTCGCGGTTCACGACGATCTCGACCGTCTTCCCGTTGGGAAGCATCTCGACCCCCTTCGCGTATTCGTATCGGGGGTTCGGCTTCAACTCCACGAAACCGGCTTTCGGCTTCGGCTTCCCGGCTTCGGCTTCCGCTGCGCGCTTCTCCGCGTCCACCGCCCGCGCTTCCGCCGCCGCCGCCCGCGCTTCGGCTTCCGCCGCCTTGCGCTCGATCTCCGCGATCCGGGCCGCAATGTCGAGCATCTTCTGACCTGCCATGACTGACTCTCCGTTGTGAAAACTTCGCCGGCCGCACGGCCGACCCGAAGCATCCTTCCCGGCACCCCCCTGCGCTCCGTTTGTCTCTCTCCGGAGCCTGGAGCCTCGAGGTGATCGGAGCGTCGGGTCGGCGTCATGGCAGCGTGCGCACAGATCGCTGCGCTGGTGGTGCGTGTCTCCCAGTGGGGTGCCGGGATGGGTTTTGCGGCGGGTCGGCACGTTGCCGCTCCGCCACTTCCTTCCCGGAGATTCCTCCATGCGTTTGCCCAGTTTCATCAAGGCGATCGTCGGTTGCACTGACACCGAATCGAGTCGCTATTCCCTCGGTGGCGTGAAGTGCGACAGCGCCGACAACGTGTCGTGTCTGACCGTCACCGACGGCCGGAAGTTGCTCAACGTCTCCTACGGGGACGAGTGCGATCCGGTGGATTGCATCATCGAAGCCAAGCCTCTGACCAAGGCGTACACCGCCGCCGCCGCGAAGGGGCGCAACACGGTGTTCGAGGTGGTCGACGGCAAGGCGATGGTCGTCGGCGGTGCGGGTGCCGCCACGGCGCCGCTCATCGAGGGCAAGTTCCCCCGGTGGCGCGACGTCTTCGGCGATACGGCCGAGCACAAGCAGATCGGCGTGAAGCCGGAGCTGCTCATCGACGTCCTGGCCGTCTTCAAGGCGGCGGGAGTCGAAGGGGTGCGGGTCTACATCGGTGACGCCGAGCGGGCCATCTACTTCGCCGCCACGGCCCCCACCGGGGAAGTCATCCGGGCAGTCCTCATGCCCATGTCTCTCGACGTCACGCCGTTTCCCGGCGAGTTCGGTTCCGAGTCTGCCTCCGAGTCGGAGGAGATCGCCGAGCCCGCCACCGTCTGACCCATTCCATCACCCATTTCCACAGGAGATTTTCCCATGAAGTTGCTCACGAAAGAGATCAAGAAGACGCTCCCGCCCCTCTTTTCACAGGAGGGGTCGGGAGACGACGCCACGGTGTACGCCAAGTTCTTCGACCCGTGGTCGAACTGGACTTGGTACGCCACCGAGTTCGACGGCAAGGACGAGTTCTTCGGCGTCGTCGTCGGCCACGAGCGGGAGTACGGCTCGTTCTTCCTCTCGGAGTTGGAGGCGATCCGCTACCCCGACGGCAAGCCGCGCATCGAGCGTGACCGTCACTTCAGTCCGCGCAAGGTGGGGGACTGCAAGTGAGCCGCCACACCGCCACCAACGACAAGGGACACCAGTTCGTCTACGGATTCGACGGGCCGCTGTCCTACTACTTCCTCGACCGGGTGTATCCCGACGGCAGGTTCCGACACATCGTCGGGCTCTGCTCGTGTCCCCCGGTCTACGGCTCGGCGCTGAACCTGCTTGAGTATCTCGACAAGTTCCGCGTCGAAGTTCCCGAAGCGCATCGGGATCTCTTGATGCTCGACCTCCCGATCTAGCGCCTGGAGGTGGGAACCCGGGGCAACGGACTGCCCCGTGGTTCCTCGCTCCTCCCGGTGGGGTGCCGGGAGGGTTTTCGTGTGGGCCGTGCGGCCCGTTTCTTCCCCGTTTCACAGAAAGGGTTTCTTCCATGACCGATGAACCGTCCTACGACGACTGCCCCGACCGCGGCAACGTCGAGAGTTTCAACTGGCCGAGTTGGTTCGACGACTACCAGCGCCGCCGGGAGTTGGAGCAGCAGAAGACCGCCGCCGAGTTCCGGCAGGAGACGCTCCCCAAACTCCGGGCGCTCGGGATCGAGAAGGTGGTCGGCGGCTACTCCGGCTACGGCGATTCCGGCGACCTCCACGACCTCAAGTGCGTCGGGCCGGAGGACAAGCCGGTGGAGATCGACGACGCCCTGCGGGCCACGCTCGTCAACTTCCTCTACGAGTACCTGCCCGACGGGTACGAGAACAACGACGGCGGGCAGGGGGACGTCACGCTCGACGTCGCCGCGATGCGTGTCGACGTCGACCATGAGGAGAACTACACCGAGACGCGGAGTTTCCACGAGGAGCACGAACTCTGATGCACCCGCTCCACCACGCCGAGAGTTCGGTGCGCAAGTGGGGTGGCGAGGTAAGGGACTACCTCGCCATCCACGAGTGGTTCGACGGCTCCAAGGCCCACCTGGCCGACTTCCGCCATCGGGCGCTGCGCCACCACTCCGAGGGCATCTTCATGGCCGAGACGATCTTCGGCCGCTCCATCACCACGAGTACGGGCCGGGAGGTTCCGGTGCGTTTCGTCGGGGAGCAGCACGTGATCGAGGACTTGGGCCGGATCCCGATGGTCGCCGACTGGCTCGGGAACATCAAGCCCGAGACATGGATGGTCGGGGTTCATCGGAAGTGAGCAGTGGGGTGCCGGGAGGGTGTTCATGCGGGCCGGGTGGCCCGTGTTCCCCCGGAGTTTTCCCATGCGTGACATCCCCAAGTGGGACGAGGCTCTCTCGCCCCACGAGATGCGGTCGGAGTGGCGCAAGCCCATCGACCGCTGGAGCAAGAAGTTTCTCGTCGTGGTCGGTCGGCTGCTCGCCCAAGAGCTGCTCGACGCGTTCCTCGAACAGCACGACGACGAGCAGGTGCGCGAACGGTTTCGCCAAGTGATCGAGAGTGCCACGGAGGGGCAGTTGGACGGAGCAGGCCGGAAGTACGGCCCGCTCCAGTGAGTGTAAGTCCGTATAGTACCCCTTACTCGTGGAGGTTTTTCCCATGATTCGCAAGTTCGATTCGTCCGGTGCCGTGGTGTGCTGGGATTCCCAGCGCGTCCTTCGGCAGAGCGCCGAGCACGCCTTCGGTGCCATCGGCAAGGCCAAGTTCGTTCCCGCCGTCAACCACTTGGCGGCGCTCGCCGATGCGGCCAAGACCGTCGCCAACGACGCGGGGCTGTCGGTGCCCGGGTTCCCCCTCAAGTACTTCACCCTCGACCGGAGCAGTACGGGCATCGGGGTGTACCGGGAGATTCGCGGGGCGCAGGAGAACGAGTATCAGTTCATGTTCTCGGTCGGCGTTTCCGAGTGCGGCCGGGCCGTGTTCTTGAAGCAGTCTCCGGTGTGCCCGCTCTACGTCGGGCCGGACGCCATCAACAAACTCGAGAGTGTGTACCGGGAGTCGACCCGGTATCTCACCGCGAGTGACTTGACCAAAGCGGTCAACGGTCTGCTCGCGGCGTGTCACGGCGTCCTGCTTCGGGACAACGGCTCCGTCTACTTCCTGCCCGGTGAGTTCATCGAGCAGTACGAGACGGTGGCCCGGGAGTTGGTCGGGCCGCGTCTCCATTGCTGGCAGGTCGACCTCTCCGCCAACGACAAGCTCCTCGCCACGCTCCACGACAACGTGCAGGACGACCTCGTTGCCCGGATGGAGCAGCGGGCGAAGGAGTGGGAGGAACTGACCACGCGCGGTGGCAAGGCTCGTGCCGACGGCTTGCAGTCGCGGTTTGAGGCGATGGTCGATGACGCCCGGCAGATCGAGTACTACGAGGAGTTCTTGCAGGTGCGCTTGGATGCGCTGCGGGGTGCGCTCGAACGGCAGCAGGCCATGATCGGCATGGCGCACATGGAGTTGTGGCAGGCCCAGACCGTCTAGCGGTGGGGGTGCCGGGATGTTTCTTTCGAGGGGCCGCGCGGCCCCCGTTCCTTTTTCACGAAGGGGTTTTCCATGTCTTGTCCGAATGTTTCGTACTTCATCGCCTGCCAAGCAGGTGTCTCGTCGATCGCCTGGGGTGGCGTCGGTGTCGCCAAGAACGCGCTCATCGAGGCGGTGGCGGCGCACATCGGGTACGTCGCCCACATCTTCATCCCGTCCCAACACGCCCCCGAGGACATCGGCGGCATCCCGTACCACGACACCGCCACCGGCTTCTGCCGGATGGTGCCGATGGAGTGGATGCACGATCTCCTGTTTGCGAAGCGGTGGCTGTTCGTCGACGAACTGACCAGCGCCCAGACGCAGATGCGTCCGCCGCTCTTGTCGTGCTTCAACGAGCGGCGGGTGGGGAGCCTCAAGTTCCACGCCACCACGATCGTCTCGGCTGCGGCCAATCCCCCGGAGTTGGCTCCCAATGGTTCACCCCTCGAGCCGTCGATCTGCAACCGGCTGTACCACCACGACTGGCAGTTCCCCTCGGGACTCTGGCACGAGGGGCTCAAGAACGGCGGCAACTTCCCCGTGCCCTCTGACTTCCCCGTGGTCGGTGACTTCTCGTTCCTGCTTCCCAAGTGGGGCGGGCTGATCTCCGGACTGGTGCGGAACAAGCCGACGCTCGCCAACACCGAGAAGGTTCACGAGGGGACGCTCGCGTTTCCCACGCCCCGCAGTTGGTGGAACCTCGCCAAGTGCCTCGCCGCTGCCGAGAGTGTCGGGCTGCTCGACGAGTGCCGGGCGGAGTTGGGTGCCGGCATCGTCGGTACTGGTGCCTCTGCGGAACTCATGGCCCGCGTCGATGCGATCGCCATGCACGACGTCGAGGCGATTCTCTCCGGTCAGGAGAAGGTGGTCGTCACCGATTCCCAGGTGGATCGGCTGATCTCCCTGCCCAGTGCGATCGTCATGCACCTCGACGAGTTGCGGAAGGACGTCAACGTTGAGACGGAAGTGCTCGACCGGGCCGTGGAAGTGATGGTGCATCTGGCGGAGAACGACCTGCCCGATGCGGCGGTGCCCTCCCTCTCTGCTCTCAAGCCCATGTTCCCGAAGTACCAGCCCCCGGCGCGGCTCGCCGCCCGGTACGGCAAGGTGGTGTCGGCTGTGATGGGGGTGGCGTGATGAACAAGCACACCAAGCGGATCTTCAAGGCCAAGGATTTCTGCCGGCGGAAGTTCCCGTACCTCTCGGCGCTCGTGTTCTCCATGCCCTGCCGGCCGTCCGAGCAGTGCAAGACGCTCGCCGTCGACCAGTGCGGGCGGTGCTACTTCAACCCCGAGTTCCTCGACACGCTCTCGACCGAGCAGCTCGCCTACGCGTTGCTCCACGAGTGCTTTCACCTGGCATTGTCTCACCACCGGCGCCGGGGTGCATGGTGCCCGGAACCCTCTGAGCGTGACCTGCTCATCTGGAACATCGCGGCCGACCTCTGCATCCAGCAGGCGCTCGCCCGTGACGCCGGATCGTGGGAGCCCGAGGGGATTCTCAACTGGAAGCAGTACCGGCATATCCCCGGCATGACGCACGGGCTGACGACCGAAGCGTATGCCGACGTCCTGCGGCACAACCTCGACGAGCCCGAGCCGCCGCCGTTCGGTGGATCGTGCGCCGATGGAGTACCCCGGGATGGTGAACGGGAAGGGAATCCCATGAACCTCGATGCCAAGTTGGCCCAGGTGGCCGAGGCCATCGAGCAGCAGGAGTCCACGAGCCCCGGCTCGACTCCGGGGATTCTCCGTCGTGCGATCGACAAGCGGCTCGGCCGGCAGCCCGATCCGTTCGAGATCCTCAAGTCGCTCGTCGCTCGGTCGGTGTCCAGTCCCATCGGGACGGACGACTACACCTACCGCCGCATGTCCCGGCGGCAGCCGGCTAACTGTGCCCGGATGCGGGGTGTGGTGCGGCTGGCCCCTGAGTGTGCGGTGATCGTCGATACGTCGGGCTCCATGTCGCCCTACATCCACCGTGCCGCGACTGCCGTGGCGCAGGGGATGCGGCGGGTGCATCGGCCCCGGGTCATCTGCTTCGACACGGAAGCACAGTCCGACCGCCGGCTCTCGTCGCTCTCCCAGTTCTCGTGGGACGGCGGCGGGGGAACGCAGATGGATCAGGCCATCGAGTACGCCGACACGCTCAAGGCGGACTGCATCGTGTGCATCACCGACGGCGAGACGAACTGGCCCAAGCGGCAGACGCGGGCCCGGCTCGTGATCGCGATGGTCGAGAACAACCTGTCGAGTTATCCGCCGCCGGAGTGGGCGCGGATTGTGAAGTGCTGGGAGGGTCTTGAGTATGCGGGTTAGTCACGCCATTGTGCTCGCCGTTGCCCTGTTAATCATCACCCTATTGCTCACAGTTGGAGAGGACTGAATGCCAAAGCTGACGCGTCTCACTTCGCAGTACGTTCGCCGGGAGTTGCAGCGAGTCTTTCGGGACAACTACCTCCCGCTTGTCGCCCGCCACATCGTTGCTCAACGGGACGACGGCGGCGGCGCAAACGGTCGGTGGCAATCGTTGCGGATCAACTTTGACGTCGAGTCGATGCGGGCCACGATCGAAATGATGGAGGCTTTGCCGCGTTCACGGATTGAGCGCGGGCCGGCCAACCTGCTGCGCGAGTACCGGAAGGAACTCACCATCTGGAGGCGCAAGCGCACCACTGCCAGAGCACGGGTCGCCAAGTACACGCGGCTCGTGCGTTACCACAGTAAACCAGGAAAAAGACGGGGGGGGGGGGTAACTCAGAGAGCATTGATAGGTGGGGTGCCGGGAGGGATGTCGTGTTGGGGCAGCGTCCGGACAGCGCGTTCGGACGGCTTCAGCTACTCGTGAAAGGACAGATATGACCAACGACAGTCGCAACATGGCAGCCCGGTGCGCGATGCTCCTGGCGGAACGCATCGAACAGATCCGGGATGAACTGCGGGCAGACCCCGCCTACGAACGCTGCGCCGCCGATCCGATGATCGTCGGACTGCTCCTCGTGCTGTGCAACTCCGTCATGCACGAGGACAACTGGTCGCAGCGGGGACTCTTGTTCGAGGCTTTCGCCGGGTGCAAGTGGCCGGCGGGTGTTACGGTGCGTAAGCGTCTCGACGAAGTGTTGGACGGACTGAACCTGCGGGACGACCGATGGAGGTTCAACTGATGCGTACGGACACGATCTGCTACGGGTACGGCCGGCACTCCACGGCCAAGCAAGAGTTCACCCGGGCGGCGCAGCGGGCCAAGGTGAAGGAGTATTGGCGGCGCACCCTCAAACCCAAGGGGGTGAAGTGGGGCGGGTTCTTCTACGACAAGGCGGTGCAGGGGGCCGTCGAGTTCTCCGAACGGGAACAGGGGCGGCAGGTCTACGCCCAGGCCCGGCCCGGGGATCATGTCGTGGTCAGCCGGCTCGACCGGCCGTTCCGGTCGGTCTACGACGGGGTGAAGGTGATCCAGTCTCTTGCCGAGCGGAAGGTGCGCTTCCACTCCCTCGACCTGCTCGTGGATTCGGGCACTCCGATGGGGCGGTTCTTCGTCACCATCCTCCTGGCGGTGGCGGAACTCGAGCGGGCCTTCGCCAGCGAGCGGACCCTCGAGATCATCGCCTATCGCAAGAAGCACGGGCTCCCCGTCGGCAGCCGGCCGCCCTTGGGTTGGAAGATCGTGGGCACCCGGGCCAAGGACAGCGGGATCAAGCGGTCCACCCGGCGGTTCGTCGTGGACGAGCAGGAGCGGGAACTCTGCGAGATGATCCACGAGCTGCGGCAGCAGGGCATGGCCATCGAGCAGATCGTGCTCTGGCTCATGCGGCAGGAGGAGTACCCCAACAAGCGGCGGCTCGACAACTACAAGGCCGTCGAGTGGGCCATCGCCGCCAAGGAACTGGGGTTCCCGAAGCAGACCGACGGCAAGCGGATGGTGAAGGAGTGGCGGGCGACACGCCGGTCGGCCATGCCACGCTAGGCAGCTTCTCGTCGCACGTTCGTAGCGCGCCGATAAGCCTCGATTGCGAACATGATCTCATCCAAAGCATCGGATATGTTCGCCTGCCCGCTATCGAACGATTGGGTCGCGGCCTTGATTTCCGCCAGCGTGAGAATGGCGAGGGATGTGGGGTTTCGAAGTTCATGCTCAGACATGTCTGCCTCCTTGCAGCTGGATTCACCGACGCATCCTGTCCGGCGATGTGGGGACTCTATCCGGGTTTCCGGGCTTCGTCTTTCACCACTTACGCGCGTGGGTGACGAGATCACCATTTCTGTTCTCCATGACACAGTCGACTATGATCGTGAGTTAGTCGGACGACGGCAGCACTCACTCTGGACTAGGTATTGCTGCCCCAACGGTGGAGAAGGCGGCGCGCTATGGACGGTGACTCCCGCTCGCCCTACCCGCATTTCGCCTGGCTTGCCCATTGGCTATCGGTGGTGTCGCCGCGCGTGTTCGACGTCTATCAGTGCCGCCACGCTACGCACCATCTGCTGCTGACGACGAGTGGCGATGCAGCCATTCGATGGGAAACCCGCGGCGTGGAAACCTTGTTTCACGCGACTACCGGCGGGATCGGATTTTTCCCTTGCGACCTGCAAAGCCACACGATGTCCATTACGACTGCAGTTGGCTTTGAAGCGTATGATGTGATGCTTCCTGAGTGGCAGGTGCAGCGAGTCTGCAACGACGAAGGCCTGCGACCGATCAAGGATTTCCAGGCAGTTCCGATATTTCGGGACGCATTGATGCAGGCCAGCCTGCTTCGGTTGTCTGCGAGGCTCGAAGGCCGGCAGATATCGGAGGAAATCGGAGACGAAATTGCAGCCCGTCAGATCATAATGCAGCTCTGCATGCTCGTCGGCGGCCAGAAGCCGGAATGGCGGAAGGACACGAGTGTCTTCACGCCTCATTCGATGCGACAGATCGTCGCCGGCATCGATGGGCACCTGGGCATGCCAATGAATCTCGAGTGCATGGGCAATACTGTGGGCCTGTCTCCGGGACATTTCGCGAGAAAGTTTCACCACTCTGCGGGCGAGAGCCTCGGACGCTTTGTCAACCGACGGCGTGTCGGCGCCTCGTTCGCAGTACTGCGGGGCAGTGGACAGCCACTCTCACAGGTCGCTCTTGACCTCGGGTTTTCCTCTCAAAGCCACTTCACTCGAGTGTTCAGCGGCCTCACGGGAACCAGCCCGGACCAGTTCAGGCGATCGCACGGGCGAGCGAGTGCATAAGGGCGATGCTCGCAGGGTGGACGTCCCTCGAAATGAGAAGTGGCTTCGTCACAAAAAGATCTGGCAGCGTATGATGTCACGAATGCCCGTTGTTCCTTCGCGCACGGCAGCACGAAACCCCCCAAGGTCGTAACCCATGAGTGAGCCATTGTCGCCGTCCGCTCTGTCCAAGGAACTCGCCCAGATTGCACTGACGTTGCAGGCGGAGCGCACCGGTCATACGCCGAAGGCCGTGACTGTGGTCGCTAGCGAGGAGACGGTCGTGCTGACCTTGC
This sequence comes from Planctomycetaceae bacterium, assembly GCA_027486095.1. GTDB lineage: Bacteria > Planctomycetota > Planctomycetia > Pirellulales > UBA1268 > RGVT01. The sequence continues at coordinate 8,071 of JAIXPT010000438.1, read as the reverse complement.
ACGAGGCGTTGACCCCAGCCGAGAAGATTTTGGCTCGCACCGAGTCCGGAGCCGCGAAAGTGGAGCAGTACCACCGGGCACTGTTTGCCGTATCGTGCGACGAACTGCGGAAGGAGATTCAGCGCTTGACCGGGCGCAAGGTCCGGGAAGCGGCAGTCGTCGTGGAGCCGGCGACCGGCGCGATTATCCATGCTTTCACCAGCGGGACCGTGGTGCAGATCTTTCAACTGGAACCGCATGGCGTGGCCACGCATGTGTCGGCAGGGGTTCCATCGGAGGGCGATGAAACGTCCGGTTGAATGCGGTTCACGTTCAACCAGTCCGCGGCGAGGGGTATCAGCGGGGTTTTATGAAGCCAGGGTTTCTAGGCCTTCCCCTCACGGCAGATCCTTCTCCGCCTCCCGCAGCCTATCGATCGCCCGCTTGATTCGCTTGCGGATCGTCCGCCGGTCAAGGTTCTGCTCCCGGCCGAGCCGCTCGAGCGTGACGCCCTCGATCAGATGATCTTCGAGCAGCCGCTTCTCGTAGGGCGAGAGTATCTGGAGCGCCTTCACCGCCCGGTGCTAGCTGCAGAACTGAGCCGGGGCGACTTAAGAAACATCGGCGGACAGCCCCGGAACAGGTTCCTTCAAGTGTCCTCACCGGGGAATGCAGCCATCGGGGCTCTGGCGGACTCTCTTGCTCTTCACATGCCCAGTGCGGCGTATGAATACGAGGTTGCACGAACGCGGAGTATCGCCCTTCCTTTCGTGGAGTACCCGTCATGAAATCTCTTGCTGCAGTTCTGTTGGCTATCTTCGCGCTGTGTGCCGATGCGGCGTTCGCACAGCCTGACGCGGGGGCGAAAGCCCGTGGACAGTACAACTTTTACGGGCGTGGTGCACGAAGCGCCATGCGCGGAGCGAGGGAATCCACCGGATCGTTCCGCGAGTACATCCGCAGCACGCAGCCCGAATCCGAACCGATTGTGGCGGCACAGCCGGGAGCGCGCGAGGGGATCGTTATCAGGGAACAGCCGGGCGTGATCGCCGTCAGCCCACGGATCGTGCAAGCCGCCACGGATGAGATTGGCGACTACATCATGAAGTCGGAGAAGCATCTGGCGTGGATGCGACGGCAGGCAGAGGCCCGCAAGGACAAAGACACTCTTGCTTCCCTCGACAGCATTGACCGCAATCTTGCCGAAGCAAAGCAGCACCATGCGACGCTATGCAGTTGCTGTTTGGAGGACAACGTCGATCCCAAAGCCGCCATGGTGTGCTGCCAAACCATCGACGAATCCTTGGGCAAAGCGATCTCTGAACACGACGTGCTGATGAAACGGCTTGGTGAGAAGCAGCCCAGCGCGAAGTGAGTTGTGGGCGGTGCATCTGCATCGCTCCTCTGTAGGCGTCAGTCGCGATGTGTATTAAGCCGCAGTGGCTTAGCGTTGATGGCCTTCTTTTCCCCGATTGTGGAGAACCAGTAATGAACCGTATCCCTTTAATTGCTGCACTCATCCTGTGCCTTGGCCTGTCGTTCTTCGGGGTGTCGACTCAGGCGGCCGAAACGAAGATGGACCCCGTGGCCAAGGAAAACTGCATCAAGGCTTGTAATGAGTGTTTGCGGGCGTGTCGGGAATGCCTGATGCACGGTGGCTGCCCGGCGTGCGACAAGACGTGCCTGACCTGCATCGAGACGTGCCGGGCCTGCGTGGCGATGATGGAATACGACTCGCCACTCGCCAAGGAGATGTGCAAAGTCTGCGAAGAGGCGTGCAAACAGTGCGCGGCTGAGTGCAACAAGTGCGCCGACATGCCGCATGCCAAGAGGTGTGCCGAGGCGTGCAAGAAGTGTGAGGATGCGTGCAAGGCATTGGCGAAATGACATAGGCGCGATCATCGCGGTGTCTCACTGGGCAGGGGATTGCCCGGTGGGCCATCCCCCTTTCCGCCTCCAACGCCCCCGTCCGACTCCTGAAAGGCCCCAGCACCGGCCCATCAACAAGCCCCATATCCACGAACCACTAGCCCGCGGCAGCGACGGGGCGGCACTCACGGCGAACGAACGCCGATTGCGAGCGACTCGTTTACTTTCGCGGTCGATCGTCGATCGCATTCGCTCAAGGCAGATCCTTCTTCGCCTCCCGCAGCCTATCGATCGCCCGCTTGATTCGCTTGCGGATCGTCCGCCGGTCAAGGTTCTGCTCCCGGCCGAGCCGCTCGAGTGTGACGCCCTCAATCAGATGATCCTCGAGCAACTGCTTCTCGTAGGGCGAGAGCATCTGGAGCGCCTTCACGGCCCGGTTCTTCATCCGCTCGATGTGCGGATTCAAGTGCGGCTTGGCGATTTCCCAGGCCACCCGCGTTCGCCGCTCGTGGTTCCGCCGAGCCTGGATTTCTTTTGAGATCGCCCGGTGGATGGCGACCGAGGAGTAGGCGCTCACGCCCGCCTTCTCGGGGTTGTAGGTGAGTGCAGCCAGACACACCGCCTGCTCCGCCGTGCCGGAGAGGTCGCAGCGATTGGCGACGTCCATCAAGTCGGGGTTCCGCTTGAGGTACGAGCCGATGACCATGCGCACCAGCGGCATCGGTCAAGTGGGCCGTCGCCGCAAAGGAACTGGGGTTCTCCAAGCAGACCGACGGGAAGTCGATGGTGAAGGAGTGGCGGGCGGCGCAGAGAGCCTAGGCTCGCCAGCCTGACGGCCAGTTTCGCGGGTGTTATCCAGCGATAATCGCCCGATAACGTCGAGTCTCATGTCAGCCGACGTTGATTGAAACGCAAGCCGCGGTGAGACTTGCTCCGGCTGGCTGTGTGCTGGTGTGAACGATTGAACTGAAAGGGACTCAAGAATGGCTCGTCGTATCCTTTTTCTTTGCACCGGCAACTCCGCCAGAAGCCAGATGGCGGAGGCGATTCTTCGGCATCTCGGAGGTGACCGATTCGAGGTCCATAGTGCCGGTACGAAACCGAAAGCGGAGATCTTTCCGCCCGTGGTCGAGGCGATGAGAGAAATCGGCCTCGAAATGTCGGGGCAAAAGCCGAAGGGAGTCGAAGCGTTCCTCGGCCGCGTGCATTTCGACAAGGTCGTCATTGTGTGCGACGGGGCCGAACGGAATTGTCCGAGCATTTTTGGGGCGTCTCAACGCCTGTTCTGGCCATTCGATGATCCCGCTGCTGCGACGGGTTCGGACGAAGAGGTACTGGCAGAGTGTCGCAGGATTCGAAATGAGATTAGTGATCGCATCGCTGGTTGGCTCAAGGACCAACCAAGGGATTCGTAGTCCCAGCTTGGCCGCTCAATTCACCCCCGGCTCCCGCACCACTCTCTTCCGCGCCCGCGGACCTGGTGTTCGGCGGTGTGGTTCGCGTAAGGTCGCGAGCCGCTGATCGTCAGCGTTAGAGCTATGAACGGACTCACTACGCAATGATGTTGTTGCCGAACTGCTGAGCCGTTGTGACATTGGTGCTCGGCTGCCTCGGTCTGCTATTCCCAAAGGCTGTTGGCCGTGTCCTGGGCATCGAGCCGAATAGGCCGTTGGGCATCTCCGAGTTGCGTGCGACCTATGGCGGCTTTTTTCTGTGCCTTGGAATGGGATGCCTGGTCGCCCAGTCCGCGCAAGTCTTCACCGTTGATGGAGCAGCTTGGTGTGCGGCCGCCTTTGCCCGAACGATGTCTTATGCCGTTGATAGCAGCCGGACCGTGCATAATCTGGCCGGAGTGGGAGTCGAAGCAGGCATTGGCTTAGCCATGTTGGCGGCGCAGCTCTAACCACGCAATACAGCGGACTCGCGATAAAATCCGGCGGTGTAGTTGGCGTAAGGCAGCGAGCCTCTGCTTGCCAACATTCGATGAAAGTCAGTTGCATGAATAAACGACTTCGCAAAAAGAAGCATCTCGGCGAATTCCGGCAACTTGGCTTCAGTGCGGTATGTCGGTTTCGGTCCGGCTTGTCCAGTGTGGCCTTCGATCAGTTCACAGATGAGTTTATTGCTCGGGCCATCGAGGCGAACCGCTTGGTGTTTGGTGGAGGCGGATCGCCGATTCGCGGTTGGAGCGGGGTCGTGTGCCGAGATCACAGTCACGACTCCACAACCGACGGCGATAGAGCAGCAGTGCATCATTGGCTGGAGCAACGCCCGGAAGTCGAGTCATTTCGGCTCTCGGACTTTTGGGACGTCTGGCATGGTGCTGATCCATTCGACACAGACGAGGCCGAGGAGGGCGCGGGATCGCCCCGCCGCTGAGCATCTCGGTTGTGGCTCTGCCGGATTCATGGGCACCATCGACCGCATCTGGAGCCCGCTGCCAGCGTGGGTCGCTTAGCTCCGGCGTTATGGCGGATCCTTCGCGGTTTCCTGCAGCCGGTCCGTCGCCCCGCGGATGGTCACCGATAATTAGGCGCGGAACCCTGTCGTGGTGTCACCTAGCGGGCCACGCGATGCGATCATTTAGCTGACGGATGGTTTCTGCGCAATGCACATTCAACGGCAAGGCCCTCTGTCTAAACCCGATATTCTCCGCTTTACGCCTCGCCCACGTCCGCTGCCGGTTCGTCTGGGCGATGAGCAGCAGCGACTCATCGATCAGTGTGCGGAATCGCTGGGCCGACTGGATAAAGCAATTGCTCCGTGGAGCGAGACGCAGTTGGATCGATATCGTCTGCCACATCCGGTGTTGGGGCGAGTGACTGTCCGTGAGATGCTTATATTCACGCTGTTTCACTTCGACCATCATCGGGACACCGTTTCCAGACGCATGGGGCTTCCGTTGACGCAGCGTGAGTCGTAGGCCACGAACCCCAAGACACGAGCCCCAGAGAGCGTCGCGAGTTTTTCTATGAACCGTGATTCAAGTCATACCGGAGATCCTCACGCCGTGCGGCACGATCTCGTCGTATTCGGGGCGACGAGTTTCGTCGGGCAAATACTGTGTCGCTATCTGGCCGACAGATACGGTGTCGACCCCAGCATGCGTTGGGCCGTGGCAGGCCGTTCCGCATCGAAGCTGGAGGCTCTGCGGTCGCGTCTCGGCAAGGCGGGTACGGCGGTCGAGCCGATCGTAGTCGATGCGGCAGACGAAGTGGGCCTGCGGCGAATGTGCCAAGGGGCAAAGGTTGTTGTCTCCACGGTCGGGCCGTATGCCCTCTACGGCGAGGAGTTGGTCAAGGTGTGCGCCGAGAGCGGCACCGACTACTGCGATCTTTCGGGAGAGGTGCAGTGGATTCGGCGGATGATAGAGCGTTACGGAGCGGCGGCACGGGCCTCTGGTGCGCGGATCGTTCATTGTTGTGGTTTCGACTCCATTCCATCGGACCTGGGCGTGTGGCTCCTGCAGCGAGAGGCACAGGCGGCCTTCGGCCGCCCCTGTGCGCGAGTCAAGCTGCGGGTCAAGGCCGTGCGAGGAGGGTTCTCCGGCGGCACCGTTGCCAGCCTGCTGAACGTCGTCAAGGAAGCCGAGGCAGATCCTGCGGTGCGTATTGAGCTTGCCGATCCGTATTCACTGTGCGTCGAGTCGTCGGTTGGCGGTGTGCGGCAACCGAGTGACACGGCCATCACGTTCGATGATGATTGTGACAGTTGGACTGCGCCGTTCGTGATGAGTGGCATCAACACTCGCGTCGTGCACCGAAGTAACGCGTTGCTCGGGTATTCCTACGGACGCGCGTTTGTCTATGACGAAGCCGTCTTGACTGGCAAGGGGTTGCGAGGCCGGTTTGCTGCGACCGCGGTCGCCCTTGGTCTCGGCGTTTTCCGGCTCTCGGCGGTCCGCCGATTGCTCGAGCGCTTCGTGCTGCCGAAGCCGGGCGAGGGGCCGAGTCTCCTGCAGCAAGAGCGGGGTTTCTTCGACCTGCGGCTCATCGGTCAGGCCGATGAGGGCCAGCGTGTTCGAGTGACGGTTACGGGTGACAGAGATCCGGGCTACGGCTCCACCGCAAAGATGCTGGGCGAGGCGGCGATCTGCCTGGCATTTGATGTTCCGCGGTGCGACCGTGCCGGCGGCTTCTGGACGCCTGCGTCGGCGCTTGGTGAGAAGTTACTCCATCGCCTGCAAACGAATGCGGGTCTGACCTTTGACGCGCAGCTAGACGTCCCGCAGATTCGCCGCAGCATCGAGATCAACGGCCGCAAGTGAGTGTCATTCATCCACTCCGCCCGCGCTATTCCAACGCCTACTTGGTGGTCGGCGATCGCCCGATTCTCGTCGATACCGGATCGCGCGGCGATGCCGCGAAGATCGTGGCCGGCTGCGCTGCGGCGGGCGTGAAGATTCGCGACCTTGCGCTGATCCTGCACACGCATGTGCATTCAGACCACTTCGGCAACACCGTAGACTTAGCGGCTGAAGCCGGCTGCCCCGTGGCGTATCACCCGGGCGATCAACCGATCGCGATACGAGGCGACAACGGTCCTCTCCGGGGCGTGGGGCTACGCGGGCGGATACTGGCACGGCTGCTCGCTCATCTGCCATTTCGCACGTGTGCGGCAGACATCGATGCCGAAGACGGTGTTCGGCTCGACGAGTTTGGCATCGCTGGCTCCGTGCTGCACACGCCCGGCCACACCCCCGGCTCAATCTCGGTCGTCCTGGACTCCGGCGAGGCAATCATCGGTGACGTCATCATGGGAGGCTGGGCTGGCGGAGCGATCCGGCCGACGAAGCCCAACTTCCACTACTTCGCCGACGACCTGCCGACGGCCATGGCGAGCGTCGACTGCATTCTCGCCGCAACGTCCAGCCGGCTGTTCGTGGGCCACGGCGGACCGATCGCGCACGAAGCCGTGAAGAGGTGGCGGGCCTCGAACGGCAGAAGGCGATAACCACACGCTTCAAAGGCTTCGCGGCACACTCTGGCAGCTGAGATCAGCATCGCCGCGCCTCATGATGGATCCTCGTCAATGCCCTTTGAATCATCTTTGCCACTCGTCGCCGCCTGCCTGCTGGGGGCCGTCGTAGTCTTCTTCATTTGGACTCGCGTGCAAGACCGGTGGTTGCTTGCTGGAGCCGCCGCACTGGCCATCGCCGGAATGGCGGCATTCGTAGCGGACTCGCTCGTGGTGACCGACCGGGAGTACCTGCGGATGTTGTTTCCGCGGCTGGCCCGCGCGGCAGAGAAGCAGGACGTGGCCACGATCGTGGCTGCCCTCGACCCCGACCTCCGGCCTCTACGCGACGCGGCGGAGCGAGTCCTCAAGCAGGTGCGGCCGACGGAGGTGCTGATCACCAGCATCGACGTGGCTGTGGATTCCGCCAAGAAGCCTCCCACGGCCGTGGCCAAGCTGATCGTGCGGGTCACTGGGAACGTGATCGACAAGACCACGCCGGGCACGGTTCTCGCGGGCGTGAGGGTTCTGCTCCACAAGAAAGACGGACAGTGGCTCGTGAAGGATGCAGAGGGTGAGCAGGTGAAGCCGGGGCAGGGCGGGTAGCTGGCAGAGGGACGACATCGTGGGATCCCGATGCCCGAAGTTGCCGCGAGCCCCCCATAAATGAAAGGAGAACGATCGACGCGTAGCGGAGCCACACCGTGCAAAACCGGAATGACAGACCGAGAGCCAAGTGCTTTGGCTATGGCCGGCTCTCGGCCGCGAAGCCCGATCTGACTGCGGCCGTCCAGGAAGAGCAGGCGAAGGACTACTGGCAGCGGCAGCTCAAGCCGGCCGGCATCGCCTGGGGCGGCTTCTTCTGCGATACCGACGCCCAGGGGAGTCAGCTTTTTGCTGATCGCAAGCAAGGCGGGGAGGTGTTTGCCCTCGCCGAGCCCGGCGATCATGTGGTCGTGTGGCAGCTCGACCGCGCATTCCGGTCGGCCGCCGACGGGGCCGCAGTGATCCAGGCCTTGGCGGCCCGTGGAGTGCGGTTTCACTCGCTTGACCTGCCAAGCGAAGCCGCCGATTCGCTGGATGGCGGCATTGCCGTGGTGATGCGAGCCGTCGGCGAAATCGGCCGGTCGTTCACCAGCGAGCGAACTCTCATACGGGTCACACTTGAGCCTCGCGCGTGACCCATCGCGTAGCGCATATTGACCGGACTTGTACGCGACGAAGCTGGCGATGACTACTCTCCACCTCGCGGACGAGCGACTGCTCG
>JAIXPT010000421.1 GCA_027486095.1 Planctomycetaceae bacterium | reverse complement strand
GCGCGGCGTTCCCAATGCTCGAGCAACATGCGGCAGGTGGGCCTGGCGGTCATCGGGTTTGCGGATGCGCACCGCGGCGCAATGCCCATGTCAACCCACGATCTCGGCGTGGGTGAGGAGCAGAAAGCGTGGATCTACACCATTGCTCCGTTCATGGAGAGCGTCGATCAGATTCGAATCTGTCCGGATGATCCGAATGGTCCGCAGCGGCTTCGCTCCGATCTCACGAGCTACATCCTCAATTCCTACGTGTGCCTGCGTGACGATGCCGGGGCTGTGACGAATCTTCACAAGATGAAAGAAACTTCGAAGACATTCGTGGCGTTCGAGGCGGCTGACTCCATCGGCGCCAGCCACGCCGACCACACGCATGGAGCCAACTGGTTCAAGTACCAGTTGACCCGGCCGAATCGCGCGAAGCTTATCTGGGATCGGATTCGGGAAGATGTCCAGACCGATCGGCACGGGTCTCATGCGGGTTGCCTGTACGCGGATGGGCACGTGCAGTCGCTGAGCGAGTCGGAAATCGATGTCTGGGTTCAGGCGAACTTCAATTTTGCGATACCACCCCAATAGAGAGAGCCTTCGATGAGCAACGTGACTTTCAAAACGGGATTTTTCCAAACCCTGGGCAACAGAACTCACGGAATCCTGGCCATGATTTCGTTCGTGGTGCTCGCGAATATCGGCGTCGATGTTGCGGCAGCGACCTACGAGTTCGACGTGCATCTCCACTCGGAGGAAGTCGAGCCGCACGAATTTGAAGCGGATGCTGCGCTGCTGCCGGTCAAGGCGGCAGCGAAAACAACGCGTTCTGGCAACCCGCAATTTGATTTCACGGGTACGACTGCCGGTAATCCGATTTGGATCCTTCCAAAAAGTCAGAATCCAGGACTGCTGTTCTTGAGCGTCGGGACGGAAGAATTGTCGGCCACTGATTTTCAGTCCCTGATCCAGTTTTCACTGGTGTCGGTGACTGGCTCGGCCGGTGGACCCGCGCCCGGCGTATTCTCTATCTGGAACGTCGATGCTTTCGCCCAGGTTGAACCGCTCATGTCATCGGCAGTGGGCGCTTCCCTGCCGAACGCATTCAGCGTACCGGCGGCCGCGCACACGCATTTTAATTACGGCTTCACTGCACCCGGGCTGTACAACGTCGAGTTTGCAGTGAGCGCGACCCTCGCCGAATCGCTCGGGGGCGGGCCTGTTTCGGGTTCTGCCGTCTACTCGTTCGGTGTGTTCGACACGGGTTCCGACTACGTGATGCCGTCGTCAACCCCGTGGACATACCAGGGGCAGCAGTTCACGGTCGCCTTGTTCGGTGACGAACACATCGACATGGGGGTGGGCCTGGTCGCCGTGCCGGAGCCGTCGGCTCTCCTGCTCGCCGGGCTCGGGCTTGCGGGGCTCGTGGGGGCCCGGGTCAATCGCCGCCGCCCGGCCGCCGGTCGGGAAAACGCCTGATTTTTCCATCTTTTCCGGTGCGGTTAGCCGTGCCGGCCGGCTGCGGTTGATTGCAAAGAGAGGCGGCAGCGAACGAAGCCGCACTCTCGGCAACCACCGAGGAGGCAGCCGTGATCGCACTAGCCCGGTCGAAATCAGCGGGTGGCAAGCGGGCCAAGCGGCCGCAGAGCAAGCAGGCGGCCGATCGTAGCCGGGCCGAACTCCGGGACCGCCGGGCGCGGTTTTTTGCCCGCGTCATCGACTACATCCCGTGCCGAGAGTTTCTCAAAAAAGACGCCGAGTCATTGGCGACGACGCCGCCGGCTGATGCCGCCGTGCCGCTCGACCGCGACGCGGCCGACCGCGCTGGTGCCAAGGCCCTCTCACCGTATCTCGCCAGCCTTTATCAGACCCGCCTGCTTACGAAGAACGAGGAGCAATATTACTTCCGGCGGATGAACTGGCTGAAGTTCCGGGCTGCGACCGCCCAAGGCCGGCTCGACGAGCGGCGGGCCACCCGGCGGCAGATCGAGGAGATCGAAGGCTGGCTCGCCGAAGCCGAGACGGTGAAGTCGATCATCATCACGTCCAACCTGCGGCTCGTGGTGTCCATCGCCAAGAAATTCGTTGATCCGAGCAACTCCTTCGAGGAGCTCGTGAGCGATGGCAACGTGGCTCTCATGCGGGCCGTGGAAAAGTTTAATTTCGCCCTTGGCAACCGATTCAGCACGTATGCCACCTATGCCGTGCAGCGGCACTTCTTCAGGATGTCGCACAAGGGCCGGCAGCAGCGGAATCGGTTCGTGACGAGTGACGAGGCCTTGAAGGATCGGGCCGAAGAGGCGCCCTCCGCCGAATATTGCTCGGCGGAGCAGATCGGGGTTCTGAAGGAACTGTTCCGCGAGTTTCTCGGCGATCTCGAACCACGGGAGCGGCAGATCGTCGTGGCCCGCTTCGGGTTCGACGGCAAGCCGCCGCGCACGTTTCGCGAGCTTGGCTCGGCCATGGGCGTGTGCAAGGAACGCATCCGCCAGATCCAGACCCGGGCCCTTGACAAACTGCGGGAGATGGCGGCCGAAGCCAGGCTCGAGCAGACCGTAGGCGACTGGCTGTGACGGGCGCCGCGGGCTCGGGCCAGCGGGTGTTGATCGTGGGTGCCGGTGGTGGCATCGGCTCGGCGCTCGCACGGCAGATCGTCGCCGCGGGTGGAAGCGTATTCCTCGCCGGCCGCGACGTGAGGAAGCTCGAGATGCTCTCGGGCGAGCTTGCGATGCCGTCGGCCGCCGTCGAGGCGGCCGACCCCGATGCCATCGACACCTGTGCTGATGGGGCCGCTGCGGCACTCGGCGGGCTCACGGGCATCGCCAACTGTGTCGGGTCGCTGTTGCTCAAGCCCGCGCACCTGACGAGCACGGCGGAGTGGCAGGCCACGATCGCCACGAACCTCACGAGCGGCTTCGGCTGCGTGCGGGCGGCTGGACGGCTCATGAAGGCCGACGGCGGGGCAGTGGTGCTCGTGTCGAGTGCGGCCGCCCGGATCGGGCTGGCCAACCACGAGGCGATCGCGGCGGCAAAGGCAGGGCTCGAAGGGCTCGCCCGGTCGGCGGCGGCCACCTACGCCCGCCAGCGAATCCGCTTCAATGTCGTGGCCCCGGGGCTCGTGCGCACGCCGCTCACGCAGGGGCTCGTCGCGAATGAGCTGGCCGAAAAGGCGTCGCTCGCGATGCACCCGCTCGGCAGGCTCGGTGAGCCCGGCGACGTGGCCCGGGCGATCGCCTGGCTGCTCGACCCGGCCCAAAGCTGGATCACCGGGCAGGTGCTCGGCGTGGACGGCGGCTTGGCCGACGTGAAGGCCCGGCCCGGCTGAGGCTACCCGCCAGGCTGAAATAGTCCGCGTGGCCAAGCGGTGCTATCCTCTGGCACATGACAGCCACACCCACGTCCACCGCACCGACGTTTCGCCTCTGGCTGATGATGGTGCTCGAGTTCGCGATTTGGGGCGCCTGGCTGCCGCTGATCTGGGGCTACATGGGCAAAGACGGCCTGGCCTTCAGCGATGCCCAGATCGCCTGGGTGGGCAGCACCTTTGCGATCGCGTCGATCGTGGGCATCTTCTTCTCGAGCCAGTTTGCCGACCGCACGTTCGCGGCCGAAAGGTTCATGGCGGCCAGCCATCTGATCGGCGGGCTCGCGATTCTCGCGCTCTACTGGGCCCGGGAGATCGCCGCCGCGACGGGGCTCGGCGTGTTCGCGGTGTTCTTCGGGCTGATGCTCGTGCACGCGCTGCTCTACGTGCCCACGATCTCCGTCTCCAATTCGATCGCCTTCACCCACATGCAAAATGCCCGCCAGGAGTTCGGCCTCGTGCGGATGGGAGGCACGATCGGCTGGATCCTTGCCGCCTGGCCGCTGTATTTCGTGCTCCAGGGCAAGGAGGGGGCCGCGGCCGTCGCCGCCAGTCGCAATATCTTTCTCGTCTCCGGAGTCACCTCGCTCGCGCTGGCGGCCTTCAGCCTCTGCCTGCCGCACACGCCCCCCAAGCGCACGGCCGCCGGCGGCCTGGCCGGCATCGCCTGGCTCAAGGCGGCCGGCTATCTCTCGTATCCCTACCTGCTCGTGCTGTTTGCCGTGACGTTCATCGATGCGGTGATCCACAACGGCTACTTCGTGATGGCCGGCGGCTTTCTCGGCAGCAAGACGGTCGGCATCAAGCCCGAATGGATCAT
>JAIXPT010000121.1 GCA_027486095.1 Planctomycetaceae bacterium | reverse complement strand
CAGGTGAGCGGGCTGCGTACCTGGATCTTCTCGAGGCCGAGTTCCTCGATCTGGCGGGCGACCTTGGGCGTGATCACCTGGTCTTCCTGCACGACCACCTCCTCGGTGATCGGGTTCACGATGTTGGCCCGGCTGACGCGGCCACGGATGCTGTCGGCGAGGCTCACCTCCACCTTTTCGCCGCGGTAGATCACGGTCTTCGTGATGCCCTGCGTGGTGCCGCAGTCGTGCATCGTCACGACCACGTTCTGGGCCACGTCGGCGAGTTTGCGGGTCAGATACCCGGAGTCGGCCGTCTTGAGGGCCGTGTCGGCGAGGCCCTTGCGGGCACCGTGCGTCGAGCTGAAATACTCGAGCACCGTCAGGCCCTCACGGAAGTTCGCCTTGATCGGCGTCTCGATGATCTTGCCCGACGGCTTCGCCATCAGGCCGCGCATGCCGGCCAGCTGCCGGATCTGTTCCACGCCGCCGCGGGCGCCGGAGTGGGCCATGAGGAAGATCGGGTTCACGTAGCCGGCCCGGCGCACGTCGCGGGCGTCGGTGTCCTGCTCGAGCTCCGTCATCATGTCCTTCGTGATCTGCTCGCGGGCGTGCGTCCAGGTGTCGAGCACCTGGTTGTAGCGCTCGCCGTCGGTGATCACGCCGCGCTGGTAGAGCTTCATGATCTTCATCACGCCCTTCTCAGCCTCGCCGATCACCTTCGTCTTGTTGGCGGGGGTGATCAGGTCGTCGGTGGCGAACGAAAGGCCGCTCTTCGTGCTCCACTTGAAGCCCGTGCGGTTCATGTCGTCGAGCAGGTCGATCGTCTTGCGACGGCCGAGCGCCTGGTAGCAGTCGGAGATCACGCGGGCCAATTCGCTCGATCGCATCGGGATGTTGTAGAAGAGCATCCCCTCGGGCAGCACCGAGTTGAAAAGCACGCGGCCGGCCGTCGTCTCGATGATCGCGCCGGGCTTTGCCAAAGCCTCGACGTCGGTCTTGAGCCGGCGCTTGGCCGGCAGCTTGACCTTGATCTTGGCGTGGGTATCGACCTTGCCGAGCGAGTGGGCGAGCTCCACCTCCTCGACGTTCCTGAACACCATCCCTTCGCCCTTGCGGCCGGGCAGCGCCATCGTGAGGTAGTAGCAGCCCATCACCACGTCCTGCGAGGGCGAGATGATCGGCGCGCCGTTGGCCGGGCTGAAGATGTTGTTCGTCGCGAGCATCAGCGTGTGGGCCTCGACCTGCGCCTCGATCGAGAGCGGCAGGTGCACGGCCATCTGGTCGCCGTCGAAGTCGGCATTGAAGCCCTTGCACACGAGCGGATGCAGCTTGATCGCATTCCCCTCGACGAGAATCGGCTCGAATGCCTGGATGCCCATGCGGTGCAGCGTGGGGGCCCGGTTCAAGAGCACGGGGTGGTTGCGGATCACCTCTTCGAGGATGTCCCACACCTCGGCGTCCTTCCGCTCGAGCATCTTCTTGGCGCTTTTGATCGTGTCGGCATGGCCGAGCTCCTTGAGCCGCCGGATGATGAACGGCTGATAGAGCTCGAGCGCGATCTTCTTGGGCAGGCCGCACTGGTGCAGCCGGAGCGTGGGGCCGACCACGATCACGGAGCGGGCCGAGTAGTCCACCCGCTTGCCGAGCAGATTTTCGCGGAACCGGCCCTGCTTGCCCTTGATCATGTCGGTGAGGCTCTTGAGCGGGCGGTTGCTCGAGGCCAGCACCGGCCGCTTGCAGCGGTTGTTGTCGAAGAGGGCATCGACCGACTGCTGGAGCATCCGCTTCTCGTTGCGGATGATCACCTCGGGAGCGTTGAGATCGACGAGCTTCTTGAGCCGGTTGTTGCGGTTGATGATCCGGCGATAGAGGTCGTTGAGATCGCTCGTGGCGAAATTGCCGCTGTCGAGCATCACGAGCGGCCGCAGATCGGGAGGGATCACCGGGATCACGTCGAGCACCATCCACTCCGGCTTGTTCTCGCTGTCGCGGATGCTCTCCACGATTTTGAGCCGGTTGACGAGATCCTTCTTCTTCTGCTTGGAGCCCGTGGTGTGGAGCTCCTCGCGGAGATCCTTCGACAGCTGCACGAGGTCGAGGCCGAGCAGGAGCTTGCGCACCGCCTCGGCACCCATCTCGGCGTCGAAGGCACCGTCGCCATAGGTGGCGCGGGCCTCGCGGAATTCCTCCTCGGTGAGCAGCTGCTGCTTTTTGAGCGGCGTGTCTTTGGGGTCGAGAACGACGTAATCCTGGAAGTAGATCACCTTCTCGAGGCTTGACGTCTTCATGTCGAGCAGGGCGCCGAGCCGGCTCGGCATCGCCTTGAAGAACCAGATGTGGACGACCGGCGCGGCCAGCTCGATGTGGCCCATGCGCTTGCGGCGCACGCGGCTGTGGGTGACCTTCACGCCGCAGCGATCGCAGATCATGCCCTTGTACTTCATCCCGCGGTATTTTCCGCAGGAGCACTCCCAGTCTTTCTCAGGTCCGAAGATCTTCTCGCACATCAGGCCGTCCTTCTCAGGACGGTAGGTGCGGTAGTTGATCGTTTCGGGCTTCTTGACCTCGCCGAACGACCAGCTGCGGATGTCGTGCGGCCTGGCCAGGCTGATCTTCACGGCCGAGTAGTCGTTGACGCGATCGTAGGTGGATTCGCCGATGCTCACGCGAGGTTCTCCTTGCTGGTGGTTCCGTGTGTCAGATGCGGCGCTTTTCGAGCGACATGTTGAGAGCCAAACCGCGAATCTCGTTGGTGAGCACGTCGAAGCTCGCCGGGGTGCCGGCCTCGAGCGTGTTCTCCCCCTTCACCATGCTCTCGTAGATCTTCGTCCGGCCCTCCACGTCGTCGCTCTTCACGGTGAGCAACTCCTGGAGGATGTAGGCCGCACCGTAGGCCTCGAGCGCCCACACTTCCATCTCCCCGAACCGCTGGCCGCCGAAGCGGGCTTTGCCGCCGAGGGGCTGCTGGGTGATCAGCGAATACGGCCCCGTCGAGCGTGCATGCACCTTGTCGTCCACGAGGTGGTGCAGCTTGAGCATGTAGATGTAGCCGACCGTCGTTTCCTGCTCGAGCGCCTCGCCGGTGCGGCCGTCGAACAGCTGCGCCTTGCCATGCTTCGGCAGGCCGGCGTCGGCCAGCAGCTTGTTGATGTCTTCCTCGCTGGCGCCGTCGAACACCGGCGTGATCGCCTGGAAGCCGAGCAGCTTGCCGGCCCAGCCGAGATGCGTCTCCAGGATCTGCCCCACGTTCATCCGGCTTGGCACGCCGAGCGGGTTGAGCAGAATCTGCACCGGGGTACCGTCGGCGAGGAAGGGCATGTCTTCCTTGGGCAGGATCTTGGCGATCACGCCCTTGTTGCCGTGGCGGCCGGCCATCTTGTCGCCCACGGAGATCACGCGCTTCGCGGCGACGTACACCTTCACCATCTGAAGAACGCCGGGACGGAGCTCGTCGCCCCGCTTCATGCTGTTGAGCCGCCGTTCCTTGCCGTCGATCGCGTCATCGACCGTCGGCCACAGGGTCTTGAAGAGCTTCTCGACCGCGGCCTTCCGCTCGGGCGAACGGATGTCGAGATCTTCGAGCTTGAAGGCTGCGGCCCGCTCCGCCACGACCTTGTGATCTTGATTCCGCACGAGCGGGCTGCCGTCGGCCGCGTTCAGCGGCTTCTGCAACACGGCCTCGATCTCCTTCACGAGCTCACCAAACGCCTCGGCGATCCGCAGGTTGCCCTCGCTCTCGGCTTCCTTGAGCTGCTTCTGGAACTCTCGCCGCTCCTCTTCCGAGAGGCTCATCTGCCGCGAGAACTTCTCCGTGGCGATCACGATGCCCTCGACCCCCGACGGCACCTCGAGCGAGTCGTTCTTCACGTCTTCGCCGGCCCGCCCGAAGATGGCATGCAGCAGCTTTTCTTCAGGGGTGAGCTCGGTCTTGCTCTTGGGCGACACCTTGCCGACGAGAATGTCGCCGGGCCGCACATAGGTGCCGATCTTGACGATGCCCGCCTCGTCGAGATTGTGGAGGGCCCGCTCGCCCACGTTGGGGATGTCGCGGGTGAACTCCTCGCGGCCGAGCTTCGTGTCACGGATCTCGATGTCGTATTCCTCGATGTGGATCGAGGTGTAGACATCGTCCTCCACAAGCTCTTCGCTGATGATGATCGCGTCTTCGAAGTTGAAGCCGTCCCAGGCCATGAAGCCCACGAGCACGTTCCGGCCGAGGGCCAGCTCGCCCTTGTAGGTGGCGGCGCCGTCTGCCAGCACTTCGCCCTTTTCAACCTTTTGGCCGAGCTGCACGATCGGCTTTTGGTTTTGACACGTGCGCTCGTTCAAGCCGACATACTTCCGCAGCTTGTAGATGTCGGTGACCCCGGCGCCCGAGGTGACCTCGATCCGCTCGGCATCGACGTAGTTCACCGTGCCCTTGCGGGCTGCCCGCACGATCAGGCCTGAATTCACCGCCACGTCGCGCTCCATGCCGGTGCCCACGATCGGCGGCTCGGTCACGAGGAGCGGCACCGCCTGACGCTGCATGTTCGAGCCCATGAGCGCGCGGTTGGCGTCGTCGTGCTCGAGGAACGGAATCAGGCCGGCCGACACGCCCACCATCTGGCTCGGCGCGACGTCGATATATTGGATCTCGTCGGCCTGCACGAGCACGAAGTCGCCGCGATAGCGGGCGATGATCGTCTCGCCCTGCAGTTTGCCATCGACCACCGTCGCATCGGCCGGGGCCAGATGGGCCTCGTGCTCCTCGTCGGCCCGCAGCCAGACGACGTCGTCGGTGAGCTTGCCCTTCACGACCTTGCGATACGGCGTGACGAGGAAGCCGTAGGAATCCACGCCCGAGTAGATCGCGAGGCTGGAGATCAGGCCGATGTTCGTGCCTTCCGGCGTTTCGATCGGGCAGAT
>JAIXPT010000259.1 GCA_027486095.1 Planctomycetaceae bacterium | reverse complement strand
GAGAGATCCAGCAATCGAGCGACGTGACCTATCGGCTCTTCGACTGGAATCGCACCGGCCCCGACGGCAAGCCACGGCCGCTGCACGTGGAGGCGGGCGTGGAAGCCGTGACGAAATTCGGGCCAGTCGCGCCGGTGCAGCCGACGGCGACGGCCGATCCCGCCGTGAAGCGGCTTGTGACGAGCGACTACTTTCTCCTCGACGAGGTTCGCCCCACGAACGCGTGGAGCGTGGGCGGCGACGACACCTGCCACTTCCTCGCCGTGCTCGAAGGAGCGATCGCCTTTGAAGACCACTGGAACCTCCCCACCGTCGGCCGCGGCCAGACGATCCTCATGCCCGCCGCGATCGGCCGCCAAACCCTGCGTACCCTCCCGGACACCAAAGCCACGCTGCTCCACGTCGCTCTGCCGTAGGATCTCGGCGGCGCTGAATCATCTGAGCTCACGCCTTCGGCGTGTCTCAAACATCCTCTCGACTTACGCCTCGGACTTCCTCAGAGCGACGGATCGGCGTCTCCCTGGATCGCATCGCGGGCCGTTTCAATGGAAGCCCGAGGCGTGAGCCGAAGGGATGCCCGCCGTGGGGCAGGGAAGCGTCCTCTCGGCTTACGCCTCGGGCTTCCTCAAAACTGCGGTTGGCTCACGCGGTAGGTTTTCAGCAGGCAAACCGGCCTTGGCCGGCCGCCGTGGCGCGGCCTACAGTCCCGCCATGCATGTCCGGATCGCGCTCATCGTGCTCATGCTCCCGCTGGCCGTCGGCTGCGCGTCGCTCGGCAAGCCCGACTGGCTCGATCCCGGGCCGGCCGCCAACCAGCGGCGCAAGGCGGTGCGATTCGATCCGTATCTGCAAGACGACATCGCTCCCTCGCAGCTGCGGCTCTCGATCATGGACGGCTCTCGGCCACGCGATTTTCTCGAGCCCGTGCCCGAGGTGAAACGGGCCCGGTGGTGGTCGCCGACACAGTGAGCCCGGGCACCGCGCCGCCTTCATCGCCCCGCCTGTGCCCGCCGTGTATGATCTGGGCTTCGACGACCGCGGCCTGCGGGCTCGAACGCTTTCCCTGTGCCCCGAGGATCTCCGCCCGTGCCCGCTCCCGGTTCTTCCGACAAGCCCTCCCGCATCACGTCGCGCCGCCGCCCGCGCCCCGCACAGCCCGCCGGGGCTCGCGAGACTGCTGCTGGTAGGTTTCGCCCGGCCGACGACGGCCTCGAGCGGCTCCAGAAGGTGCTCGCGGCCGCCGGCCTCGGCAGCCGCCGGGCCTGCGAAGAGCTGATCACCTCGGGGCGGGTCGAGGTCGATCGCAAGGTCGTCGCACAGCTCGGCAGCCGCGTCGATCCCCGCCGGCAGGAGATTCGCGTCGATGGCGAGCGGCTGCCCGATCCCAAGCGGGTGGTGTTCATGCTCAACAAGCCGGTGGGCGTGGTCACGACCAACTACGATCCCTCCGGCCGGCCGCGGGTGGTCGATCTCGTGCCCGGCGAACAGCGGCTGTTTGCGATCGGCAGGCTCGATCGGATGAGCGAGGGATTGATCCTCGTCACGAACGACGGCGAGCTTGCGAATCTTCTGGCACACCCGCGCTACGGCGTCGAAAAGAAGTATCTCGTGCAGGTGGCCGGCGTCCCCTCGCCCGAGACGCTCGACAGGCTCCGTAAAGGTATCCAGCTCGCCGAAGGCACCGCGCGGGCCCAGCACGTGACCATGAAATCGCAGCACAAGCAAAGCGCGGTGCTCGAGATGGTGCTCGACGAAGGCAAAAACCGTGAGATCCGCCGGATGCTCGCCCACCTGGGCCACAAGGTGCATCAGCTCAAGCGGGTGGCCGTGGGCGCGCTCGCGCTCGGTGGCCTGCTACCCGGCCAGCATCGAGTACTCGCCTGGAGCGAGATCGACGCCCTGCGGCGCGACGCGCTCTTGCACGTCGGCTCGGCCCGGCCGACCGCCGACCGCAGGCCGCCACGCGGCGGCCGACCTGCCGGCCGCCCCGGTAAATTCGACAGCGCAGGCCGCGGGGCCCGAAGCACGGGTGCGTCATCACCCCGCCAGCGTCCTGCCGGCCGCGACGACGACCGCGGCGGCCGGCCCCCGCGTCCGGCCCCCCGTCCCCGCAAGCGGCCCGGCAAAGCGTCTTCGTGGAGAAAGCCCCGCAGCTAGCGTGCCCAACTTCACGGTGATTCACCGGCTCGGGGGCGGCAAAAGTCTCGTCGCGGGGCTGCGGCAGCCCATGCTTCTCGAGCGTTCGCCGACCCCCTCGCCTCCCCACTCGCTTTTGGCGTACGCTCGAACCGCATGACGACGACCCCCACCGCCTCCTGCTTCGCCGACACCGCCGAGTATCTCTCGGCCCGCGTCGTGTTCAATCGCGCGATCGCGGAGCGCACGTTTCGCATCCGGCTCGAATGCCCGGCGATCGCTGCGGCGGCTGCTCCTGGGCAGTTTGCGATGCTCCGGCTGCCCGACCGGGCCGATCCGTTGCTCGCGCGGCCGCTCGCTTTCTACGACACGTTTTGCGGCATCGACGACGCCTGCCCCGAGGGGCCGGCCGCCGCACGCCGCTACGCCGACTTCGTGTATCTCGTGCACGGCAAGTTCACGACCGCGCTCGAGCACGTGGGCCCTGGCGACGAGATCGTGGTGTGGGGGCCGCTCGGCAATGGCTTCGCCGGCGTACCGCACGCCGGCCATCTCGTGCTCGTGGCGGGCGGCATCGGCCAAACGGCGCTTCTCGCCCTCGGCCGGGAGCGGCTCGGCGGAGCCGCATATGGCGCTGGAGCGGCCCGGGCTGCCCCCCAGCGGGTCACGCTCTGCTGGGGTGCCCGCACGGCGGCCATGTTTGGCGGCGTCGATGATTTCAGGGCTGCCGGTATCGACGTGCACCTCGCCACGCTCGATGGCTCGACAGGTCGGCGTGGCACCGTCGTCGATCTGCTCGACGCCCTGCCGGGCATCGAAGCGAGTGCCCGCACGACTCATGTGGCATGCTGCGGCCCCGAGGGGATGATGGCCGCCGTCTCGCGGTGGGCGGCCGCGCGCCGCATCGGCTGCCATGTGTCGCTCGAGGCGCCGATGGCCTGCGGCATCGGCATCTGCTTTACGTGCGTGGCCCGGGTCCGCGACACACCCGACGAGCCGTGGGACTACCGGCGCACGTGCGTCGAGGGGCCGATCTTCGACGCCACCAGGATCGCGTGGGAGGCCTGAGCAGGCCTGGGCCTGCTGGGGCGATCAGGCTTTGCTCTTGGCCTTGGCGGGTGCGGCCCCTCCAGCCCCGGCAGCCTTGACTCGCGCCGAAAGCCGCGACTTGAGGCGGGCCGCCCGATTCGGATGAATCGTGCGCTTCGCGGCGGCCCGGTCGGCCTTGCGGGCCACCATCTTGAAGTGCTCACGGGCCGCGGCGACGTCGCCGCTCGTCAGTGCTTCGAGCACCTTCTTCAGCTCCGACTTGATCTCCGACTTGATCGCGCGGTTCCGCTCCCGGGCACGGAGGTTTTGCCGGAGTCGCTTCTTGGCACTGACCGAATGGGGCATTCCAAATCCTCAACTTTGAAAAACGGTGGACGGCGAACAGGCTCGGCGGTGGGGGCAGCATGCCTTATCCGCCGGCGTTGTTATCTTTCCCCGCGGCCAACTTGTCCAGACGCTGGGCTACATCGCGGTATCCGAAGTCGAGTCCGGCCAGGGAGCCCAGGTATTTCTGGGCGGAATCCCTGTCTTCGAGCCCCGCCGCCAGCACGCCTGCGCGGTAGAGGGCCCGCTTCCGCAACTCCATCTCCCGGTCGGTCAGCGACTCGACGGCGGTCACGTAGTTTCGCATCGCGAGCTGGTATTGCTTGATCTTCTGGAAGCATTCGCCGAGCTCCAGCGACACGGCCCCCTTCCGCCGGGGATCCTGGAGCACGTCCTGAAAGTGGCGGATCGCCTCCACGTGATTGCCGGCCGCCTTGAGCCGCATCGCCAGCTCGTAGCGCCAGGTGAGATTCTCGGGATACCGGGCGCAGCGGGCGGAATAGATCTCCACCTCGTGCTTCACCTGGGCCGCTTTCAGCCGGTCGAGCGCCTCACGGTGGGCGGAGGTGTCTTCGGTCTGCAGGCGCTGTTCCGCCACGTGCACCCGGTGTCGCGCCCAGCGCAGCTGCCGATCCTCGAGATGCTCGCGCACCTTGATGTCGTTACCCGACGCGGCAAGAGCCTGCACGAGCACCGCTTCGGCCTCCTCGACGCCGCTGTCGCGCTCCAGGAGATCGGCCAGCTCCAGATAGGCCTCGATCTCGGCGGGCTTCGCCTGGATCGCCTGCTTGAGCGCGGCGATCCGATCCACGGGGGCCGCCGGCTGGCCGGCCGCTCCGGCCTTCGCCCCCGCCACCGTGCTGCGGCCCGTCATGCCGTGGCCGGCCACGATCGTCTTCTCCACCTGGAGCCGCGCGATCTCGCGCTGCGCCTCGTCGGCGAGCGTCTTGACATTGGCCACCCGCACCCAGCATGCGATCGCCTGGTCGAACTCCCCGTGGTTGGCGAGAAACCTCGCACACTGCCGATTGACCTCGGGATCGGCGGGGGCGGCATCGAGCGCGCTCTTGAGATACACCCGCTGGGCGTCGTGGAGCTGCAGCTGGCCGCACGCATCGGCCAGGGCGAGGTGCACCGCGTGGTCCGACGGCGCAGCCTTGAGAATCTCCACGCCCTGCCTGATCACCTCGCGCCACTGGGCCTTTTCGGCAGACTTTTTCAAGCCACCGGCCTTCGACATCGGCCACAGCCCGGACAGGCCGCCCGCCTTCTTCGCCCCGTGCTTTTTCCTGAGCACGGCCATCAGGCTCTGCAGATAGATGGCATTGCCGGGGTCGCCGAGCACGCACTGCGAAAACATCTCGATGGCGTAGTCGAGGTTCGTGGCGGCGTTTTGGGTGCCCCGCTGGAAACACTGGGAAAGCCGCGACCGCTCCGCGGGCGAGAGCTGGGCCGTCGTGGGCGGTACGACCGTGGTCGCCGACGTGGATGCAGCCGCTGGAGTCTCGTTCGGCATGACGAATGACCGCAAAGCGGCGAGCGGCTGGAGTATGATGGTGGGCGGTTTGCGACCCATGAGTGTAGTGCCCGTGCCCCAGCCCACAAACACCGCATCCGCCGCCCGGGCAGAGCCGACGGCCGCCCCGGGTCGAGTGATCTTCGTCGGGGCTGGCCCCGGCGATCCCCAGCTGCTCACGCTCCGCGCGCTCGACTGCCTGCGCCGTGCCGACGTGATCGTGCATGATGCACTCGTGCCGCTGGCGGTTCTCGATGCCGCCGGCACCACTGCCGAGCGGATCCCCGTGCCGCGATCGAGTGCGATCGAGGAGGATCCCGGGATCACCGTCGGCCGGCTGCTCGTCGATCTGGCTCAGAGGCACGCCCTCGTCGTGCGGCTCAAGGGCGGCGATCCGACCGTGTTCGCCCGGTTGGCCGAGGAACAGGAGCCCGTGCGCGAAGCTGGCATCGCCGCGGAGATCGTGCCCGGGATCACGGCCGCCCTGGCGGCGGCGGCCGCCGCCGGCGTGCCACTCACGAGCCGAGCCTCGGCCTCGAGCGTCACGCTCCTCACCGGCCACGAAGCCTCGGACAAGCACGCGATGCTCGACTTCACCGCGCTCGCACGGCTCCCCGGCACGCTGGCGGTGTACATGGGCGTAGACCAGGTTGCAACGTGGTCGCGCAATCTGATGGCGGCCGGAAAATCGGGGGACACCCCGGTGACGGTCGTCAGCCGTTGCTCGTGGCCCGACCAGCGAACCTGCGCGACGACGCTTGCCCGCTGCGCCTCGGAACTCGACCGCTACCAGTGGACCTCCCCCGCGATCGTGATCGTCGGTGACGTCGTGGGAGAGACGCCGCTCGAAGCCCCGAAACCGGCTGGCGCACTCGCGGGACGGACGGTTCTCATCACCCGGCCCGCGGGGCAGGGAGCCGATTTGGCCGCCCTGATCGCGGCCCGCGGCGGATCGGCGGTGCACCTGCCGATGATCGTGATCGGGCCACCCGACTCGTGGGAGCCGCTCGATCGGGCCATCGCCGCCGCCGACACCTTCGACTGGATCGTGTTCGCGAGCGCCAACGGCGTGCGGTCGTGGTGCGAGCGGCTCCGCGCCGGAGGCCGCGACCTCCGGCATCTGGGCACTGCCCGCATCGCCGCGATCGGCCCCGCCACGGCACGGGAGGCAACGCTGCACGGCATCCAGTGCGATCTCGTGCCCGACGAGCATTCTTCCGAGGGCATCGTCGCGGCGCTCTCGGGCCAGGCCCGGCGCGGCCGATTCCTGCTCGTTCGTGCGAACCGGGGCCGTGACGTGATGCGCACCGGCCTCGAGGCGCTCGGGCACCACGTGACCGAAGTCGCCGCGTATGCCAGCCGGGCCGCCGCACCGATCGGGGCCGACGTCCTGGCGACGCTCGCGAGCGACGTAGACTGGATCACGATCACGAG
>JAIXPT010000281.1 GCA_027486095.1 Planctomycetaceae bacterium | reverse complement strand
TGGCGCCGGCTTCGAATCGGCCTGCCGCTTCGAGAAGAAGACGCTCGAAGGGCTCGCCGCCACGCTGGGCCCGAAATGCGTCGGGATCGAGCACGTGCTCGCGGCGGTCGATCCGTCCATGCTCGAGGCGGTCGTGGGCTTTGGCTCGACGAGCGGCCGGCTTGGCGGCCACGGCCAGGCCGACTATTCGCTCGCCAACGACATGCTCGCGAAGATCCTCGGCGCCCGTCGGCGAAGCGGCCTGCGGACGACGGTGTTTCACTGGCATGCCTGGGACGAAGTGGGCATGGCGAGCCGGCCGGAGAGCCGGTTCGTGCTGGAACAGTTTGGCCTGAAATTCATGCCGCTCGCCGAAGGCGTCCGCCGGTTCATGGACGAGCTCGAGGCCGGATTGCCCGAGGCCGAGGTGCTGGTGACGGAGCCGGCGTGTGTACCCGACGCGATTGCCGCGGGCGTGAACGCCGTGGTGGGGACGCCCTCCGCCGGCACACGAGGCAGCCTCGTGGAAGGAATGACTGCCAACGCGACATCGACGCACGTCACGTTCCAGTTGGATCCGACCTCGGATCGGTTTCTGCTCGACCATCTGCAGTTTGGGAGGCCCTTGCTGCCGGCCGTGATGGGGGCCGAGTTGCTCGCACAGGCGGCGATCGCCGTCGGGGCCTGCGGTGCGGTGCGCGAGATCCGCGAGTTCGCCGTCGAGCGGCCGATCGCGTTCCCGACCGATCAGCCACGGCAGGTAAGGGTCGAGATCGCCGCTGGCCACGGACTGGTCGAGGCGATCGGCTCGGTGGTCGGCGAACAGCGGCCGGCCATCCGCGGCATCGTCTCCACGGAGGCCGCCGCACCGATCGCGGAACAAAAAACAGAGCCGCCGCTGCCCTTCAACCCGATGGTCTACGCCGACGACGCGCCGCTGCGGCATGGCGCGTCGTTCCGCACGCTCACGGGCCTGTTTCTCGACCGCAGCGGCGGCTGGGGGCGGCTCGTGGCGCCGGCGGCCGATGTCGTCGCGGCCCCGCGCGGCGCCGCGGGCTGGACCGTGCCGGCTGCCCTTCTCGATGGCTGCATCGTGGCCTGCGCCGTCTATTCCTACATCCTCTGCGGGCTGCGGGTGGAGGTTCCGGTGAAGTTCGAGCGGCTGCGGATCGTGGACCATCCGCAGAGCGGGGAGACCTGCATCGCGCGGCTGCTCTTCCGCTCGAGCGACGTGCGGGAAAGCGTCTACGACCTCGTGCTCTTCGGCGCCGATGGCCGTGCGATCCTGGCGCTCGATGGCCTGCATCTGGCGATCATGGGCGCCGAGAAAGGACGCGGATGATCGACTGCCCCGCGCCGGAGCTCCATTCGCACAGCCGCGTCGCCCGCCGTCTCGCGATCGCGGGCTGCCAGGTCGATTTCGCCCTCGACTGCATGACGGAGCGTGGCTCCGCCTCGGCCGAAGCCGCATGGCTTGCGGAGCACCTGGTGGCCGCGCGGCTCGGGTGTGAAGACCGGACGGTTCGCGTCGCGCCGCTCCAGCCGTCGGGTCGCCCGGTGGCGATGGTGCGGGGACGGCCAGCGGCCGTCCATGTGTCGGTGTCGCACGTCGGCAGCATGATCGCCGCTGCGGCCTGCGATTCGGCCGGCATCGGGATCGACATCGTCGATCCGACCGAGGCCGGCCGCGCCCTCGATGTCTGGTTCACGCCCGACGAACTCGCGCTGCTTCCCGACGATGATGGGCTGCTCAGGGCCCGGCTCTGGGGGGCGAAGGAGGCCGCGTTCAAGGCCGCCCGGCTCGATGATGGATTCCGGCCGCGCTCCGTGGAGATCGAGCACCTCGGCCGCACCGGCTTTCGCTGGCACGTCCGCGGCGAGCACGCCGCCGTCTGCGGGCAGGGCATCTTCACGGTGGCCGACATGCATCTGGTTGCCATGGCCGTGGCGGCCGATGCCGCGGAGGCAGTCGCGTGTTCGTGAGCGACACCCACCTGCCGCAGCTCCTGCCGCCGGCGGCGTACTGCGACCGCGCCTGGCACGAGCGCGAGCTCGAGCGCGTGCTGCGACCGGCCTGGTGGGCGGTGGCGGTCGCGGACGAGCTTCCCTGCGACGGCGATTTTGTCACGTTCGATCACGTGGACGGCCCGGTGATCCTGCGGCGATCAGGTGGCCGCATCCTCGGCTATCGCAATGTCTGCGCCCACCGTCTCGCGAAGCTGACGGGCAAGGCCAGCGGCCACTGCGACACGCTCCGCTGCGAATATCACGGCTGGGAATACGCCGACTCGGGGGTCACGCAGAAGATCCCCGATGCCCCGAGTTTCCGGCCGCTGGAAAAGGGCCAGCTCGGCCTGGACACACTCCGCGTGGAGACCGTCGGAGCGATCGTGTTTCTCTCGCTCGACCCTGCGGCCGTGCCGGTGCGGGAGTGGCTCGGCGACGACGCCGCGCTGATCGAGGATCGCTTCGACGCGGCCACCCGCATGGTGTGGCGGGCCGATTACGATCTGCCCTTCAACTGGAAGCTGCTCGTCGAAAACAACCTCGAGAGCTACCACGTCGGCACGGTGCATGCCGCCACGCTCGGCGCATATCCCGCCGAACAGGCCTGCGTGCACGAGCTCGCGCCGGGCCGCTCGCGGTTCGAGGCTCCCGGCGACCCGACCTGGTGGGGCGGCGCGAAGCGGTTCGTCGCGCGGCGGATCGGCCGCCCGGCGGATGGGGGCTATCGGCACAGCCATCTGCATCCGTCGTTCATGTGGACAGAGACCGATCCCGGCGTCGGCTACCAATCGGTCGTGCCGACCGGTCCCACGAGCTGCCGCGTCTCTTTTCGGAGCCTCGTCTGGCAATCCCGCCAGCGGCGGCTGCTCGCCGATGCCTGCGCGCGAATGA
>JAIXPT010000147.1 GCA_027486095.1 Planctomycetaceae bacterium | reverse complement strand
CTGACGCCCGAGCAGTGCTTCGCCGCGGTGGATGAGTGCGGTGCGCCGATCGTGTCGATCCCTGGGGGCGAGCCGCTGTTGCACCCGCAGATCGAGCAGATCGTGGCCGGGATCGTCGCGCGGAAGCGGTATCTCTATCTCTGCACCAACGCGATCAAGCTCGAGGAGATGCTGCCGCACTTCACGCCGTCGCCCTACCTGGCGTTTTCGGTGCACCTCGACGGGCCGCGTGAGGAACACGATCACGCCGTGTGCCGCGAGGGCGTGTTCGACATGGCCGTGTCGGCGATCCGAGCCGCACGCAAGGCCGGGTTTCGCGTCACGACCAACTCCACGCTCTTCACGGACGCCGATCCGGTGCGCTATCGGCGATTCTTCGACGAGACGATGGCGCTGGGGGTCGAGGGCATGATGATCTCGCCGGGCTACTCCTACGCGAAGGCCCCCGACCAGGAGCACTTCCTGCGCCGGCAGCGCAGCCAGTCGCTCTTTCAGCGGATCCTCGCCGACGCTCCCGCCCGCTGGAAGTTCAATCAGTCGCCAGTGTTCCTCGAGTTTTTGAAAGGTGCCTGGGACCTGGAGTGCCGCCCGTGGGGCACGCCGACCTACAACCTGTTCGGCTGGCAGCGGCCTTGTTACCTGCTCGACGAGGGCTACGCGACGACGTTTCGCGAACTGATGGAAGAGACCGATTGGGACGCCTACGGCCGGGCCAGCGGCAACGCGAAGTGCCAAGACTGCATGGTGCACTGCGGCTATGAGCCGGCGGCGGTCGAGGCCACCTTCGGCTCGCTGGGCGGGCTGCTCGGCACGGCACGGCTGGTGCTCTTCGGGCCACCGCGGCGGAAGCAGCACCTGCCAGCACCACCGGTTCCCGCCCCGGCGCTGCGGCTTCAGACGAACGGGCTGCCGGCACTGCCGGTCATCGATCGCGTCGCGTAGCCGGCCATCAGCCGCGGGCGATGCGGGCGGCCTCGAGCGCCGCGCCACGGGCCCCGGCCGTGTCGCCGTTGGGAATCACATGCAGGCCGATCGCCGCCTGCTCGGATCGCTGCGGCGGCATGCCGGCCCTGATCTCATCGAGGAACCACCGCTGGAATTCGGGAGCGGCTTCGATCGCTCCACCTCCGACGATGAGTGCGTCGGGATCGAATACGTTGACCATTTCGTCGAAGAAGAGCGCGAGCGCCCGCGCCTGCACCTGGAAGATCGCGCGGCACATCGCATCCCCCGTGATGGCCAGGCCACGCACGCGCTTCGCCGCCTCGGCGGCATCCAGGCCCGCGAGCGGATGGCCGGGATGTTTCTGCAAAAAGAAGGGCAGGAGCGTGCGGCGGATCGCCGTGAGCGAGCAGAGCGATTCGAGGTCACCCGTACGGCCGCAATTGCAGTGCGGCTCGATTCCGTCGAGATCGGGGATCGACTGCCAGGGGATGAGTACGTGGCCGAGCTCTCCGCCGAAGCCGTTGCGGCCCGTGACGACCCGCCCGGCGGTGATCACGCCGCCCCCGAGCCCCGTGCCGATGATCGCGGAGAGGCTCGTGGCGCGGTTGTCAGACCCGAAGATGGAGACGTGTCCCCAGAGGGCGGCGGCGTTGCCGTCGTTGAGATAGACCACTGGCCTGCCGAGCCGTCGTTCGACGCCGCCGCGAATGTCGAAGCCGGCCCAGGCAGGGTGCACGAAGTTCGTCGATCCACGGCTGCTCAAGACGCCCGCCGCGGTCGCCGGCCCCGGGGTGTCGAGGCCGATCGCCACCACGTGCCCGAGATCGATCCGGGCCCGGTCGGCGGCCATGGCGAGCCCGTCGGCGATCTGGGCCAGACACACATCGGGGCCATCGACACTCAGCGCGGGATGCTCACAGAGCCCTTCGATTCGGAAGTGCCCTGCCTCGTCGAGAAACGTGTAGTTGATCGCCGTGCCGCCGAGGTCGATCCCTGCGACGAGTCGCATCGCCATCATGACAATCCCCCGGAGAATCTCAGGACAACCCCTGCCCAGCCTGGGCGAGCAGGCCCTTGCGGATGCGGGCCGTGATCGCGTGGAGCCCGCGGGCCCGCATCATGCCGAGCACCTCGGCCAGCCCCATGCGGTCGAGGATGTCATCGCCGAGGGCCGCCGCTTCGGCGAGCGGCCGGCCAGCGACCGCTTCGGCGAGGATCGCCACGAAGCCTTTCACCGTGGGCGCCTCGGGAGCCACCTCGGCCACGAGTCGCGCCGCGCCATCGTGGGCCTCCATCCAGAGAAACACCGGCGTCTGGCATTCGTGCACGCGGCGGTCCTCTGCCTGCTTGCGGGCCTCGTATTCGGCCGTCAGCGGCGGCAGGCCCTTCGCGAAATCGACGAGCAATTCGAGTTTCTCCCGGCCGTCGAGGTCGGTGAACTCCGCGATGATCGCGTCGAGGCGTTCCTGCACGGTGGGCATGGGCGCAGATGGGGTCAGGCGGAGACGGCGGCGCAGTGGCCGGGTTCGGCCCCCTTCGCGATCGGCACGCGAACGCAGTTGCCCCACTCCAGCCACGAGCCGTCGTAGTTTTTCACGTTGCCGAAGCCGAGCAGATAGGTGAGCACGAACCACGTGAGGCTCGAGCGTTCGCCGATCCGACAGTAGGCGATCGTGGGCGACCGCCGCTTCATCTTCAGGTCCTTGACATAGAGCTTTTCGAGTTCCTTCACCGGCTTGAAGGTGCCGTCTTCGTTGCAGTTCATCGGCCAGGGAATGTTCACGGCCCCGGGCACGTGGCCGCCGCGGCAGGCGCCCTCGTTGGGATAATCCGGCATGTGCATCCGTTCGCCCCGGTATTCCTCGGGGCTGCGGACGTCGAGCAATTGCTTGCCGGCCTTGCAGTGCTTGAGCACATCGTCGCGCAGGGCCCGGATCGAGCTATCCTGCTCCGAGGCTGAGTAGTGGGCGTGTGGATAGCTGACGCGGTCGCTCGACCATGCCCGGCCGTCGAGTTCCCAACGCTTGCGGCCGCCGTTCATGATCCGGCAGTCCTTGTGGCCGTAGAGCTTGAACACCCAGAAGGCGTAGCACGCCCACCAATTGCTCTTGTCGCCGTAGAATACGACCGTCGTGTCGTTCGAGATGCCGCGTTCGGCGCAGAGCCGCTCGAAGGCTGCTTTATCGATGTAGTCGCGGCAGGTGGCGTCCTGCAGGTCGGTGATCCAGTCGATCTCGACCGCCCCCGGCACGTGGCCCTGCACGTAGAGCGCCCGGTCTTCGTCGGACTCCACGATCCGCACGTTGGGGTCGTTCAGGTGTCCGGCCACCCAATCGGTGGAAACCAGCACGTCGGGGTGGGCGTACTCAGCCATGGCGAGCGGCTCCTGTATACTCGTCTCAAGTCGCGGTCAGCGGAATCGTAGACCACGCAGGCATCCCGTGCAACGAGGTGCCGCGGCGTCCGATGCGGGATTGCTTCCCGCCTGTGCCCGCTTTGGCGACACTCGAATTTCCCTTCCGCGCACGGAGTGCAAAAGTCGAATGGGCCCCGCCTTCATCTATCAGATCACCGAGCTCAACAAGAAGTTTGGCCAGCGAGAGCTGCTCAAGAACATCAATCTCGCGTTCTATCCAGGCGCCAAGATCGGCCTGCTCGGCCGCAACGGCGCGGGCAAGAGCACGCTCATGAAGATCATGGCGGGCATCGACAGGGAATATGACGGCGAGGCCCGGCTGGCCGAGGGATATTCCGTGGGCTATCTCCAGCAGGAGCCGCAGCTCGACCCGACCAAGACGGTGTTCGAGAACGTGATGGATGCCGTGGACCACTCACGGGCCGTGCTGCGGCGGTTCGAGGAGATCAATGCAAGGCTTGGCGAGCCGCTCGACGACAAAGAGATGGAAAAGCTCCTCGCCGAGCAGGCGACCGTGCAGGACGAGATCGACGCGAAAAACCTCTGGGATCTCGACCGGCAGGTGGAGATCGCGATGGACGCGATGAACCTGCCCCCCGCGGAGTGGGCCGTCACCAACCTCTCCGGCGGCGAGCGACGCCGCGTGGCCCTCTGCAAGCTGCTGCTTGAGAAGCCAGATCTGCTCCTGCTCGACGAGCCGACGAATCATCTCGACGCCGAGAGTGTCGATTGGCTCGAGCGTCATCTGGCGGAGTACACGGGCACCGTGGTGGCAGTGACGCACGATCGCTACTTCCTCGACAACGTCGCCAAGTGGATTCTCGAGGTGGATCATGGCCGGGGGATTCCGTTCGAGGGCAACTACACTTCGTGGCTCGAGCAGAAGAAGGCCCGCCTGGAGATGGAGGAGAAGCAGGCGAGCACCCGGCAGAAGACGCTCGACAAGGAGCTCGAATGGATCCGGATGAGCCCGAAGGCCCGGCAGGCGAAGAGCAAGGCCCGCGTGGCATCGTATGAAAAGCTGGCCGCCGAGCAGGCGGCGGTGCGCGACTCCGAAATCGAGATCTTCATTCCCGCGAGCCGTAATCTCGGCGACCAGGTGATCGACGCCGACAACATCTCGAAGGCGTTTGGCGACAAGGTGCTCTTCGAGAATCTTTCGTTCAAGCTGCCGCCGGGCGGCATCGTGGGCATCATCGGGCCGAATGGTGCCGGCAAGACCACGCTCTTCCGGATGCTCGTGGGCCAGGAAAAGCCCGATAGCGGCACGATCAAGGTGGGCTCGACCGTGGACATCGGCTATGTGGATCAGAATCGCGACGCGCTCGACCCTGCCAAGACCGTGTTCGAGGAGATCTCGGGCGGCCACGACACGATCGAGCTTGGGAAGCGCACGGTGAATGCCCGCAGCTATGTGGCCAAGTTCAACTTCATGGGCCCCGACCAACAGAAGAAGGTGGGCACGCTCTCGGGCGGCGAACGGAACCGTGTGCATCTGGCGAAGCTGCTGCGTGGCGGGGCAAACCTGCTGTTGCTCGACGAGCCGACGAATGATCTCGATGTGGACACGCTCCGGTCGCTCGAAGAAGGAATCTCGACATTCGCCGGCTCGGTCGTGGTGATCACGCACGACCGGTGGTTTCTCGATCGGCTGGCGACGCACATCATCGCCTTCGAGGGGGATGGCTACGTGCACGTATGCGAAGGCAACTTCGAGGTCTACGAGCGGGGCCGCAAGGAGCGGCTGGGCGTGGCCGCCGACGAGCCGCACCGCTTCCGCCACAAGAAGCTGCAGCACTAAATGTAGCGCCCGCGGGGGCCATCCATGGCCCCCGCGGGCTTCCGCATTCGGAGGCACAGCCAAGGTGTGCCTCGAATGCGATGGCTCGCCCTCCCGGCGAGCCTCGCGTAAGCCGAGGCAGGCCCGGAGGGATGCATCGGCGCGACAGCGAGCGCCATCCATGGCCCCCGCGGGCTTCCGCGGCTGCGTGGCAAGCCAAGGGCGCCCATGCTCCGGGCTCGATCACGGAGTTGCCCCACCGTAGGACAGGCTTCAGCCTGTCATGGCTGGGGCAGATGCCCGTCTCAAGCTCTTCAAGCACGTTGCCCCTCTGGCACGTGGTTCTCGTTTTCATGATTGGGAGTGCTCCATCATGGACGAGCTGGGTAAGCAACCATCGAACCTCATCCGACCGGCTGCCCTACCGAGGGCTGCGGGCCCGCCCCGGCTGCTCGACCAGGTGCGGCAGGCGATTCGCGTGCGTCATCTCGCGCGAAACACTGAGCGCGTCTATGTGCACTGGGTGAGGCGATTCATCCTGTTTCATGCCCGCCGGCATCCGTGCGACATGGCGGAGCCGGAGGTCATGGCGTTTCTCACCAGCCTCGCCGTGCGCGACCGCGTAGCGGCATCGACTCAGAATCAGGCGCTCTCCGCCCTGCTCTTCCTCTACGAGCACGTGCTCGGCCGGCCGCTCGCCCGTATGGAGGGCATTGTCTACGCCCGGCGGCCGAAGCGGCTTCCTGCCGTGCTGACTGCCGAAGAGGTGCGGCTGGTGCTCGACGGCCTCGAGGGTCGGCCCTGGCTCGTGGGCATGCTGCTCTATGGAGCCGGCCTAAGGCTGATGGAAGCGCTGCGGCTGCGGGTGAAGGACGTCGATCTGGAGCGTGGCGAGCTCGTGATTAGGGATGCGAAGGGCTCGAAGGACCGGAGGACGGTGCTGCCGGAGTGCCTACGCCCGGGCCTCGGGAGGCTCCTGGGGCGACAGCGTCGTTTGCATGCGCAGGATGTGGCCGAGGGCCGTGGCAGGGTGATGTTGCCGGGCGCCTTTGCCAGGAAGCATCCGGCAGCGGAGCAGTCCTGGCCGTGGCAGTGGGTGTTTCCGTCGGAGCGTTGGTTTCGGGATCGCGAGACAGGCGGTCTTTACCGACATCATATGCACGAAACCGTGGTTCAGCGGGCGATGCGCACGGCTGTCATCCGGGCAGGGGTCGCCAAGCGAGCGTCGTGCCACACCCTGCGACATTCATTCGCGACGCACCTTCTGGAGGCCGGCTACGACATCCGCACGCTTCAGGAGCTGCTCGGCCACAACGACGTGAAGACAACGATGATCTACACGCATGTGCTCAACCGCGGCGGGCGCGGCGTTCGCAGCCCGGCCGACGTGCTCGGGCAATCGCGGGGTAACTCGTGAGTGCGATCACGAAGAAGCGGCCACACACGAATTTCCGCAGCAGATTGGCAACGGGGTGCCACGACGAACAGGGGTAGGCTTCGCGCACATATAAGCCGTATAAATAAAATCTGCTCACAATCACCGCCGTAAGTCCCTGCGTACAAATAATTTCCAGCAAAGCTCTCGCCGACGCTCTCCGCTATACGGTTTCCTTCACAGCTATACTGGGCAAGAGAATTACAAGTTCTGTGGCTACTTGTCGTCGCTTGGTGGGGCCGGAAGCGGCATCCAGTGGGTTGGCGATTCGTGGCCGGCGTGCGACGACCACTGATCGCCATCTTTCATTCGTGGGTGAAAATACATTTCGCTGACGCGAACACCGTCCCATCCGAGGACACTCGCGTATCCGTCGTCTCCAGCATCCGGCAAAGCATCGCAAACGGAAATCCAAGGCTGTGGCGTGATCGTCATTTTGTATCCCTTCGGCAGCAGAACTTCGTTTCGCATATCGCACCTTTCTACGCCCACAGAACCAGCGGATGAAGCGGACGGCGAGCCGCCGCTTATCCTGCGTGTTAGGTGCAGAAAAAACGAACGACCCCACACACCCCTACAGGCAGGAGGACGTGGGTTCCCAACAAATGGGCCATTCCAGGAAAGTCCGCAGCCCATTCCGCGTCTCCTCGCGTCGCTTTGAGTCTTCGTTCCCAGCCGCCGGGCAGGTTGAAACGAATGTCATTCCACAGACATTGGAAAACACGCCATCGCCCGGTCGCACCGTTTAGCCAACACTCAAAGTCGTAGTATAGCCACCACGTAATCGCGGCGCACGCGATTGGCAAAACCTGTATCGCACTCATCAAAGCACCTAACCACGCGATGCAGCGGACCCGCGATGCCGCCGTCTGGCTGTAGTTTCGTCAGCGGCCGCGGGCCGCTGATCGCTGGCGTTCTATCTTCTGCTCGTCATCCCGGGAGGGCCGTTGACCTAGTGGCAAGCGAGTATCCGGGCACTATCAAAACGAGCGCCGCTGTCCAGCCGATCACGCCTGAAAAAAACACCT
>JAIXPT010000111.1 GCA_027486095.1 Planctomycetaceae bacterium | reverse complement strand
GGTGCAGAGCGAGATCATCGTCCACAATTTCCACACCGCGACGGGCCTGCGGCTCGTGAGCCAGCGTGAGGCGAGCCTCGTGGTGAAGCTCGCCGGCCCGACTGCCGGCTTCACGGCCGGCGGCTACGCCCTCGACATCACCGACCGGATCGGCGGCACGGTGCAGGTGGTGGGCCAGCCGGGCTACCCCGTGGTGCTGACCTCGCTCGCCGACGATTCGATCGGGGCGGGCGTCGATCCGCTCGGCCGCCTCGTCAAAGACACCAACACCAACGGCACGGCCACGGCACCGGCCGCCGGCGACTGGCGGAGCCTGAAGTTCCTCCCCTTCTCCAACGATCGCAACGTGGCGATCTTCGTCGAGGGAGAGCGGGCCGCGGCCGGCTGGCAGGAAGCCAACGGGCTGCCGATGACGGCCGAGACGCTCGGCGTGCTCGCCCCGAATTTTGCCATCGGCACCAACTCGGCCGAGTCGGCCCAGGAGAAGAGCGGCGACGAGACGCGCCGGCTGGGCTTCGAGGTCCACGGCACGGTGGCCTGGGGCGCTCCCGGCGATGTAGACGTCTACGCCTTCAGTGGCTACGCCGGCTCCGAGGTCTGGATCGATCTCGACAAGACGTCGTCGGGCCTCGATTCGATGGTGGAATTGCTCGATGCCAGCGGCACCGTGCGGGCCCGATCGGCCGATTTTCAGGATACGGCGCTCTCGGCGGGCGTGACGCTCGGCGGCGGCCCGCTCACCAAGGACGCCTGGCGCGGTGAGGATTTCTACACCACCAATCCGCGCGATGCGGGGATGCGGGTGACGCTGCCCGGGGTGCCCGGCGCCCAAAACCAATACTTCATCCGCGTCCGCAGCCAGCCCCGGTTCGACGCGGCGACGTCGAAGGCCGCCTACGAGACAGACCTCGCCGATCCGGCGAAGGTGGCGGCCGGGGCCACGAGCGGCGCGTATGAGCTGCGGGTGCGGCTGCGGCAGCGCGACGAGAAGCCGGGCTCCACCGTCCGCTACGCCGACATCCGCTATCCGCAGATCGGCATCGACGTGCAGGGCCTGCCGCGGAATTCGCTCCTCACCGGCGAAACCGGCGAGACCTCGACCGACGCGAACAACACGTTTGGCGCGGCCCAAGAAGTGGGCAATCTGCTCCAGACCGACCACAACACGATCGGGATCGCCGGCGCGATTTCGAGCGCCACCGACGTGGACTGGTACACCTTCACGCTCGGCATCGAGCAGATCCAGAACATCGGCGGGGTGAACAGCGGCGCGAAGTCGTGGGCCACGGTCTTCGACCTCGACTACGGCGACGGAATCCGCGGCGACTTCACGATCTCGGTGTTCGATTCGACGGGCAGGCTGATCTTCACCGGTCGCGATTCCGACGTGGCCTCCGATCAGCCTGGTGCGGGCCAAGGCGGCGACCTCGACGACCTCTCGCGGGGCAGCCTCGGCAAGCTCGATCCCTTCATCGGCTCGGTGCAGCTGCCGGCGAGCAGCGCCACCGGCTCCGGCGTCGTGAGCGCCACCGGCGCGCTCGACGTGAATGTCGCCCAGCAAACCCGCTACTACGTCGCCGTGTCGAGCAATCGCAACCTGCCGACCGCCCTCGACGCGACGTTCCGCGACACTGCGACCAACGCGCTCATTCGCTTGGAGCCGATCAGCTCGGTGCAGCGGATCGTGGAAGACCACATCGGTTTCGACGGCTTCACGTCGAACGCACTTCCGCTCGCCGGGGGCCCGAACACGATCGCGTCGCAGACCGGGCAGATCATCGACGTGGGCACGTCGCTCGCCCTGGCCGCACACGTGACCCCCTTCACGCTCTCGGATGTCACGCTCTTCGTCTCGCGGGCCACGAGCCTCGTGACCGTCGATGCGATGCGGGGCGGCGTGGAGACGACGATCGAGGACAACTACGGCGCGGGCCGCAACATCGGCGATCTCGTGATGCGGAGCGACGGCCGGCTGTATGCCTACGCCGGAGTCGCCAATACGCAAAACACCGTGGGCCGGCTCGAGCTCGTCGATGCGGGCACCGGCGGCCGCACGATCGTGGGCAACGACGAGATCCCGAGCCCCGCCGCCGGCAACACGCAGACCGATGCGAATCTCGTGGGGCAGGGCGGAGGCTCGGGGCTCACCGTGCGATTCCGGCTGACGCAGCCGGGCGTCGTCGCGAATTCACTGCGCAACGGCACGCTGTCGTTCGGGGGTAATTCCTGGGCGGTGCGTACCGTCGCAGGGGTGCTCGACTTCACGGCCGTCGGCACGCCGACCGGACCGCTTCCGCAGACCGGCTTCGTGGATCCGGATGGCGACGTGTTCATCACGTTCAACTTGCCCGTCGTCTTTGCGAACGTGTCGCTCACGGCGACGTATGACTTCACGGGCAATCCACAGGCCCTCGAATCGAACGACGTCGATGCGCTGGCCTGGCGGCGCACGGGCGTCGGCCAATACAACGATCTCTACTACTCGGTGCGGGAAGGCGGCCGGTCGCGGCTCTACCGGGCCAATCCCGGCGACAACGGCTCGGCCTCGGCCCCGGTGCCGCCGGCCCCCAACCCCAACGGCTGGGGCCTGCGCGGCGTGATCCAAGATCCGCTCACCTCGCTCGGCACCGTGACGGGCATGGCCTACGTGGGCACCACGCTCTACGGCGTCGATACCAACGGCTTCTTGTTCACGATCAATCCCTCGACCGCCGCCGCCACGCTCATCGACATTGATCCCTTGAGCGATGCCGATGCCGACCCGACCACCCCCGACAACCTCGCCGGCGTGCAGTTCGCCGGCCTCGCGCTCGGGCCGCAAAACCTCTACGGAGGGGCCCTCAAAGACGCCCTGTTTGTGATCGACACGGCGGGCGTGCTCTACGCCTTCGATATCTCGGGCAACCAGCTCGCGGTGTTCGACGCCGATGCCGACGGCATCCCTGAGGCGACGTCGATCGCCACCGGCGCCGGCGGAGCCACCGGCCTCGCCTTCTCGCCGCTCGACGTCAATCTCTGGCATCCGACCACGCGGCGGGCCACCGATGCCGGCCACGGGATCAGCGCCGCCCCCGACTTCACGCGGGCCACCGGCACGAGGCAAGAAGTGCTCGACGGGCGGGGCACCGCCCGCAGCTTCGCCGAGTCGGCCGGTGGCGTGAGCATGTATTTCGGGCTCGAGCAGTTCGCGACGGGCACGACGCCGTATCTCAACTACCAGTCTGCCGGCGGCCAGTTTGGCGTGATGAATTCGCAGTGGCAGCAGGATCTCTCGTCGAACGCCGAGATCCCCAATAGCTACAACCTGCCCGGCGGGGCCTACGGCAGCCTCTCCACGAAGCCCTTCAGCCTGGCGGGCTCCGTCTACACCGATAAGCCGACGCTCTATTTCAACTACTGGCTCGAAACGCAAAACGCATCGGGCAAGGTGGACCAGATGCGCGACGCCGCCCGGGTCTTCGTCTCGATCGACGGCGGGCTGTCGTGGGAGGTGATCGCCACCAACAACTCCGTGAAGTCGGCGGCGAACACGAGCGATGCCGAGCTGCCTGCCTTCGCGTCGGTGTCATCGAAGGCGTCGAACGACGTCGTGATCGACAACCAGCACGTGCAGGAGCTCTTCGACTCGGGATCATGGCGGCAGGCCCGCGTGGATCTCGGCCGCTATGCCGGCCAGGCCGACGTGAGGCTGCGGTTCGACTTCACGACGGCGGGTGAGATGGACCCTGCCGCCCGCGACCTTGCCGGCAACCTCCTCAACGACATCACGGGCCTCGCCGGCACGACGGGCAAGTTTGACGACTCGACGCGCGGCCAAAACAACGGCTTTGAAGGCTTCTACATCGACGACATCGTCGTGGGCTTCGCCGAGCGCGGCGAAATGGTCACGGGCTCGGTGGCTGGGCAGACCGGCTTCCTCGATCTGGCGTCGCTCGGCACGCCGACCGTCGGCACCGAGACGGTGCCGGCCCAATCGCTCATGGGCGCCTACCAGCTCGAGATCCGCCGCGGCACCACCCATGGCCTGGTCGCCGATCCGCTCACGAGCGGCGTCGCGATCACGCAGACGGTGGACACCAACGCCGATCTCGTGCCGGGCAATTCCGCCCAGCCCGGCGGCCGCCCCGCCGGCAGTCCCTTCGGGGCCGGCTGGTTTGGCGATGCCAACACCGAGCGGCAACAGGGGCAGTTTTTGATCCAAAACAACGTGATCGCCGCCGCGGCCCAGTATGGCGTGAGCATCGACGCCGCCGCCCGCGATCCGCGCACGGGCGCCCCGCTCCCCGGCGTGCCGCGGTTCTTCCCCGTGGTCAACAACCCCGTCACGAACACCAGCCGGCTCGTGCCCGGCGTCGTCGTGGCCAACAACGTCGTGGCGGCGAGCGGCACGGCGGGCATCCGCTTCAGCGGCGACCCGAACACGGGCTCGGTGCCGACGGCGGCCGTGCCCTACGGCCGGCTCGTCAACAACACGATCTACGGCGGCGGCACGCCGGCCGGCACGGGCGTGGAGGTCACGCAAAACGCCGGCCCCACGCTCATGAACAACGTGTTCGCAAACCTCGCCACGGGCGTGTCGGTCGATGCGTCGAGCCGCCTCGATGCGGCCGGAAGCCAGCGCACGGTGATCACGACGTCGGCCTTCTTCGCGGTGGGCACGCAGGTGACGCCCGGGGCCACGCAGAGCCAGCAGCTCGCGCTCGCCACGAACCCCTTCGTGAACGCCGCCGCCGGCAACTTCTATCCCGTGGCCAACTCGGCGATCGTGGATAGCGCTCTGAATGCCCTCGCCGACCGGGCCGAGTATACGGCCATCACGAGCCCGATCGGTGTGCCGCCGCCGCCGCTCATCGCCCCCGACCGCGATCTCTTCGGCCAGCTCCGCAGCGACGATCCCGCGCAGGCCAGCGCCCCAGGCCTGGGCAGCAACGTGTTCAAGGATCGCGGCGCAATCGACCGGGTTGATTTCACGAAGCCGGTTCTCGCGCTCGCCGCACCGCTTGACAATGCGAATGGTGACCTGAATCCCGACTTCGACGCGGTGATTCTCCAGAGCAGCAATGCCGTGGGGCTGATGCAGTTTGCCCTGCAGCTCGCCGACGTGGGCGCGGGCATCGACCGCACGACCGTCACTGCGGCCGCGTTCACGCTCGTGCGCAATGGCGTGACGCTCGTCGAGGGCCAGGACTACGTGTTCCGCTATCTCGAGACGACCAATCGCATCGTGTTCGAGGCGGCGGCCGTGTTCGGCACCGGCACCTACGTGATCCGGGTGAATCAGACGGCGGGCGTGAACATGATCGCCGATCTGGCCGGCAATTCCCTGTTGCCCAACCAGGCCGACGGCACGACGTCGTTCACGATCGCCCTGGCCGACGCGCCCGACGCCCCTGTCAAGCCGGTG
Organism: Planctomycetaceae bacterium; assembly: GCA_027486095.1. Classification (GTDB taxonomy): domain Bacteria; phylum Planctomycetota; class Planctomycetia; order Pirellulales; family UBA1268; genus RGVT01. Next base: position 761 of record JAIXPT010000111.1, on the reverse strand, counting down.
GGCACGCCGGGCAACACGCAGGTGGGGCTCGTGTGGCCGGTCCCCGGCTCCGATGGCAACTCGCCGCTCACCGACTACACGGTGGAGTTCAGCAGCGACGGCGGCGCGAACTGGAATGCGTTTGCGGATGGCGTCTCGACGACGGCGGCCGCCACCGTGACGGGCCTCACGAACGGCACGGCGTATGTGTTTCGCGTGCGGGCCACGAACGCGATCGGCAACAGCGGCTGGTCGCCGACGTCTGATCCGGTGAAGCCGGGCATCCTGCCGGGCGTGCCGACGGGCTTGGCCGTCGGATCCGTCGGCGCCACGCAGGTGACGCTCGGCTGGACGGCGCCGGTGGTCCTCGGCAGCCCGGTGCTCGCCGACTACGTGGTCGAATCGAGCGGCGATAGCGGCACGACGTGGGCGGTGTTCAACGACGGCGTGCAGGCCACGACCGGCGCCACGGTGACGGGCCTCACGAGCGGTGTGGCCTATCTGTTCCGCGTCAAGGCGCGGAACGACATTGGCGACAGCGGCTACGCCACGACCGCCGGCTCTGCCGTGCCGGGCGTGCTTCCTGGCGCCCCGACGGCCCTGGCGGGCGCCGCAACGGCCGCCACGCGCAGCGTCGCACTCACGTGGACTGCTCCGGCGATCGCCGGCAGCCCGGCCCTCACCGATTATGTCGTCGAGCACAAGGTGAGCGGCCAGCCGGATACGGCGTATGTGACCTTCGACGACGGCGTGCGGGCCACGACGGGCGCCACCGTGACGGG
>JAIXPT010000157.1 GCA_027486095.1 Planctomycetaceae bacterium | reverse complement strand
GGCTCACTCGGATTTGCCTGGACTATGTTCAGAGCGCATGCGCTGCGCCATCCATGGCTGCGCTGGTCAGCTACGCCGTCTCCGGGACACGGGGAGCCCGAAGCCTCCTCTGACGTAGCGACAGGCCTCCAGGCCTGTCGATCGACAGAGCTGGAGCTCTGTCGCTACGGTTGGGGGGGAGGATCGGGGTTGTCCCCTACCATTGAGACGGCGTATTTGACCAGCGCAGGCAGGAGGCCCAAGCGGAGGCGCTATCGCCGGCGCAGGCAAATCCGAGCGAGTGGAGCCTGGGCACCGATCCGCCGCAGGGGGATTGGTCAGGGCGCAGCGAGCGTCCGGCGAGATGGTAGGGGCGACCCCGAGCCGACGCGTCATTGAAGGGCAGTGATAGGCCGTAGCCTGTCCTCCGTAGGCTAGAATGCTGTCCGACACATAGCCTCAGAGGAGTTCTCTCATGCATCTTCCCGCCTGGCGATTTGGCAAGCCGTATGAGTCGCTCGAACGCACGAAGCTCGTGCACTTTCTCACCGGCGAGCCTGTCGCCGAGGTGAGCCAGGTGGGCGGTGCGATCGTGGGCCGTGACCTGCAGAAGGCGGGGCGGGCACGGGCAGCGCTCCTGGCCCTCGATCCGGAGGATGTCGTCGAGCGGCTGCAGATGGCGGGCAATCTCTACGCGCACGGCACGCTCGAGGTGGGCGATGCGAAGCAATCGCCCGACGATTTCGTGAAGCAGCAGTCGGCCACCACGGGGCTGCCGGAGAGCCTGTGCCGGGCCAACATGCAGAAAAACATGTTCGTGCTCTCGAACATGGATCGGATGCTCGATGCGCTCTCCCGCGGGCTGCCGCCGGAGATTCTCTGGAAAGGCTATGGCAAAGAGCACCGCGGCGTGGTGGTGAGCTACCAGGCGCAGGCGCCGGTGCTCGGGCTCGTGCTCCCTTCGAACTCGCCCGGCGTGCACACGCTGTGGCTGCCGGTGATCGCGCTCGGCGTGGGGCTCGTGCTCAAGCCGGGTGGGCAGGAGCCGTGGACGCCCTATCGGATGGCGGCGGCGATGGTGGAGGCGGGCATTCCCGCCGAGGCGATCGGGCTCTATCCGGGGGCCACCGACGTGGGCGGGGCGATCCTGGCTGGCTGTCGGCGGAGCATGATCTTCGGAAGCGCGAAAACGGTGGAACAGTATCGGGCGAATCCGGGCGTGCAGGTGCATGGACCCGGATTCTCGAAGGTGATCTTCGGCGACGACTGTGTCGATGACTGGGAGCGCCATCTCGACGTGGTCGTGGAGAGCGTGGCGGCCAACAGCGGCCGCGGCTGCATCAATGCGTCGGCGGTGTATGCCAGCCGCCACACGCAGGCGATCGCCGAGGCGCTCGCGGCCCGCATCGGGCCGATCGAGGTCAAGCCGCCGGACGATCCGGATGCGAAGCTCGCGGCATTCACGGTGCCCGGGGCCGCCAAGGCCACGTGGGAGCAGATCGAGGCCGGGCTTGGGGCCGCCGGCGTGAGCCACACCACGGCGGCCTACGGCCCCCGCTTCGTCGAGGGCGAGCGGTGCGGCTGGCTGCGGCCCACGGTGATCCACTGTGCGAGCCCGGAGCCGGCGATCGCGAAGGCGGAATACATGTTTCCGTTCGTGAGCGTCGTCGCCTGCCCACAGGCGAAGATGCTCGACGCGATCGGTCCCACGCTCGTGGCCACGGCGTTCACCGACGACGAGGCCTTCCAGCGGCAGTTGATCGACAGCCCGATGATCGACCGGCTCAATCTCGGGCCCATCCCCACGACCAAGCTCGATTGGCTCCAGCCGCACGAGGGCAACATCATCGACTTTCTTTACCACTCGCGCGCCCTGCAGCTGGCGGCCACGAGCCCGGTGGGCGCCGCGTGATGAGCCCGAGCCAGGGGACCGACTTCGAGGTCCGGCCCGGCCCACGGCTCGTGGTCGGCCGCGGATCGATTGGCCGGCTCGGGCGGCTCGCCCGCGAGCTGGGCGCCGTTCGCGCGCTGGTCGTGAGCGATCCGGGGATCATCGCGACCGGCCACACCGCCGGTGCCCTCGGGTCGCTCGCCGAGGCGGGCGTGGCCACGACCGTGTTCGATGCGTTTGGCGAAAACCCGACCACGGCCCATGTCGAGGCCGGGGCGGCCCTGGCCCGCGAGTTTGGCCCCGATCTGCTCGTGGGGCTCGGCGGCGGCTCCTCGATGGACTGCGCCAAAGGGATCAACTTTCTCTTTTCGTGCGGCGGCCGGATGCACGACTACCGGGGCCGCGATTCCACGCGGGCCCCGATGCTGCCCTCGATCGCCGTGCCCACCACCGCGGGCACCGGCAGCGAGACCCAGTCGTTCGCGCTCGTGAGCGACGCGGCGACGGGCCTGAAGATGGCCTGCGGAGCCCCCGGGGCCGCCTTTCGCATGGCGATCCTCGATGTGAATCTCACGCTCACGCAGCCGCTCTCGCTCGTGGCCCTCACCGGCATCGACGCGCTCTCGCACGCCGTCGAGAGCCACGTGAGCCGGGCGGCCACGCTGGCCTCGCAGGTTTTTTCGCGCGAGGCGTTCCGACTGCTGGCCTCGAATCTGCCCGGGGTGTTCGCCGATGGCGGCTCGATCGAGGCCCGCTCGGCGGTGCAGTTCGGGGCTGCGCTCGCGGGGCTGGCGATCGAGAACTCGATGCTGGGGGCCGCCCACTCACTCGCCAATCCGCTCACGGCGGCCCACCATCTGGCCCACGGGCAGGCCGTGGGCCTCGTGCTGCCGCACGTGGTGCGGTTCAATGGCTCGGCATGCGGACCAGCCTACTGCGACCTGCTGCGCGAGATCGGCATCGACGTGCCCGCTGGCGCGGCCGGCGAGCGTCTGGCCCGCTGGCTGGCCGACCTGTGCGCCGCGGCCCGGCTCGCTCCGACGCTCGCGGCAGCCGGCGTGGCGGCGCCCGATATCCGCGCGCTTGCCGCCGAGGCTGCGAACCAATGGACTGCCGCGTTCAACCCGCGGCCCGTCACGACCGCCGACCTCGCGGCCCTGTACGAGGCGGCCCGATGAAATTCAGGCTGTTGCTCCTCGCCGGCGCTCTCAGCCTCGGTGCACCCTTCGGCACGTCAGCCGAGCTGACCGAGGCCCCGGCCGATGCCTGGCCGATGGCCCGCGGCTGTGCCGCCGGCACGGGCCGCTCGGCCCTCGTGCTCGAACTTCCGCTTGCCGAGCATTGGCAGCGTTCGTTTGAGAAGACGGCATTCGGCGCCGTGCCGGTGATCGCCGGGGGCACGATCTACGTCGGCGATCTCGACGGCACGTTTCACGCGCTCGACCTCGAGACGGGCGCCACGCGCTGGTCGTTCAAGGCGGAGGCGGCGGGGTTTCCCTCGGCGGCGGCCGCATCGCTCGACGCCGAGGTGCCGCTCGTGGTGGTGGGAGACGACACGGGCGTCGTGCGGGCCTTCGCGCAGACGACGGGAAAGATCGCCTGGGACTACGAGACCGACGGCGAGATCTCGGGCGGGCCCACGCTCGCGCGGGCCGCGGGCGATGCCGCCGGCCCGAGAGTGTTCGTCGGTTCGCAGGATGCGTCGCTCGCCTGCCTGAACCTCGCCGACGGCACGCTCGTGTGGAAGCATGCCATCGCCGACCAGATCCGCTGCTCGCCGACGATTGCCGACGGCCGGGTGTTCATCGCCGGCTGCGATGGCAAGCTGCACGTCATCGACGCCGCCGCGGGCACCGAAACAGCGGCTGTGCCGATCGACGGGCCGACCGGCACGACGCCGGCGGCCGCGGCTGGGCGGGTGTTTTTCGGCACGGAGGGGGGCACGTTCTTCGGCATCGACGTGGCGGCGGCGGCGGTCGCGTGGAGAATGGCCCCGGCGGCAAACGCCCAGGCCTACCGCTCGAGCGCCGCCCTGGGCGACGGCCTGGCGATCGTGGGCAGCCGCGGCAAGGCCGTCGAGACCTTCGCCCTCGGCGACGGCGCCCGCGGCTGGCGGCGGAGCATGCGGGGCAAGGTCGATGCGGCGCCAGTCGTCGTGGCGGCGGCCGGCGGCACGGGCCGCCTGGCCCTGGTGGCCGACATGGCCGGGCGAATCGCCGCCCTCGACGCCGCCACGGGGAAGCCGGCCTGGGAATTCGACGCCGGCGGCGGCTTTTCCGCGGGGGCGGCTGTGGCCGCCGGCCGTGTGGTGCTGGCCTCCGACGACGGCACGATCTGGTGCTTTCGCGGCCCGACTCCCTGAAGGGCCCACGGCGCCGGGGGTCTTTGGGGAATCTGTCGGGCCCCGGCCAACTGTCATGATCTGTTTCGCCGGCTTTTTCGATAGACAAGGAGAGATTTCGGGGCGAACGAACCAACCGCGGCGAGGGCCGTATTATTGGTTACGGCCTTATCGGCGGGCGGCCCCAGAGACGGGGCCGGCGCGGGGCCAGGAGTGACCATCATGGCGAGAAAAGATGCACTGCTGAACCTCCGGACGATTCTGGTTCGCCGGCGCGATGCCCTGCGCAGCGCGCTGGCGGGGGATTTGTCGCTGCTCAGAGAGTTGCGCAGCGAATCGCCGGGGGATCTCGTCGATGCCGCGCTCGATTCATCTCACGACGAGATCAGCTCCCAGCTGGCCGAGGTCGAGAGCCGGGAGTTGGCCTCGATCGAGAACGCGCTCGAGCGGATGCGAGCCGGGCAATACGGCACCTGCGAATATTGCGGCGGCAAGATCCCCATGGCCCGGCTCAACGCCCTGCCCTATGCCACGATGTGCATCGGCTGCCAGCGGGAAGCCGAGCGATCTGGAACCGGGCCGGCCGGCCGGGAGGAGTCGCGCGAGGACGGCGTGCCCGGCGATCTTGAAATCGACGTGTCGTGACCGCTCCTGGATGGTGGGCGTCGGGTATGCTTCGCCAGATCCCTCCGCCTCCCCGCCATGAGTGACCCATGCCCTGCATGTCCCTCGCGCCCCGTCGTTTCGCACGAGGTTTTCTGGTCGGAGCCTCACTGGCCATGATCGGGCTGGGGCTCGCGAGCGCCGGTCGGCTCGCCGCCGAGGAGCCGCCGCTCTCGCGAATTGCGCCGCTCTCCGGGCAGCGCGTCGATCCGATGCGGCCGACACGGCTCTCCGTCGATGAACGCGACCAGCTCTACAAGCAGGTGCAGCGCGACGCCGAAGTGCTCGAACGGCAGAGCACGCAACTGCGGCGGCTCACGCAACTGGTGCGGCCCACGGTCGTGCACATCGACACCCGCAAGCCCGCGCTCCGCCCCAAGAACGGCAAGGCCAGCGAAGACGAGGCCGGCTCCGGCGTGATCACGGAGATCGCCGGCCGCACGGTCGTGATCACGAATCGCCACGTCGTCAACCGCGCCGAGCTCGACAACATCACGATTCGGCTCGACGACGCCCGCGAAATCAAGCCGCTGCGGCTCTGGTCCGATGCACCCACCGACATCGCCGTGCTCGAAATCGAGGCCGACGACCTGGAATCTGCCCGGCTGGCCACCGACGATCCGGTGCAAATCGGCGACACGGTGCTGGCCGTGGGGAGCCCGTTCGGCCTCTCGCATTCGGTGACCCTCGGCATCGTCTCGGCCCTCGGCCGGCGCGACCTCGAACTCGGCGGCGACGACGTGGTGCGGTTTCAAGACTTCATCCAGACCGACGCCGCGATCAACCCGGGCAACAGCGGCGGCCCGCTCGTGAACCTGCG
>JAIXPT010000344.1 GCA_027486095.1 Planctomycetaceae bacterium | reverse complement strand
GGGAAGCCACTTCGATCGGTTCGTAGGCGGTCCCGATGTTCGTGCCGTTGCTCGTAGCCGTGACGGTGTTTAGGTGGACCCCGGTCGCGATCCCACGGACAAACAGGGTGATCGTCCGGAGACCACCGGCAGGAACCGTGCCCAGATTCCAAGTCTGGACCGATCCGGAACTGGTGGTTGGCGCGGGTGTGGCTCCGGTGTAAGTCAAGCCGGACGGCAGCGTGTCGGTGAGCACCACGTTGGGCAGTGCGACCGAGCCGTTGTTGGCGAACGTGATGTTGTAGGAAGTGGTGCCGTTGAGCGTAATGAGGAGATTGGTCGCAACCTTTTGGAGGAGCGTGCAGGGCTCAACCGATACCACCGTCGGATCGAAGTAACGCCAGATGTGGTCTTTGCCGTTGTCGGTGCCGCCAGCGTCGCCACCGAACGCGTCAGCATAGAGCTTGTAGCAGCTGACGTTCGGGAGAGTGTTGATCTTGATCTTCACCGCCGAGTACTCCGACCGGCCCAGTTCCAGCTGGCCGATGGCGAAGCGGATAGCGTTGGTGCTGGTCGGAAGCGGGCCAGAACCGAAATCGTAGCCGACACTGCTGCCATCGACCCCGGCGTAGCCCAGTGCAGTGCTGATCAGACCGGGCTGATCATTGCTGATCTGGCTCCCCGCATACCGAATCCGGTTCCATGGACCGGTCTCGATGCCCGCCTGGACTTTCTGAGCGGTAGTTCCAACCGTACTGGTGAACGTATTGAAATTGAACGACCACCGATAACCGCTTTGCGGCCCGGCGACCGCGCTGGCCATCCCCCAAGGGGCATTGCCCCGTCCGTCAGCAGGGTCGATGATCGGAGCAACATCCGCGCGCCCGAAAGCCCTCAGCTGGAAGGAATCCCACAGGGTCATCACTCCGAGAACATCGCTTCCAGGGATCACCGCGGCGTCCCACTCGCCGACGGTGTCGCCCGAGTTGTTCCTCATGGCCGGGTTGCCCCCGGAAATCGCCGCACCGTAGCTGTTGAACGCAGTCCGGGCGTCCGTAGAGTAAAAGATCCCGGTGTCGGCGTAGACGCCGGCGAGCGTCCCGCGGGAGATCCCCCCGGCAGTCACCGGTGCCGAATTGACCCCGAGAACGTTGGCCAATGGGTAAGAGTAGCCGGTCAGACCGACCGCGACCTTCGCGCCGATCGGGCCGTCGCCGATGGCGATGGGCGATTGTCCCTTCATCGGAATGGCGATGAAGCCGCGGGGGTCCGAAGTGCTCGGCTCCGCATAGGCGGCGTCAACGACCTGAGCACCGGTCGGAATGTACAACGTCTGATAACCGCCGACCCCCGTATTGGTTCCGGGCCCAGGGGTGGTTTTGATTACCACCCAGAATTCGTCGCCGACCTGAACGAGCGGGAAATTACCCGCCGCCCGGCTGGACATAGTCTGGACAAAGTCCTTCGCGAAGCTGATCGACGTCGCCCGGGTGTCCAGGTTGTGTGCGTGAACCTTTGATGTGAAGACTCCTAGGCCGCCAATCATGGCAGCGGCACATGCGAAAAACCTTTTGAGCGGTCTTCTCAGAACCGGTTGCCCGTACCGAGGGGAATTCATTTGTTGATGCATGCTAAACTGGATTAAAAGGTTGGTTATTTCAGCGGCGGTGCTCGGATTTCACACTGAGCAGCGGCCCTCATTCTTGAATCCGCCGTTCCTTGAGACACGCGAAGACGCCCCTCGGCGCCTGCGCACCACACTGACCCCGAAGACAGCCGGCAGCACCAACGCCATCGTTCCCGCAGGCTCAGGCACAAAATGCGTCTGGTAGCAGAATCCCGTGTCGGGAGGCGTCCACTGGCCTCCCGTGCCTCCACTCTCCACCCCGCCAAACACCACCGTCTGCTCCGTCGCATCGCAAAGCAGGCTCCACGTCACCGCAGGTGTCGTCTGGTCGCTCCCAGTCGTGTCCGGGATCAGCCAGTCATCCCCGACACTCGCCGCATCATCCGTCACCAGCAGCCACTGCCCGTACTCCGAAATCGCCAACCCATCCCGCACCCACATGTAAACCTGCGCCCCCGCCTCAAACAAACTGTTGTCCGACAGCACCACCGATCCCGCAAAATTCGCAGATCCAACATCCCCGCCCGGAGCCGGATTGTAATTCGTCGTCCCAAGGCTCAGCCAGTTCGCCCCCCAATCCCCAAGATTCGAGGTCGTCGGCGTGAACCCGTTGTCGAACACCCCAAGGTCAATCACATACTGCGACCCCCACCCAGTCACCCCGTCACTCGCCAAAGCCGTCGCTCCCACCTCCCCATCCCACACAATCGTCACCGCCGCCGCACTGCGCTCCACAGGAAACCCCATCAGCACGCCGCTAATCACAAACATGGCTCTCATCAGATCGCCAAGCCCTCGACGTTTGGGCACCGCACTCTGGCTGATGGAGGCGGCGGATTGAATCCGGGTGATGTTTTGTGTTGCTGAATGGAACATGCTTGGTCGCAGAGCCCTGAAATGGGCTAACAGGCCCTAACCTCTGGTTTCCAGGATGCAATACCTGGTGCCTGGTATTCTGCATACCCCCACGTTTGGGAGGCGACCCCCTTCCGGACGCCCAGATCCACCCAACCCGCGGGACCTCAGCGCCACCACCTTGACAACGGGATCACCCCACTCCAGCCGCTGACTCAGCCGGGCCAATCACCTGATTATCAAATCTTTACAAACTTGACAGAGCCGACCCGGAACCAGCAGAAATCCAGCGCAAGGTCGGCCCTCTGTCCCTGCTCGGGCAACGCGTCCGCAAAGAAAATCCCCTCCGAGCGATGGAGATTAAAATATCTCCACGATACAGGATTTTTTTCGGCCGCAGCACCCCGGGCCAACATCAAGGCACCCAGGGCAGCGGCATTACATAGTCAAGGTGCGACACCTTCGGGCAGTAATACTGGCTCCGCAGCGGCCTGAACAGCAGGTCGGCACCCGTGTTAGGCAGATTGCTGTTCCCAGCCCGGGTGTAATGATCCCGCGTCGTCGTCTTCAGGTAATAATGCACCTCCTGCGTCAGCGATCCCATCGTCGTGTCGCCACTCCACAGCATCACCTGATCCGCCGCACCGGAACTCGACGCCCCCGTAAACGGCACCGCACTCGCAGTCGTCGGATTCAGTAACCCGCGCCCGATGATGCTCGCCGCCACCGGCCATGGATTCGATCCCATCCTGCAACCCGCAGGCAACGGCATCGCAAACTTGTTCGACCGCACCCCGCCCGAAATCGTCCGCGTCAGCGTCGGACCAGCCGTGCCCGCCGACCGCCGGTGCACAAACAACGCCGCCGATGGATCAATCAGGTACCCAGCCTGGCTCCCTGCCAGCAGGTTGCCAGCCATGATCCATGTCGGCGTCCCGCTCAGATCCAGCAGCGAAATCGTCTTCCACGTCGCCGTCTCCACATCGTAGACGACCAGGTAATCCGCCGTCGCCGCACTCACCCCAGCCGTGAAATCAGCCACCGGGAACTGCTCCCCTATCGTCTTGTACGCCCGGATCACATAGCTCGCTCCCAGGAGGTCCGCAGGCACCGCCACCGTACTCCGCCCGCTCACCGTGTCGATCACCACCGACGTCCCCGCCAACCGGGTCGCCGCAGTGTCCACATGGAACCGGTGCCCTTCCAGCGCACCGCTCAGCATCTCCACATAGTATCCCTTCCCGGCCGTCAGCAAGGTACTGAAGCTCGTCTGCCCCAGCGCCGACGTCGCACTGAAACTGCTCGTCAACCCTGCCCCCGTCACCGC
>JAIXPT010000046.1 GCA_027486095.1 Planctomycetaceae bacterium | reverse complement strand
TCGAGCCCGCGTCAGATCGTGAACCGGGAAACCTCCTCCTTGAGGTCGCCGACGGCCTCGCGGAGGTGGGTCGTGGCCTTGTTGAAGTCGTCGAGCGAGGCGGCCGTGCGCGACGCACCTTCGGCGAGGCGCACCATCGCCTCGCGGATCTGATCCGCCCCCTGCGACTGCGCCCGCATGCCTTCGGTCACCTGGCCGAACCGGCCGGAGATGCCCTGCACGGCCTCGATGATATCGCCGAGCTTGCCCGAGATGTCGCCGATCTCGCGCACGCCGCCGCGAACCTGCTCGGAAAACTTGTCCATTTCCATCACGCCTGCCGACACGGCGTATTGCATCTCCTTGACCATCCGCTCGATGTCGAGCGAGGCCACGGCCGTCTGATCGGCGAGGCGGCGAATCTCGCGGGCCACGACGAGGAAGCCGAGCCCGTATTCGCCCGCCTTTTCCGCTTCGATCGCCGCGTTGATCGAGAGCAGGTTGGTCTGGTCGGCCACCTTGGTGATCGTGGTGACGGCCAGATTGATGTTGGCGGCCCGTTCGCTGATCGTCGCCAGCTTCGCGCCGAACGACGACGTGCTCTCCGCGAGCTGCCGCATCGTCGAGTCCATCCCCGAGAGATTGCCGCGCCCCTCGGCGGCCATCGCGCCGGTGTGGGCCGCCATGTCGTTCACCTCGGTCATCGTGCGCACGAGCTCCTGGCTCGTGACGGAGATCTCCTTCACCGCCGCCACGGCCTCGCTCGTGGAGGCGCCGTAATCGGCGATCACCTGCTGCTGTTCGCTGCTCGTTGCCTGGATCGCCGTGGCCGTCGAGATCAGCGCCACCGATGACTTCTGGATGCGGCCGATCAGCCCCCGCAGGTCGTTGGTCATCGTCTGGATCGCGGCGAGCAAGGCGCCGGTTTCGTCGTCGCTCGTGGTGCCCACGTTCGCCCGGAGATCGCCCCCGGCCACCTGGCGGGCCACCTCGACGGCCGTGCGGATCGGGGCCGAGATGGTGCGGGCCACGGCGAGCGCCGCGATCGTGACTCCGAGGATGGTGGCCAGCGAGAGGCCGATGATCGCGGCCCGCTGGAAGTTCACGAGGGCGAAGGCCTCCTGGGAATCCTGCTTCACGTTCATGCCCCAGCGGAAGCTCGGCAGATAACACCAGGCCGCCACGACCTCCTCGCCGCGGTAGTCGTGAACGACCCCGTAGCCGCGGGCGCCGCTAGCTGCCTTCTGAGTGGCTCCGCCCCTCTCGCCCCCCAGGGGAATCTGCAGCTTGAACGCCGCGTCGGGAGCATGGCGGAGCGGCGAGGTGACGAGCACCGATTGCCCCTGCTGCTCGCCGGTGACGATCTCGCCGGTGCGGCCGAGGCCGCTCAGATCGGAGAGCACCTGCCAGATCCGCTCCGGCCCGAGCCCGAGTGCGAGGACGCCGATCACGCGGCCCTCGGCAAACACCGGGCTCGTGACGAAGGCGAGGGGGCGGCGGCCGCCGCCGTAGACCTGGAAGCCGGAGAGTTCCGATTGCAACAGCATGCGCGAGCGGTCGAAGCCCGCGGCCAGTTCCGACGACGCCAGGCTGCCCGTCGTCAGCGACGCCCCGACGGGCAGCGCCTGGTCGAGCGAATAGAGGATGCGGCCGGCCGTGTCGAGCAGCAGCACTTCGGAATAGCCGAACGAACTCGCCACGTAGCCCAGAAATTCGTCGAACTGCGCGTCCTCGGCCACGAGCTTTTTGATGCGGGCGGGATCGGCGGCCTCCGGCCCGGTGCCGAGGACGGCCGAGAGTTCGCGCACCGCCCGCACCACCGTGGGCCCGCGGGCCGTGGCCATGCCGTCGCGCACCCGCTCGATCGCATAGGCCTCGAGCTCTCCCGCCTTCGCCGCGGCGATCTGCAGGAGATTGTTGCGGACCGAATTTTCGAGGGCCCGCGTGGCGATCCGGGCGGTGATGGCCGTGAGGATCGCGCACGGGATGAGCGCGATCACGAGAAACCAAAACAACAGCCGCCCCGCGATCGACCGCTGCATCGCGGCCGTCGTCGCGGGGGATCCGTTGCCGGATGACGAATGCTGGCTCATGTCGGCTGGCTCCCGGTCACGGGGCTCCACGCAGGGACGCCGGCGGCCGGCCTGCCGTGTTGATCCACGAGCCTCCCCAGCGCGTGTGCAGATCCGCGACGAACGCCTCCCAGGCCTCGCGCGACCGCGACAGTGGAAACGGCACCGGCCGGACTGCCGTACGGCTCGTCCAGACCACGTCGATCTGGCCGTCGGGACGGATCCGGCCGATCGACACCGGCCGCCAGGTGTGCTGCGTGATCGAGTCCACCGAGATGATCCCCTCGGGCGCGTCGAGGCTCTGGAAGCGCATGGCGTTGCGCACCTGCTGCACGTCGGTGGTGCCCGCCTCCGCGACGGCCTGCGCCCAGAATCGCACGCTGTTGGCCGCCGCGGCGATCACGTCCGACGTGGTCCGGTCGCTGCCGTAGCGGGCCTTGAAGGCGCGCACGAAGGCCTGGTTTTCCGGACGATCGATGCTCTGAAAGTAGTTCCAGGCGGCGTAGTGGCCGGCAAAGTCTTCGCGACCGCCGCTGCGGAGCTCATCCTCCGCGATCGCGAAGGTGACCAGGGGCGTCGCCTCCGGGCGAATCCCGGCGGCGCGCAGCTGCCGCGCGAGCGCGAGCGCGGAATCGCCGACCACCGAACAGAGGATCACGTCGGGCTTGGCGGCCACGATCTCTTGCACGACGGCGTCCACGTCGGTGCTGCCGAAGGGCACATAGGCTTCGCCGACCCGCTCGGCGCCGAGGCCGGCCAGCTGGTCGGAGATCAGCGCATTGACGCAGTGCGGCCAGATGTAGTCGGAGCCGACGAGAAAGAATCGCCGCGCGCCGAGCGTGTTGTAGCACCACTGCACGGCCGGCGTGATCTGCTGGTTGGGCGCGCCGCCGGTGTACACGACGTTGGGCGACTGCTCGAGGCCTTCATAGGCCATCGGGTAGACGAGCAGATGATCGGCGGCTTCGAAGACCGGCAGCACGGCCTTGCGGCTGGCGCTCGTCCAACATCCGAACACCACCGAGACGCCGTCTTCGCGGATCAGCTTCTCCGCCTGCCGCGCGAAGGTGCTCGGATCAGACGCGCCGTCGGCGATCACCCAGCGAATCGGCCGGCCGAGAATGCCCCCGGCGGCGTTGATCTCTTCGAGGGCGAGCACCTCGGCGTCGATCATCGATTTCTCGCTGATCGCCATCGGCCCGGTCTGGGAATGCAGGAGGCCCACGAGGATCGGCCGCCGATCGATCAAGAGGCGGTCGGCGGCCAGCCAGCCGAGGCCGGCCAGCGCCGCGGCCCCGAGCAGCCAGCGCCAGCGCGACCGGCGGCGGAAGGGTGTGGCCGGAGCGCCAATCACGGCGCCCGGGCCGCGCACGGCAGGGGGAAACGACGAGGGGTTCATGGCGGAATCATTCCGGGCGCGAGCGGCAGCCGTCGGGGCAGGGTCTGCCACGTCAATCTTTGCCCATCTTTCCGGGCCGGGCGAGCCGAGCCGTGCGATTTTTTCCGGAATCGTTGCGACCGCTGCCACCGTTTCAGCCCGACGTGTTGCTGGCAAGGGCCCGTTTTAGGGGATATATTTTGCGGTCGGAGCGCGGGAGGAGCGTCGTGCCACGACACGGTCTGGGCCGATGCCCCGCCCGCTCGGATGACGGTGTGTCGGTCAGCGTTCGGCGGCCGCCTCATTCTCGATCGCCTGGATCTCGGTCGCCCGCTTCTCGTTCGCCTGGATGTCAGCAAGCGCCACGATGGCCACCCTCTCCCAGCAGCGTGCCTCCGCGTTTTCGCTCGAACGCATCGCCGGCGTGTCTCCGTGGGCTCAGCAGGTTCGCCGGGCGATCGAACTGGTGGCTGCGCATCAGTCGAGCGTGCTCATTCTGGGGCCGAGCGGCACCGGCAAGGAGCTCATCGCCCGCGCCATCCACGCGACGGGCAAGCGGGCCGCCAAGCCGTTCATTCCAGTCGATTGCGCGGTCACCACCGGTACGCTGTTCGCCAGCCACATGTTCGGCCACGTCAAGGGGTCGTTCACCGGCGCCACATCCTCGACGCTTGGCTGCTTCCGCGCCGCCGACGGAGGCACGATCTTCCTCGACGAGATCGGGGAAATGGAGCTCGAACTCCAGGCGAAACTCCTGCGCGTGCTCCAGCAACGGATGGTGGTGCCGGTGGGCAGCCACGACGAAATTCCGGTCGATGTGCGCGTCGTGGCCGCCACGAATCGCGACCTCGGCCGCGAGGTGACGGAGGGCCGCTTCCGCGAAGATCTCTACTACCGCCTGAACGTCGTCACGATCCGCACCTCTCCGCTCAAGGATCGACCGGAAGACATCCCGGTGCTCGCCGCCCGCTATCTTGCGGAGTTGGCCGGGCGGCACGGCATGCCGCTGTATGCCCTGTCGCCATCGGCCATCGAGGTGCTGCAGTCGTATGCGTGGCCCGGCAACGTGCGCGAGCTCGAAAACGTGCTCGAGCGGGCCGTGATGTTTTCATCGGGCGACGAGATCGACCCCGAAGCGTTGAGCGGGTTCATGGGATCGGGTGGCGTGGTGAATCCCGAGCCCGCCGCGCCGGCGGGGCCGCCGGTTCACGACGTGTCGCAGCTGGTGCAGGCCACGGCGCAGGGCATTTTCTCGACCACCGCGGTGCCCGGCGTGTTCCGGGTCGAGCCGGCCGTGAAGGCACCGCCGCTGGCTCCGTCCCCAACGCTTCCTGCGGGGCCCGGAGGCGCCGCCGGAGCGTCCGCGAACGACCAGGCCGGGAGCGCCGCGTGGCTGACGCTGGCAGACGTCGAGCGGCTGCACCTCGAGCGTACCCTCGCCGCCACGATGCACAACAAATCGCTGGCGGCCAAACTCCTCGGGATCGATCGCTCGGTGCTCCGCCGCAAATTGCAGCGGCACGGCATGGAAGGGCAGGCCGACCAGGATCCAGCCGGGCCGGAATCAGCCAGCCCGTGAGCGCACGGCCGGCTGAGCCTCGACCTCGTCGTCGGCCACCCGCAGGCGAAACGTCGTCGCCGGCGGGGCACGGCGTTCCTGGGCAAACCCCCGCGTGCCTGCGGTGAGAAATGTCCGCAGCTGCTGCGAGGGCCCGCTGTGGAATTCCGCGGCGAGCACGTCGAGCACCTGCTTCCATGGCAGGCCCCGGCGATAGATCGCACGATACGCCGCCTTGAGATCGGCGATCTCTTCGGCCGAATGTCCGCTGCGCTTCAGGCCCACGATGTTGAGCCCCACGATGCAGCCGCTCTGCCCATCCACGAGCATGTAGGGCGGGATGTCCTGCACGACGCGGGCGTGGCCGCCGACCATGGCGAGCCGGCCGATCCGGCAAAACTGGTGCACCGCGACGGCCCCCGACACGAACGCCCGGTCTTCCACCGTGACATGCCCGCCGAGCAGCGCCCCGTTGGCGAAGATGCAATTGTTGCCCACGGTGCAGTCGTGGCCGACGTGGGCGGTCGCCATCACGTAGTTGTGGTCGCCGATCGCCGTCGCCGTGCCCGCCTTCAAGGCGCGGTGCACCGTGACATACTCGCGAAACACGTTGTGATCGCCGATCACGAGCGTGCCCACCTGCTGGGGCCGTGCCGCGTGCTGCGGAGCACCGCCGACGACGCAGTGCTCGCCAAACTCGTTGTGGCATCCGGCTCGCACGCCGCTCTTCAGCACCGCCCCGGACGCGACGGTGCAGAAATCACCCAGTTCGACCCCGGCTTCGATCGTGGCGAAGGCCCCGACCGTCACTCCCACGCCGAGACGGGCTTCCGGACTTACGGCGGCCAGCGAATGGATGCTCAAGACGCGCCTGTCGTTCGTGACGAATGCCCGGTCGCACCTGGCTGACCGGCCGGCCAGGGGTTATCGGCTCGGCGGGGGCCACGATTCAATGGCAATTTCCGGGTGGGTGCACACCTTGCCCCCGCCGCCTCGCCCCCCTCTCCCAGCCCATCTGCCCGCCCTGCGCTCGTCAGCCCGGGGTGGGGCGGTACACTCTTGCCACACCCCTGCAAGTGGAGCATCAAACGCATGGCGAGTCGTGAAGAGCGGTATGAGGCGGCCGAAGCGCTCAAGAATGCGGGCAAACTGGCCGACGCCGTGACGGCCCTCGAAGCCGTGGTGGCCGACCACCCCGACTTCGCCCTCGCCCACTCCGCCCTGGCCGCCTGGTGCACCCGCCTCGAACGGCACGACGAGGCCATCGGCCACGCCCGCCGCGTGGTCGAGCTCGAGCCCAAAGATCCCTTCAGCTACACGGCGCTGAGCGTGGCCTGCATGCGAGGCGGCCGGATCGCCGAGGCCGAAGACGCCCTCGCGCGGTCGCGGATGCTGCAGGGGTAGGTGATGCATCGTTTGGCAGGCGTTGGCTCGGGGTTACCCCGTACCGTCTCGCCGGACGTTCGCCTCCGCCGGAAGCCCGAGGCGCAAGCCGAGAGGATGCCCAGATTGCGAACAGCCGCGCGCATTCCCTTCGGCTCACGCCTCGGGCTTCCTCTGAGGAGGCAGGGGTAACCCCGAGCCTCCTCAAACCGTAGCGACAGAGCGCCAGCTCTGTCGATCGACAGGCCTGGAGGCCTGTCGCTACAGGGGAGGCTTCGGGGGAGTCGGCGAACGC
>JAIXPT010000279.1 GCA_027486095.1 Planctomycetaceae bacterium | reverse complement strand
CATCCATGGGCTCCGTTCGCTCGGATTTGCCTGCGCTCCGGCATCCTGCCTGCGCTGGTCAAATACGCCGTCTCAATGGTAGGGGACAACCCCGATCCTCCCGTGACGTAGCGACGGGCCTCCAGGCCTGTCGATTCCCACGTAGCGACGGGCCTCCAGGCCTGTCGATCGACAGAGCTGGAGCTCTGTCGCTACACGGGAAGCTTCGGGCTTCCTGCGATCCACCAAGCCCGAAGCGGCAGCGACGGGATTTCTGGGCGGCCTTGAAAGCCGTGAAGCCTGTCCTACGTCGCCTGTGCCGCGGCGTTGATCACGGCTGCGATGCGGACGGCGTCGTGGCAGGCGTCTTCGCTCACGCCGAGGTTCACGAGGCTGGCCTCGTGATTCTTGATGCAGAGCTCGCAGCCCGCGAGGGCGGCGCAGGCGAGGCTCATCAGTTCGAAGTCGGCCTTCGTGGTGGCCGGCTGCACCATGCGGCTCATGCGCAGGCGGGGCGGGCGGGCTTCGTAGCTCTCCTTGCCGAGCATGTGGCGAAAGCGGTAGTAGACGGTGTTCATCCCCATCAGGCCGGCCGCGGCGACGGCGTCGGAGATCACGGGGCCGGCCGCATCGCCCAGCGCCGAGCGGATGTCGGAGTCGAGGGCCACGGCGACCGGCTGGGCCCGCACGAAGCGGGCGGAAGCCAGGGCGATGCTGAGGGCCTGGGCCGCCTGGAGGTTTTCGCCCGAGAGCACGCTCGCGAGGTTGAGGCGGATGTCTTTGAGATCGTCGGGCAGAGAGTCGCGGAGGGCGTCGAGCGCGGGCGTGGCAAGCGACATGGGTGGAGCAGTCCGGGGGAGGGGAAGGGGCCGCGCTCGGTGGCGCGATTCACCGCGGATTGTAGCCTGTCGTTGCCGGTCGAGGGCCGGGGATGCTACGTTCGGGAAATTTGTTTTTTCCTCAGCCTGAGCACGTATGCCCCGTCGCGACGATCTGCACACGATTCTCCTGATTGGCTCCGGCCCGATCGTCATCGGCCAGGCCTGCGAGTTCGACTATTCCGGCACGCAAGCGTGCAAGGCGTTGCGGGAAGACGGTTACCGCGTCGTGCTCGTGAATTCCAACCCGGCCACGATCATGACCGATCCGGGGACGGCCGATCGCACGTATATCGAGCCGCTCACCTGGCAGATGCTCGAAAAAGTGATCGAGGCGGAGAAGCCCGACGCCGTGCTGCCCACGCTCGGCGGACAGACGGCCCTCAACCTCGCGATGGAGCTCGACCGCCGCGGCATTCTCGCCAAGCACGGCGTGGAGATGATCGGCGCCGATGCCGACGCCATCAAGCGGGGCGAGGATCGTGAGATCTTCAAGGAGACGATGCGCAAGATCGGCCTCGAGACCTGCCGCGGCCGGATCGTGAGGAGCCTGCAGGAGGCCCGCGAGGTGCTCG
Organism: Planctomycetaceae bacterium; assembly: GCA_027486095.1. Classification (GTDB taxonomy): domain Bacteria; phylum Planctomycetota; class Planctomycetia; order Pirellulales; family UBA1268; genus RGVT01. Next base: position 1,436 of record JAIXPT010000279.1, on the reverse strand, counting down.
CCGAGATCGGCCTGCCCGCCGTGATCCGCCCGAGCTTCACGCTCGGCGGCTCGGGGTCGGGCGTGGCCTTCAATCGCGAGGAGTTCGATCAGAAGGTCCAGCGCGGGCTCGATCTTTCGCCGGTCGGCGAGGTGCTCGTCGAGGAGTCGATTCTCGGCTGGAAGGAATACGAGATGGAGGTGATGCGCGACGCCGATGACAACGCCGTCATCATCTGCTCGATCGAAAATTTCGATCCCTGCGGCGTCCACACCGGCGATTCGATCACGGTGGCCCCGGCGATGACGCTCACCGACAAGCAGTTTCAGCGGATGCGCGACGCCAGCTTCGCCGTGATCAGGGCGATCGGCGTGGCCACGGGGGGGTCCAACATCCAGTTCGCCGTCCATCCCGAAAACGGCCGGATGATCGTGATCGAGATGAACCCGCGCGTGAGCCGCTCTTCGGCGCTCGCGAGCAAGGCCACCGGATTTCCGATCGCGAAGATCGCCGCCAAGCTCGCCGTCGGCTGGCGGCTGCACGAGCTGCCCAACGACATCACGAAAAAGACGAAGGCCTGCTTCGAGCCCTCCATCGATTACGTGGTGGTGAAGGTGCCGCGGTTCGCCTTCGAGAAATTTCCCGAGGCCGACAGCCGGCTGACCACGCAGATGAAGAGCGTGGGCGAGACGATGGCCATCGGCCGCACGTTCAAGGAGGCGTTTCAGAAGGCGCTTCGTGGCCTGGAAGTCGGCAGCTTCGGCTTCGGCTGCGACCAGAAAGATCTCTGGGGCACGCCGGCCGAGCCAGCGGCCGACGATATCCGCGCCCGGGTCGCCACGCCCGACCCCGATCGCGTGTGGTATCTGCGCTACGCGCTCAAAGTTGGCATGACTGTCGCCGAGCTTCATGAGCTGACGGCCATCGATCCGTGGTTTCTCGACCAGCTGCTCGAGCTCGTGGAGATGGAGAGCCTCCTGCGCACGGTCGGATCGCTCGCGGCCCTCGACGACGCGACGCTCCGGCGGGCCAAGCAATTCGGCTTCTCCGACCGGCAGCTGGCCGTGTTGCTCGGGGCCGCGGAGCTGGAGGTGCGCGATGACCGCAAGCGGCGCGGGATTCTCGCCACCTACAAGGCGGTGGATACGTGTGCCGCGGAGTTCGAGGCGCAGACTCCTTATTACTACTCGACCTGGGAAGAGGAAGACGAGACGCGGCCGAAGGAGCCCGGCAAGAAGCGGGTGATGATCCTGGGCGGCGGCCCCAATCGGATCGGCCAGGGGATCGAGTTCGACTACTGCTGCTGCCATGCGAGCTTCGCGCTCCGTGAGATGGGCATCGAGAGCGTGATGGTGAACTCGAACCCCGAGACGGTGAGCACCGACTACGAAACGAGCGACATGCTCTTCTTCGAGCCACTCACCTGCGAAGACGTGCTCAATATCGCCGATCGGATT
>JAIXPT010000242.1 GCA_027486095.1 Planctomycetaceae bacterium | reverse complement strand
GTTAGTGCAACATACGTTCTGTAAATCGCCGGTGCGTGCCTGACCGAGGCGAGCGCAAGCGAGCCGAGGGAAGGCACGCACCGGCGGCCCGAGTTGAAGAGGTGGGCCATCGAGGTTTTCTTGGAAGTGTCTAACGCCACCAAGAAGGAACCTACGATGACCCACCAAGATGAATGTCCAGCGATCGACGACCTCACGGCCCTGCTCATCGAGCATGGCCCGGCCGCCATGGCCTCTGCCCTCGCCACGCTCATGAATCACGCGATGCAGATCGAGCGCGAGCAGGTGCTTCAGGCCGAGTCTCATCAGCGAACTGCCGATCGTCAAGGCTACGCCAACGGATTCAAGCCCAAGGCCCTGAAGACCCGCGTCGGCCGGGTGGACCTGCGAATCCCACAGACCCGTGACTACCGCGATGAGAACGGGCGGCCGTTCTACCCCCGGTCCCTCGAGCGGGGCGTCCGCAGTGAACGGGCCATGACACTTGCTGTCGCCGAGATGTACGTCCAGGGCGTCAGCACCCGGAAGGTCACGGCGATCGTCGAGGAGCTCTGCGGCCTCGAGATCACCTCGACCCAGGTGAGCCGGGCGGCGGCCGAACTCGACGAGCAGCTCAGCGCCTGGCGCGACCGGCCAATCGGGGAGATCACCTACCTCATCCTCGATGCCCGCTACGAAAAAGTCCGCCACGGCGGGGCGATCGTGCCCTGCGCCCTCCTCACGGCCATCGGGATCGGTCCCGACGGCAAGCGGAGCATCCTCGGCTGCAGCGTGCAGCTCTCCGAGGCCGAGACGCACTGGCGATCCTTTCTCCAAAGCCTCGTCGATCGTGGGATGCGAGGCATCAAGCTCGTCGTCAGCGACGACCACGCCGGGCTCAAGGCCGCCCGCCAGGCCGTCCTCACCGGAGTGCCCTGGCAACGCTGCCAATTCCATCTCATGCAGAACGCGATGGCCCACGTACCGAAGGTCGCCATGCGAGCGGAGGTCGCTGGCGACATCCGCCGCGTCTTCGATGCCGACGAGCCCGCCGAGGCCGAGCGGAGGCTCCGCGACGTCGTGGCCCGCTATCAGAAGCCTGCTCCGCAGCTCGCAGCCTGGCTCGAAGAGAATGTCCCGGAGGCCCTCACTGTCCTGCGGGTACCCGCCGCTCACCGGCGGCGGCTCCGCACGACCAACGGGCTCGAGCGACTCAACAAGGAGATCAAACGACGGACGCGGGTCGCAACGCTCTTCCCGAACGAGGCGTCGCTCCTGCGACTCGCCTCCGCCGTCCTCTCAGAGATCAGTGACGATTGGGAGACCGAACGTGCCTACCTGACCATGGAAGCCAGATGACCCACCTCTGAAAACCCGGATTTACAGAAGGGGTGTTGCTTTATCATCTGCGGCCCCCCGCTTGACTTGATCGAGCGAACGATTGATGTGCTTCGGAACCTTGAGGGGCCATTTGGCCTCGGCCTCGATGGCAAACATTCCCGATAGAAGGAGGGCAAGAATAACCAGAAAAGACTTGCGCATAACGAAAACTCCTCGATAAATTGAGACACCGCGCATCCATGCGACGAGCGCCGTGCGGCTGTGCGTACGGACGCAAGAGCCGGATCCATCGACTCTCTGGATACAAAGGCGAAAAGGTGATCCAAAAGCGGACGGCTACTCCGTTGAAAGCTCAAGAAAATCGGTCGCGTGTGCTCGCAACGCGTTCAAACCCCGCATAGCGATAACGGCTGCTGGGACGCCCCATGTCCGTGTCGTACGAATCGCTGCCGACTCCTCCCTCGAGCGTGATTGAGGCGGCATAGAGCGTTGATACTCGCAGCGTGTCGTTACCGGCCCCGAGCGAGATCGTCACTGAGTTTCTGGACCCTAGCAGGGATGGAGACGTGTCGTTGACACGTCTGAGAGTCGCCCGGTCATTGCCATCACCGCCGATTACGTTCAACGCTGCTCGGCATGTAACCCCTTCGAGGGATAGGCCGTCATTTCCGGCACCGAGATCGATCGTCATCACGTCGTCGGTGTCCCGGTTGCGTACGCCCATGATTTGCACGGAATCATTTCCTGTCCCTGTCGAAATTCGGAGGTCATCGGGAAGAACCATGGGGCGGTTGAGGCCGGAGAGATAGACGCCGTCGGCACCGCCGTTCATCGTGATCTGAATGTCGTCCACGACACCTGGGACTGTTAACGCAAGAGGCTTCCCGTTGATCAGCGTCCTGTCGTTGGGTGAGTTCACGTAGTCGTAGTAGTAAGCTTTGCGGCCCGATACTTTGAACGCATTGGGCGATACCTGCTCGATTTGGACCGAATTATCGAGGTGGTCGCCCTGGATGATCAGATCTCCGTTAACCAACGTTACGGTGACATTGCCGGCAAGCATCGCTCGTCCTTCCAATTGCTCGGCCCCCAGGCCGATCTGGCGGTGACGATACCGGCTTGGAGTGTATTTGCGAGGCATGGCATGAGCCTTTCTGAACGATGGGAAGCGCGGGTGGCCCCAAGCCTTCGATGAGCACGAAGGCGGCGGTGGACCCCGCAAAAGAACAGGCGAAAATGCCAAGCCAAACCGGACGCGGGGCGGATGCAGACGCGCCGAAGAGGCTATTTTTGGTCTCTTTCGGCGGCAGCCGTGAAGCGACCGTGCGGACGGGCCACCCCTACACCCTGTCCTACTCCTCTTCCAGGCCGTGCTCGAGGAGTTTTTTGCGCAGCGTGTTGCGGTTGATGCCGAGGCGGGCGGCGGCTTTGAGCTGCACGCCGTCGCAGGCGGCGAGCATCTGCGAGATCAGCTCACGCTCGACGCGGCTCACGATCCGGTCGAAGAGGTTCTCGTCGTTGGGCGGGGCCGTCGTCATGCCCTGCTCCACGAGGTCGCGGGCCAGGCTGTCGAGGTCACCGCCACGGCCAGGCATCGATACCGACGGCCTGTCGCCACGCATCGTCGGGGGCAAAAGGTCGAGCGTGAGCTCGTCGCCCGTGGCCATCACGACGCACCGCTCGACCACGTTTTGCAGCTCGCGCACGTTGCCTGGCCAGTGGTAGCGGGCCAGGGCCTCCAGCGCCTCTTTCTGGATGTGCACGACGTAGCGATCGTTGGTCTCGTTGTAGAGCTCGAGGAAGTGGCTGACGAGGCTGGGAATGTCTTCGCGGCGGGCCCGCAGCGGCGGCAGGTAGATCGGCACCACGTTGAGCCGGTAGTAGAGATCCTCGCGGAAGGTCTCCTTCGCCACCTCGTCGAGCAGCTCGCGGTTGCTCGCGGCGATCACCCGGGTATCGACGCGAATCGTCTCGGTGTCGCCCACACGTTCGAACTCCCGCTCCTGCAGCACGCGCAGGAGCTTGACCTGCAGCTTGGGGGTCGTGGAGTTGATCTCGTCGAGGAAGATCGTGCCGGTGTGGGCGGCCTCGAATCGGCCGGTGCGGTTGGCGACGGCGCCGGTAAACGAGCCGCGGACGTGGCCGAAGAGCTCGCTTTCGAGCAGGCTCTCGGAGAGGGCGCCACAATTGACGCGTACGAACGGCCCGCTGCCGCGGGGCGAGAGCTGGTGGATCGCCTTGGCCACGAGCTCCTTGCCGGTGCCGGTCTCACCGACGAGCAGCACCGAGGCGTTCGAGACGGCCACGCGACGCGTCATCGCGTAGACCTCCGCCATCGCGGGGCCGGAGCCGATCAGCCCCGTGAGCGGAGAGGTGGAATCGTCACCGGGTTGGCTCGGAGAGCGCAGCATCAGCGGGAGCGGGCGGCTGGGACGTGAACGCGGCCCGATTGTACCCCGCCGGGCCGCGGCGTGCTGCCGCGAGCGCCAGCCGGCTGCACGCGTCGGCCGGGATCTCCCAGCCGCGTCGGTGGAGGATCGCCAGCAGCGTGGCCGCCTGCCGCCCACGCTCGAGCCGCCGTGCCGCGCGGGCGGTGCGGGGCGCCGCAGCGGCGGCCGTCTGGCCAGCGACGTCTGCGAGCGCCTGCGGAAACCGTGCCGGCGCCAGCTCCCGGCCCGTCTCGGGATCGATCGTAGGCATGAAAAAGCTCTCCATCCGATCCACGAGCGCCACGCACGGCACCCGTGAAAACTTGAGGATCGACTTCGTGAGAAACGGGCCTCGGGCCAGGTCGTCGAACGGATCGACGACCACAAGCACGGGGGGGACGTCTCCAAACGGCTGTTCTTGGATGAACTGCAGCGATTCAAAGGCCGATGGCTTCACGATCCGCGCGCCGAGGATCACGAGCACCGTGTCGGCATGCTCACGGGCCGCGATCACCGCCGCGCGGCCGGTCGAGACGACCGCCGGGCGGTAGCCGAAGCGCGAGATCCCCGCCGCGAGCTCATGCGCGATGTCGGCATCGTGGTGGGCCACGACGACGCGGTCGCTCCCGGTGGCGGTGGCTGCGTGGGCGAGCGTGGCAACGACGCGGCTCGACCCCGGCCATGGCGGCGGGCCGGCGGCGAGCGCGAGCGTGCGGGCGGCGGCGAACTGGAGCTCGGCATCGGGGATGGCAAGCGCCCGCACGAGCGCGTCGCGCACGGCCGGCGGCAGCGGCGTGGCCGGTGCATCGAGCGGCTGATCGACAGGCAACGCCGCCTCTTCGAGCCCCCGGGCCGCGGCGGCCGCCGCGGCAAAGAGGCCCCGGGAGACGGCCAGATCGAGGACGGCGGCGATTGCCTCGATATCGAGCCCATCGGGCCCGGTGAGCACGGCTGCGAGTTGCCCCGGCTCGAGGTCGGGCGGCACGGGCCCCGGCGTCGGGCCGCGCAGGGCTTCGAGCCGCGTGAGCAGCACGAGCCGCACGGCCTCGGGCTCCGTCGCGCCCAAGGCCATGAGGTCGCGGGCCAGATGCAGTGCTTCGCGCACCCGCACGGCGTCGGCCTGTGCCAGATCGGAAAGTGGGTCGGGCGCGTGCTGCACCCGGAGCACGTGATCGAGCCGGCGCGTGATCCTGGCCACGGCCTCACCGGGGGTGGGCGGCTGCCAGGGCTCCCCAGGCTCCGCGCAGCGTTCGTGCACGTGGCGCAAAGCCGCGAGCGCCCGGTCGCGGATCTCGGGCGGCGTGTCTGGCACGACCGCGGGCGCCAGCAAGAACTCCGTCACGTCGTCGGCCCCGAGGGCGTCGAGCCCCTCGATGGCGGCGGGCCACGCAGCCAGATCAGCCGAGCCGAGCCGGGCGAGCAGCGACTGCTTCGTGTCGGCCGCCGCCGCGCCCGCGCAGGGCAGGGCGACCCACGCGAACATGATCACGGCCACTCGAAGCCGTCGCGTTGTCAGGCCACTCGCTCTTGCCATACGGCAATCTGGTCGGCCACCCGGGCCGGCGCGGTCGAGCCGAAGCTCGTCATCCGCTCAACTGCCCTCGAGGCCCCCAGCGCGCCGCGCAGCGCGGCCGTCCAGC
>JAIXPT010000228.1 GCA_027486095.1 Planctomycetaceae bacterium | reverse complement strand
TGGATGCACGCCCGCGAGAGCATGCTCGCGCATCCCGTGTTCGGCCCAGATCTCGACAAGATCAAGCCCGTGATCCGCGAAGGCGGCAGCGATTCGGCCACGTTCGACAACGTGCTCGAGCTGCTCGTGCTGGCCGGCCGGCCGGTCGAAGAGGCCGTCAGCATGCTGATCCCCGAGCCGTGGAGCGGCCACGAGAGCATGGCCGACGACTTGAAGGCCTATTACGAATTCCAGGCCTGCCTGATGGAGCCCTGGGACGGCCCCGCGGCGCTGGCCTTCACCGATGGCGTGCGGATCGGCGCCACGCTCGATCGCAACGGCCTGCGGCCGGGCCGCTGGTGGCAGATGAAGGACGGGCTCGTGGTGATGGCGAGCGAGGCGGGTGTCTTGCAGCTGCCGGCCAATCACGTGGTGCGCAAAGGCCGGCTGCGGCCGGGCCGGATGTTCCTCGTGGACACGAAGGAAGGCCGGATCGTCGAAGACGACGAGATCAAGCGGAAGCTCGCCACGGCGAAGCCCTGGCGGGAGTGGATCGCGGCGAATCAGGTGCGGCTCGACGCCCTCGCCGATCCGGCCGACGTGGAGCGCGTGACCGCCTCGCGGGCCGTCGAATCGGCCGCGGCCGGCGCGAATGGCAACGGCTTCACACCGCACGGCAACGGCAACGGCAACGGTGGGCCGCACGCGGCCGACCCGTGGCGGGCAGCGGGCGTCGCCGGCGAGCGGTCGAGCCTGCTCGAACTGCAGCGCACGTTTGGCTATTCGCTGGAAGACCTGAAGGTGATCCTCGCGCCGATGGCCACCGACGGCGCCGAGCCGATCGGCTCGATGGGCAACGACACACCGCTGGCCGTGCTCTCCGACCGGCCGCAGCTCCTCGCCAACTACTTCAAGCAGCTCTTCGCGCAGGTCACGAATCCGCCGCTCGACGCGATCCGCGAGGAGATCATCACCTCGATGATCACCACGATCGGCTGCGAGGGAAATCTGCTCGATTCGCAGCCTGGGCAGGCCCGGCTCCTGCGGCTCGAGACGCCGGTGCTCACGAACGCGGAGTGCGCGCGGGTGAAGGCCCTCAATCAGCCCGGCCTCGTGGCCAAGACGATCTCGCTGCTCTTCCCGGCGGCCGATGCCGCGGCCGGCATGCGGAAGCGGCTCGATGCGATCCGTGCGGAGGCGTCGGCGGCCGTGAAGGAAGGCGCCACGATCCTCGTGCTCTCCGACCGCGGCGCGTGCCGCGAGCAGGCGGCCGTGCCGGCGCTCTTGGCCACGGCGGGCGTGCACCACCACCTCGTGCGCGAGGGCACCCGCACCCGCTGCGGCCTCGTGGTCGAGACGGGTGAGGCTCGCGAGGTGCAGCACTTCGCCCTGCTCACGGGCTATGGCGCCGGCGCCGTAAACCCGTATGTGGCGTTCGCCACGATCGATCAGATGCAGGCGGAGAAGATCATCGCCGGCGACTATCCGCGCGAGAAACTCCACAAGAATTTCGTCAAGGCGGCCACGAAGGGCTTGCTCAAGGTGATGAGCAAGATGGGCATCTCCACGCAGCAGAGCTATCGAGGCGCGCAGATCTTCGAGGCCGTGGGCCTCGAGCAGGGCCTCGTGGACGAATTCTTCACGCGGACGCCGAGCCGGATCGGCGGCATCGGGCTCGACGGCCTCGCCGAGGAGACGCTCGCGCGGCACGAGCATGCCTGGCCGCGGACGGCCGTGCCGAGCACGCTGGAGCTCGACGTGGGCGGCCGCTATGCCTGGCGGCGCAAGGGCGAAGCCCACGTGATGGCTCCCGAGGTGGTCGCCAGCCTGCAGCGGTCCACGCAGATCAACAGCCGCGAGGAGTTCAAGAAGTATCAAAAGCTGATCGACGAGCAGCAGACGAAGCTGCTCACGCTGCGCGGGCTGCTCGACTTCAAGTGGGCTGACAACTCGATCCCGCTCGAGGAGGTGGAGCCAGCGAAGGAGATCGTGAAGCGGTTTGCGACCGGGGCGATGTCGTATGGCTCGATCTCGAAGGAGGCCCACGAGACGCTCGCCGTGGCCATGAACAGGCTGGGCGGCTGGAGCAACACGGGCGAAGGTGGCGAAGACCCCGTTCGCTACCAGCTCGAGCCGAATGGCGATAGCAAGAATTCGAAGATCAAGCAAGTGGCCAGCGGCCGCTTCGGTGTGACGAGCCTGTATCTCGTCAACGCCAAGGAGCTGCAGATCAAGATGGCCCAGGGCGCGAAGCCCGGCGAAGGGGGCCAGCTGCCCGGTCACAAGGTCGATCGCGAGATCGCGCGGATCCGCCACAGCACGCCCGGCGTGGGCCTGATCTCGCCTCCGCCGCATCACGACATCTACTCGATCGAGGATCTGGCCCAGCTGATCCACGATCTTAAAAACGCCAATCACCACGCCCGCGTGAGCGTGAAGCTCGTGGCGGAGGTGGGCGTGGGCACCGTGGCGGCGGGTGTGTCGAAAGGGAAGGCCGACGTCGTGCTCATCTCGGGCCACGACGGCGGCACGGGCGCGAGCCCCCAGACCTCGATCATGCACTGCGGCCTGCCCTGGGAGCTCGGTCTTGCCGAGGCCCACCAAGTGCTCGTGATGAACGACCTCCGCGGCCGGATCGTCGTACAGACCGACGGCATGATCCGCACGGCCAAAGACGTGGCCATCGCCACGCTCCTGGGCGCCGAGGAATTCGGGATCGCCACGGCGTCGCTCGTGGTGATCGGCTGCATCATGATGCGGAAGTGCCACTTGAACACCTGCCCGGTGGGCGTCGCCACGCAGGATCCAGAACTCCGCAAGAAGTTCACCGGCCAGCCGGAGCACGTCGTCAATTTCTTCTTCATGCTCGCGGAGGAGCTTCGCGAGCTGATGGCGAAGCTCGGCTTCCGCACGATCGACGAGATGGTGGGCCGCGTAGACCGGCTCGACACCCGGGCGGCGATCGCCCACTGGAAGGCGAAGGGGCTCGATTTCTCGACGATCCTCCACAAGCCCGAGGTGCCGAAGCACGTGAAGACGCACCACGAGGAATCGCAGGATCACGGCATCGAGCGGTCGCTCGACATGACGACGCTCCTCGATCTGTGCAGGCCGGCCCTCGAAGACAAGAAGCCGGTGACGCTCGAGCTGCCGATCAAAAACATCAACCGCACCGTGGGCACCGTGCTCTCGAGCGAGGTGACCAGGCGACACGGCGCCGGCGGGCTGCCCGACGACACGATCCGGATCAACTTTACCGGCACGGCCGGCCAGAGCCTGATGGCGTTTGGCGTGCCGGGCGTGACGGTGAAGGTGGAGGGCGACGTCAACGACTATTGCGGCAAAGGCCTCTCGGGCGGCCGCGTGATCGTGCGGCCGGTGAAAGACGCGTTCTTCAAGGCCGAAGACAACGTGATCGCCGGCAACGTGGTCGCCTACGGGGCCACGAGCGGCGAGATCTACATCCGCGGGATCTGCGGTGAGCGGTTTTGCGTGCGGAACTCGGGCGCCGAGGCCGTCGTGGAGGGCACGGGCGACCACGGCTGCGAATACATGACCGGCGGCCGGGCCGTGATCCTCGGCGAGACGGGCCGCAATTTCGCGGCCGGCATGAGCGGCGGCATCGCCTACGTGTGGGACGCGGCGGGCACGTTTCGGCCGAAGGTCAACAAGGAGATGGTCGAGCTCGAGGAGCTCGACGAGGGCGACCTTGACTACGTGAAACGCCGGATCGAGAAGCACGTGGCCCACACCGACAGCGCCCGCGGCAAAGAGATCCTCGCCGCCTGGCCGACGGAGCAGAAGAAATTCGTGAAGGTGATGCCGGTGGACTACAAGCGGGCGATCGCGGAGCTCCGCAAGC
>JAIXPT010000300.1 GCA_027486095.1 Planctomycetaceae bacterium | reverse complement strand
GCCAGGCGATCTGGCGGGTGAGCCCGGAGGCGATCGCGCTGCCGGCGAACCTCGCCGACATCGAGCGGTATCCCGATCTCTTGAACGAGGTTTTGGGCAACTTCCAGTACATCCGTGACTGACAGAAAAAAAGGACAGGCATAATTCTTGTATAATTCTTGTAAATCTTGACGACCGGCCGCGGGGGCCGTAGGATACGGGCGTTCAGTACCTCAAAATCCTGCAGGAGCCCCCGCGATGACGATGCCCAGACGGCAGATCGTGGATGTCGCGGTCACCCGCTACTACCACTGCATTTCCCGCTGCGTCCGGCGGGCCTTCCTCTGTGGCGAAGGCGTGACGCACCGCAAGGCCTGGATCGAAGCCCGGCTCGAACTCCTCGCCAAGCACTTCGCCGTCTCCGTCTGCGGCTTCGCAATCCTCGACAACCACCTCCACGTCCTCTGCCGCCTCGATCCCGGCATCGCCGACGGCTGGAGCAACGCAGAAGTCGTCCGCCGCTGGATCGCGGTCTACCGGCCTTCCTGCCTCGACGTCGATAACCCGGCGACCATTCAGGTCTGGATCGACCAGCAGTGCCAAGACACCGCCCGCGTGGCTCGCTACCGGGCGCGGCTCCAGGATCTCGGCTGGTTCATGAAGGCTCTCAAGGAGCCGCTCGCGCGACTCGCCAACAAGGAAGACGACTGCAAGGGCACGTTCTGGGAAGCCCGCTACAAGTCGATCGCCATCCTCGACGAACAAGCCCTGCTCGCGACCTGCGCCTACATCGACCTGAACCCATTCGCCGCCGGCATCGCCACAACCCCCGAAGACGCACCGCACACCTCGATCAAGCAGCGGGTGGATCACGTCCGCAAGAGCGGCGACCTCGAAAAAATCCAGGCCGCGGCCGCAGCAAAGTCGATTCCCGCCGCCCGAATCGAAGCCGACCTCGAGCAATCCCACTGGCTCTGCCCGCTCCAGGATCGAAAAACTGCCGGCGAAGGTTTCGCCAGCGCGGCCCGCGAAGGGATGCTGCCCGGGTTTTCGCTGTCGAGCTACCTCGAGCTCGTGGACTGGACGGCCCGGCTCTGCCGCACGGGCAAGGCGCGGATCACGCAGGAAGTGGCCAGCATCATGACTCGGCTCGGCACGAGCCCCGAGTACTGGCAGTCACACCTCCAAAAGCTTCTCGGCACGACCCGCTGGCTGGGCAGCTACTGTGCGACGAGCGCGAAGCAACTGACGGCCATCGCCGCAAAGCACGGCGTCCACCACGTAGACAACGCCCTCGGCGGCCTGGCCACCGGATAGATGCCGGCCAAGAGCCAGAGCGAACCGCACAAAGAATCACGCAAACATCGAAACGACGCCCTGACGAATCCGTTCGAATGCGTTCGCACGCAGTCGCCCGACTTCGGCAGTCAGAAGTGTTGCATGGGCCGTGAAAAGTTTTCCGGGCCGTGCGACACTCGCCACTCGAAGACTGCCTGTTTCGAAATCTTGGTCACTGATTGCGATAGCGCGATCGTCGCCGTATGGTCTGCTCGTCACCTGGCAGAGAATCCAGTCATGTCTGCCGGCGTCCGCCATCACGACTGCCGGCCGCAACTTTGCCTGCGAGAGATCCGAAAAGGGAAACGGCACCAACACTACCGATCCTTTTGCAGGTGTGCCCACGCCGCATCCTCCTCGGGGCGGTTCCAGTCCTCGGCAAGCGCTCGCTCGCTCAGCAATGCAGGCTCGGGCGTCAGCAGCGCCGGCTCCTCATCGAGGATCGTCACCAAGGCCCGACGCGCGCATGGCAATTCGACATGCTCGGCCAGCCTGACCGTGCCTTGCTCATCCACGACGGCTTCTACGGTTTTGATCATCACAGCATTCTACCGCCGAGTCGGCACGAGCGAGCCTCCGAAATGGGCGGGGTTTTCCGCAGCAACCTCGGGCCTGTTTGCCGGCGTCCGCCAGCCACCATCACACTGCTTTCGCGGCCATGGCATAGGCCCGCCGCGGCGGCTGAACGCCCCAGACGCGCGCCAGCGTGAGCACGGCCGAATGGAGCCGGCTTTTCACCGTGCCCACGGGCACCCCCATGAGCACGGCGGCATCGCGGTAGGCCAGGCCCTGTTCGTAGACGAGCTGCACAGCCCGCCGCTGCACCTCCGAGAGCTTTTGGATCGCAGCCTGCATGCGGCAGCCTTCCTCGCGGTCGCCCGCCTGCTCCTCGGGGGAGCGACCCCGGGCGGCCACCGTCTCGAGTGGGCTCGGGCCTTCGCCCCGCGCTGAGCCGTGGGCCTGCTCGACATGCCGGTGCCGGCGCTCGTGCCGCTGCACATCGATCGCCTTGTGGGTGGCGATCGCGTAGAGCCACGGCCGAAATGCCCGCCCTTCCTCGAACAGGTCGCTTTTCACATACATCCGCAGAAACGTCGCCTGAAATACGTCTTCGGCCAGCTCGGCGCTGCCGAGATAGCGCTGCAGAAAGCCGAACAGCGGCTGCTCATAGCGGTGCACGAGCGCCTCGTAGGCCCCGGCATCGCCGGCGTCGCGAAACTGGCGAAACAATTCTTCGTCGGTCGGCAGATCCTGGGAAACCGTGGCGGCCACCATGATGCGTCTCCTCAGCCTTCGGCCCGGCCGCATACCAATGAAAATCTGACGGCCGCACCCAGGCTGCCCCGCCGATGTGCATCTGCCGTGCCAATCCGGCAGAATCGGTGCGACCGAATCCACGCGGCCGAATTCCTGAAATCATCCCCGCGCGGCCCCCGGCCGGCCCACCGCCGACTCCCGCAAAATGCAACGCTGCTTTGCAAAAAGCGGCGGGCGAACGAGCTCGCGGCGGGGACGGTTTCGCACCCCCTGGACGAAGACTGAACGCCTGAACAGAATATGGGTGCAATGAAGCCGTCACGGAAGACCCCCGCTGCCTCCGCGTCCTTGTGGCATGCGCTCGAAGTGCCGGTGCCGGAGCGGAGCCGTCTGGAGACCGTCGCCGGCTGCCTCCCCGGGCGGCCGAGCTTGGAGCCCAGCACCGTTGTGCAGGCGATCGCCGCGGCACTCGCGGAGCGGGTCACAGGCGTGCCTGCCGCGGTGCAGCTCGTCGCCCCGAGCCGGCGCGTGGGCAACGAGTGGCTTGAGACACTCGTCCGCCTCGGGCACCCCGTTGCCGACGTGCACGTCACCACACTCTCGGCGCTGGCGTTCGACATCGTCGCCGATCGCCTCGCTGCTACGGGCCTCATGCTGGCGCCGCCACGGGCGAAGCTCGTGGCCGCCGAGCGGGTGTTGGCCGAAAGCCGGCCGGAGTTGCGGGCCTTCACCGCTGCGGCCGGTTCGACGCGTCGGCTCGCCCAGCGTGTGCTCCGAAGCCTTGAATCACTGCGGAACGCCGGCTTGTCGTCCCGCGACGTCGCCCGCGGGCTGAGGCACTCCGACAAGGCCCACGATCTGTGCATTCTGCTCGATCGCTACTCTGCCACCCTCGGTGACCTTGGCCTCATCGACCAGGCCGGGGAACTCGCGCTCGCGATCGAATGCGTGCGCGATGGCGGCCTGCCCACCGCATTCACACGGCTCTTGGTGCCCGACGATCTCGACCTCACGCCACTCGAGCGCCGGTTGCTCGACGCGCTCGAAGCGGCCCCGGGCGTCGCGATGCGCTCGCTCGCCACCGACCCTCCGCTGCCTGCGCCGCCTGCGGCGATCGATGCGGCCCGCTTTCGCATCTTTCGGGCCGCCGGCGAGGCCAACGAGGTGCGTCACGTGCTCCGCACCTGCCTCGCCACCGGCCTGCGGCTCGACGAGATCGAAATCGTGCACACCGATGCCGCCACCTATCCCGCGCTCGTGCGTGAGGTCGTGGCGGCACTCCATCGCCCGCTGGCCGACCCCGCCGCGGGTGGCAGCCACGATCAGGTGCCGGCGACCTTCGCGGAGGGCCTGCCACTCGTCGATGCCAAGCCCGGGCGGGCCCTCACCGGCTGGCTCACCTGGCGCCGCGACGGCCATCCTCAGGCGGGCCTCGAACGATTGCTGCGCGACGGCGTGCTCGATCTGACGGCCATCGTCAGCGATGCTCCCCGCTCATCGGCGCTCGTGCGCGGCCTGCGCGGCGTAAAGATCGGGCGCGGCCTCGGCCGCACGGTGGCCATGCTCACCGCGGCTGCGGCGCGTGCGCATGAGCAGCCGCCCGAAACTTTCGCCCGCCATCAGGACGACGACGATCGGCTCACCGGCGACGATCCCACCGCCACCGAGCTCGCGGCCCGTAAGATGCGGATCACGCAGCGGCTCTCTGCGCTCGCGGCGCTCGCGAAGCATCTCGCCGCCTGCGAAGGTGGCCCCGAGGCCACCGCCGAGCAGGTGCTCACCGGTGCCCGTCGATTCGTCGAGACGCTCTGTCCGGCTGCGAGCGAGTTCGACGGCAATGCCCGCCGGATGATCCTCGACGAAATCGACGCGATGCTCGCCTGGCAGGGCCATGCCGGCATGGCCGCCCACGACATGCTCGATTGGCTCGCACAACTCCCCGCGGAGCTCGTCGTGCTCGGTGCCGGGCCGCGGCCCGGCTGCCTGCACGTGAGCGGCCTCGCCGGGGGCGGCCACTCCGGGCGGCCCTGCACGTTCGTGCTCGGCCTCGACGAAAACCGGTTTCCGGGCGGCGGCGCCGCCGATCCGGTGCTGACCGACGGCGACCGCGGCCTGCTCAACGAATCGAGCCCGGGGGCCCAGCTCCCAGTCGCCCGCGACGCCGCCCCGCGCACCCTCGAGCTTCTGCGCCGTCTGCTCGCCCGGGCGCGGGGCAGCGTGGCGCTCGGCTATTCGTGTCGCGACATGGGCGACGACACGGAAGTATTTCCGTCGCCGGCGCTCGTGGCCTTGCACGGCCAGGCCGTCGGCAACCCGCTCGCCACCGTCGATGATCTGCTGGAATCGCTTCCCCCTCCCGAGACGCTCGTGCCCGCTTCCCCGGGCCTGGCCCTCGATGAATCGCAGTGGTGGCTGGCCACGCTCGGTCCGCACGCCCGGTGCGACGAGGTGCAGGCAGCGCTTGCGGCCCATCGCGGCCACCTCGCCGATGGCCAGGTGGCCGCTCGCGCGCGGGCCTCGGCCGACTTCACTCCCCACGACGGCCACGTGCCCGAGGCGGGCGCCGCGCTCGATCCGCGCGCCATCCATGGTCGCGCCGCATCCCCTGCCAGCCTCGAAACTCTCGCCGCCTGTCCGCGGAAATTTTTCTTCCGCTACGGCCTCGGCATCGAGCCCCTCGAACGGTTTGATGACGACGCCGATCGCTGGCTCACGCCGCTCGATGCCGGCAGCCTGCTGCACACCGTGCTCGAGCGGTTCATGCGCGGGCTCATCGAGCGGGCAGAGCTTCCCGAAGCTTCCCGGCACCTCGACGAATTGCTCACGATCCTCGACGAAGAGCTGGAGGCTGGCCGGCGCCAACAGCCCCCGCTCACCGAATTGGCCTTCGCCGCCCGCCGCGACGAGCTGCGCACGGCGATGCATACGTTTCTTCACGACGAGGAGCGTTCGTGCCGCGAAACGGGCCGACGGCCGCTGGCCCTCGAGGCGGCGATCGGTGTCGAACCGGCGGGCGAAGGCACGCCGTTCGACTGCCGTGAGCCGGTCGTGGTGACGCTCGCAGCTGGTGAGGCGATCAAGCTACGCGGCCGGATCGATCGCATCGACGTGCGCGACGATGGCGCGAGCCCGACTTATGCGCTCTGGGACTACAAGAGCGGCAGCGGCTACGGGTTTCCGGCCATGGCGGCGGCCGATCCCTTCGCGGGCGGCCGGAAGCTGCAGCACGGCCTGTATGTGGTCATGCTGCGCACGCGGCTGGCCGACCCCGCCTGCCCGGTCGCTGGCGGAGCGGTGGAGCGCTTCGGCTATTTCTTTCCCACGCGGGCCGGCAAGGGCCGCCGGCTCGAATGGACGGCCGAGCAGCTCGCGGAGTGCACGGCCCTCGTCCGCCGGCTCGCGGAGATCGCGCGGCAGGGCATCTTTCTGCCGACCGACGATCCTGCCGATTGCAGCTTTTGCGATTTCGCGGCCGCCTGTGGCGACGCTTCGCGGGTGACCCGCGAGGCGGCCCGCCTGGTGGGTGGCTCACAACCGCTCCGCGATCTCTTCGGCACCCTCCGGCGCGCCCGCCAGCCACGGCCGCTGCCCGGAATCCGTCGGCACCACGAGGCCCCGCTCACGCTCACGCCGCACCCGGCCGTACCGGTGCCGCCGCCCGATGAGCCGGTCCGCCAGCGCATCCGTGCCGATCTTGGCACCACGCTCCTGGTCGAAGCCGCCGCCGGCACGGGCAAGACGACATGCATGGTGGAGCGGATGCTGGCCCTGGTGCGCACAGGCACCGCCAAGCCCGAGGCGATCGTCGCCGTCACGTTCACGAAGAAAGCCGCCGGCGAGCTCCGCCGGCGCTTTCGTGAGAAGCTGCAGCGGGCCGTGCTCGAGGCATCCGATCCGGTCGAGCAGGCCCGGCTCGGCGTCGCGCTCGAACGGGCCGACTCGATGGTGATCGGCACGATTCATTCGTTCGCCGGCCGGCTGCTCCGCGAGCGGCCGCTGGAGGCGGGCGTGGACCCAGGCTTTCGTGAGCTCGACGAATCGGCGGATCGGCTGCTGCGGCGCCAGGCGTGGCGCGAATTCGTCACGGCCGCGCCCGCCGACCATCCCCGGCTGCTTGCCGATCTCGACGCCGTGGGGCTGCGGCTCGGCGACTTGTCGCGGCTCTTTGCCGAGCGTTTCGCCACCTATGGCGACGTCGAAGACTGGCCGGCCCCCGCCACCTCGCCCCCCGACATGGCCACGGTGGTCACGATGATCGAGGCTTTTGCGCGGCGAATCGAGGCGGAGGAATTTTCCGCGCCTGGTGAGCGCGGCACCGACGACCTGATGAATGCGCTCGAACAGTTCGCCAGGATGGTGCGTCGGTGCGACACATCGTCGCTCGTGGCCGTGATGGAGCTGCTCGAGGAACTCGACCGCTCGCCCAAGGTCACTCAGAAATACTGGTCGGCTGCCGGCGCGGACGAGAAGGAACGCAAGGCGGCCCAGAAGGCCGCGGCCCTCGGCTGGCAGGCTGCATGGGAGCACCTTCGCGACACAGTCGCTCGGCCCGCGCTCTGGCAATGGCGGGCGCATCGGTATCCCGTGGCGATCGCGGCGCTCCAGGCGGCCCTCGCCGTCTATGACCGGCTGCGGGGCGAGCGTGGCGGGCTCTCGTTTCAAGATCTGCTCTGCAAGGCGGCCCGGCTGCTCGTGGGCCAGCCCGACGTCCGGCGGAGTTTTCGGGGCCGCTACACCCATCTCTTGGTCGATGAGTTTCAAGACACCGACCCGGTGCAGGCCGAGATGCTGCTCTTGCTCACCGCCACCGATCCGGCCGAGACAGACTGGAAAAAATGCGTGCCTGCAGCCGGGTCTCTGTTCGTGGTGGGCGATCCGAAGCAGTCGCTCTACCGGTTTCGCCGGGCCGACATTGTCACCTACTCCGCCGTTCGTGAGATCATCTCGCGGCACGGCGACGTGCTCGCCTTGACCACGAACTTCCGCAGCCGTAGCGACCTCGTGGACTGGGCCAACGACGTGTTCACCACACAGTTTCCAGCACAGGCGACGGTGGAATCTCCCTCGTTCACGCCGAGTTCTTCCGGCCGCCGCGAGGCTCCGCCTGCCGGTGTCGAGCAGGGCTGGCTCACGGGCCTGCGGGCCCTGCGAATGGTGCGCAGCGGAGCGCCGGGGGCTGTGTGGGCCGAGCAGGAGGCCCGTGAGATCGCATCCTTCATCCGGAGTGCGATCGACGCCGGCCTGGCCGTGCCCCGCACCCTCGACGAAGCCGGCCGCGGCCTTATCTCTGCCTGCCGACCGGGCGATTTTTTGCTTGTGGCGCGGGAGCGCAAGCACCTCGGAATCTACGCGGCGGCCCTGCATGCAGCCGGTCTTCCAGTAGACGTGACAGGCACCCTCGGGGAAGACCAGGCCGAGCCACTCCGCGCGCTCCGCACCTGTCTTGCAGCCGTGGCCGACCCCGATGATCCCGTGGCGATGCTCGCGCTTTTGCGCTGCGAGGTGTTTGGGTTTAGCGATGGCGATCTCTTCGCGTACAACGCCGCCGGAGGCCGATTCACCGGCGGGATCGACGTGCCTGGCGGCCTCGACACGCCCTTGGCGGCTCGATGTGCGGCCGCCCGCGATGCCTTCGAGCGGTGGCGGACGTGGCTGCGGCGTCTGCCGGTGGCCGCGACGGTGGAACGGGTCATCGACGACGCCGGGCTGTTTCTGCTCGCGGCCCTCGCCGAAGGTGAAGCGGGGCCGCGCGGCCGCGCCGTCGCCGGCCTCGTGCTCAAATATCTCGAGCGCCTGCGCACCGACCGGGCCGACGTGGTGTCGATCCACGACTGCCTCGATCTGCTCGACGACATGGTCGAAGGGGCCGCGCGGGCGGAGTTCGATCCGCTCACGATCGATCCGCCCTCCACGAATGCCGTGCGGGT
>JAIXPT010000266.1 GCA_027486095.1 Planctomycetaceae bacterium | reverse complement strand
GTGCCGATTTTCGCTTGGCCGACGCTGTCGGCTGGAATTCACCCGGCCCTCCGGGCCTGGCTCGGAACGTAGCGACAGAGCTTCAGGGCTATCTTCACGCGAAACATCGGCGTCGTGCCGATTTTCGCTTGGCCGACGCTGTCGGCTGGAATTCACCCGGCCCTCCGGGCCTGGCTCGGAACGTAGCGACAGAGCTCCAGCTCTGTCGAAAGCGCGTATTCGACAGGCCTGGAGGCCTGTCGCTACAGGCCGGTCGCTACGGGGCTTGTCGCTGCGCAAACAGCCAGTCGAGGACGGCGGGATCGCGATAGGCAGGCGTCCACGAATCGTGGCCCACGCCGGGCAGCTCCGAATACTTGGGGCTGCCGCCGGCGGCCTTCACGGCTGCGATCATGCTCCGCGATCGATCCACTGCCACGACCTGGTCGGCGTCGCCGTGGAAGCACCAGATCGGGAGCCGTGAGAGCCGCGGGGCCGTGGCTTCGTCGCCTCCGCCGCAGATCGGCAGGATGGCGGCAAACCGCGCCGGCTGCCGGGCTGCGAGATCCCACGTGCCAAAGCCCCCCATCGAGAGGCCCGTGAGATAGATACGGGCCGGATCGACGGCCTCGCTCGCGATCACGGCCTGCAGCGCGGCGATCGCGGCGAGCAGGTCGGTCGTGGGTGGTCCCTGGGGCGTGCTTTTCTTATCGGCCCACGACACATCGACCCAGCGCTCGCTCTCGCGGCACTGCGGCGCGAGGAGGTAGCAGGGATGCCGCTCACGAAGCGCGGGCTCCGCCATCCACGTGGGCAGATACTTGAGCTGCTTTTCATTGTCGCGGCCGCGCTCGCCGGCGCCGTGCAGAAATACGACGAGCGGATAGCGTGTGCCTGCCGCGGGTGCCGCCGGTGCGAGCAGTCGGTAGCGAAACTCCACCCCCTGCCCCGCCTCCGTGACGCTCACGCTCCCCGCGGCGAAGGGCTCCATCTCAGCCCTCCGCGGCGTCGCCGAGCACAAGCTTCACGCGGCGCGGCATCGCCATCCGGCTGAACAGGCTCACGGCGCCCTGCGGCAGCCCCAAGAATTCGAGCCGCTCGAACCACTGCGGCACCTCCGCGGCGAGCTTGCCGACCGCCGTGCCGCGGAGATCGAGCGAGCGCAGGTTTTTCAGGTCTTTGAGCTGCAGCAGCCCTTCGTCGGTGAGCCCGCCGCCGGCGAGATCGAGCACGGCCAGATCTTTGAGCGATGCGGCCCGGAAGCCGAGCAGGATCGCGAACAGATCGTCGGCGGCCGGGCCGCGCAGCCGCACTGCGACGAGCTTGTCGGCCACGCGGCCGAAGTCGTCGCCGAAGCTGCTCTCGAGCCACTCGGCCTCTTCCATTTCCACCTCGCCGCCACGCTCGATCGTCTCGGTGACGACCTCCTGCTGCTCGGCGTAGGCCTCGATCTTCGAGGCCAGCCACTCGAGCTTGCCGGCCTTGAATTTGACGTAGTCATTGGCCTCGTCGAACGCCTTCTGCAGTCGCATGAATGCGGCTGCGTCGCCGCCGCGATCGGGATGCGCCGTGCGGGCCTTGGCGAGGTAGGCCTGCTTCACGTCTTCGAGCGTGACCGGGGGCAGCAGCCCGAGGATCGTGATGCACTCGGGCACGTTGCGGTCGGCAGGCTTGGGCGGGAGCGACGACATGCCGACGAGCGTAAACCACGGGGCCGGGGTTTGCCACGGTTTGCCGGGTTTTTCCCCGGAGCCGAGTCGCCTTGCCCCGTCGGCGGCGATCCCCTACCTTCCCACCTCCCGAGATATGGCCAAGGAGGGCTTGCAGATGCAGTGGCTCGGAAGGACGGTGGCTCGCGTGCGCGCGCGATTCGCCCCGCGGGTGGGCTCGATTCGCGACGTGGCAGCGATCGTGGCGATCGTGGTGGCCTGCTTGGCTTGGCGGCTCGGGGCCGGTGGCGCCGCTGCCGATGCCGCGCCGAAGCCGCCTGCCCGCTCGGCGAAAGAGGGTGCTGCAGAGCACGCCGGGGCCACGGCGCCGGCAGCCGACAAGACGCCCGCGCCCGACAAATTGATGGCGATGGTCAATGGCGTGGAGATCGGCGAGCGGGCGCTCGCCGCCGAGTGCCTCGCGCGGCACGGCGCGGGCGTGGTCGAGACGCTCGTCAACCGGGCGATCATCGAGCAGGCCTGTGCCCGGCAGGGCGTGGCGATCACCAAGCAAGACGTCGATGCCGAGATCGACGCGATGTCGCGCCGCTTCAACGTGCCGCGCGACAAGTGGATCGAGCTCATCCAGCAAGAGCGGGGCGTGTCGCCGAAGCAATATGCCGAGGAGATCGTGTGGCCGATGCTCGCGCTGCGCAGGCTCGCCCACGCGACGATCGAGCCGTCGGCTGCCGAGGTGCAGCACGCGTTCGAGAATCAGTTTGGCCCGACCGTGAAAGCCCGGATCATCGTCGTCAAGTCGCGCCAGGAGGCCGAGCAGCTGCGGGCCAAGGCGGCAGCCGCGCCCGACGAATTCGGCGCCCTCGCCCGTCAGCACTCGGTAGACGTGGGCAGCGCGAGCGCCAATGGCTGGGTGCAGCCGATCCGTCGGCATGCCGGCGAGCCCGCCTTCGAGGCGGTGGTGTTCGGAATGAGCCCCGGGGAGATTTCGCCGGTCGCCCAGGTGGCCGACCAATTCATCATCGTCAAATGCGAGGGAAGGCTGCCCGCTGCCGACGTGAAGCTCGAGGACGTGCGGCCCCGGCTCGCGGAGGAGCTGCGCGAGAAAAAGAGCCGTGCCGCCTCGAGCGAGGTGTTTCGCACGCTGCAGGCAGCGGCCGCCGTCGAGAACGTGATGAACGATCGGGCCGCAGCGGCTGCCCAGCCGGGCGTGGCGGCGGTGGTGAACGGCCAGCCTGTTTCGCTCGATGCCGTTCGCCAGACCTGCCTCGAGCGGCATGGCGCCGAAGTGCTCGAAATCCTGATCACGCGGGCCCTGCTCGGGCAGGCTCTCGATCGGGCCAAGCAGCAGGTGGCCCAGGCCGATATCGACGCCGAGATCGCCCGTGCCGCCGACATCATGGGCTTTCGCAAGCCCGACGGCTCGATCGATACGGCCGGCTGGCTCGAACGTGTGACACGCGAGCAGAAGGTGCCGATGCGGCACTATATCGAAGACATCGTGCAGCCGACCGTGGCCCTCAAGAAGCTCGTGGGCGCGGTGGCCGTGAGCCAAGAGGATCTCGACAAGGCCTACGCGGCGACCTTCGGGCCGCGGGCCCGCTGCCGCGTGATCGTGCTCGACAGCCAGCGCCGTGCGCAGGAAGTGTGGCAGCTGGCCCGGCAGAATCCGACCGCCGACGCGATCGGCGAGCTTGCGGAAAAATATTCGGTCGATCCCACGAGCCGTACGCTCCGCGGCGAGGTGCCGCCGATCCAACGCCATGGCGGCCAGCCGGCCCTCGAGCGCGAGGCGTTCGCGCTCAAGCCGGGCGAGCTGTCGGGCGTGGTACAGATCGCCGACCGCTTCATCGTGCTCTTCTGCGAGGGCTACACGGTGCCGGGCAAGGTGGAGTTTGCCGAGGTGCGTGACGAGCTCCACGACGACATCTTCGAGAAGAAGCAGCGGATCGAGATGGCCCGCTATTTCTCCCACCTGCGCGAAGC
>JAIXPT010000106.1 GCA_027486095.1 Planctomycetaceae bacterium | reverse complement strand
CGCTCGGCTTCTTCACCGACGAGCAGCTCGGCGAGGCCCTGGCCGAGCAGTGGAACACCACGTTTGTCACGCTCTACGACCGCGAGATCAAGCCCGAGGTGCTTCGCCTGGTGCCCGAGCCGATGGCCCAGCTCTATCGCGTGATTCCGCTCGCGCTCGAGGCCGACAAACTCACCGTGGCCTCGGCCGAGCCGCAAAAGATGCAGATCGCCGACGAGATCCGCACCTTCCTCGGCTACGACGTCCACATCGTGGTGGCCACCGAGCCCGAGATCGAGAAGACGATCCAGAAGTTTTATTCGGCCGACACCGAAAGCGTGGAATCGCTCGTAGACGATCTCGAGCACGACACGGTCCTGGCGGCCCAGGCGGCGGCCTTCGGCAAGGAAGGCCCCACAGACCTCACCGGCGCCGAGGCCCTGGCAGAGAGCGCGCCTGTGCGCAAGCTCTTGAACATGGTGCTCTTGCTCGCCATCCGCGACGGCGCGAGCGACATCCACTTCGAGCCCTTCGAGCACGAATTCCGCATTCGCTTGAAGGCCGATGGCGTGCTCCAGGAGATGGTGCCGCCGCCCAAGCATCTGGCCTTCGCGATCACCACGCGGATCAAGGTGATGGCCAATCTCGATATCGCCGAGCGCCGGCTCCCGCAAGACGGCCGCATCGAGCTGAATGTCGGCGGCCATCCCGTGGATCTGCGCGTGAGCGTGCTGCCCACGCTCTTCGGCGAGAGCGTGGTGATGCGGGTGCTCGATCGCGGCGTGGTCTCCCTCTCGCTCGACAAGCTCGGCATGGACGACGAAATCAAGCGGAAATTCCGCGACGTGATGAAGCGGCCCAATGGCATCATCCTCGTCACGGGCCCCACCGGCTCCGGCAAGACGACCACGCTCTATTCGGCCCTCTCCGAGCTCAACGACGTGGAAGACAAGCTGATCACCACCGAAGACCCGATCGAATACGACATCGACGGCATCGTGCAGGTGCCGATCGACAACGAAATGGGCAACACCTTCGCCGCGATCCTGCGGGCCATCCTCCGCCAAGATCCCGATCGCATCCTCGTGGGCGAGATCCGCGACACGGAGACGGCCGAGATCGCCGTGCAGGCCTCGCTCACCGGCCACATGGTGTTTTCCACGCTCCACACGAACGACTCCCCCGCCACGGTCACCCGCCTGCGCGACATGGGCGTGCCGCCGTTTCTGATCACGGCCACCGTGGAGGCGATTCTGGCCCAGCGGCTCGTGCGCCGGATCTGCACGGGCTGCAAAGAGGAGATCATCCCCGGCCCCGACGTGCTCGCCGATCTCGAGCTCACGAGCGAGCAGGTGTTTGGCAAGAAATTTTTCCGCGGCAAGGGCTGCGAGAAGTGCAATCGCACCGGCTACAAGGGCCGCCTCGGCCTCTACGAGCTCTTGATCATGAACGACGAGCTCCGCGAAATGATCATGAGAAACGCCTCCACCGAAGACCTCCGCAACGCCGCCCGCAAGCACGGCATGGTGACGCTGCGTGATTCGGGCATGGAGGGCATCTTCCAGGGCCTCACCACCGCCGACGAAGTGATCCGCGAAACCATCCTCGACGCCTAACGACACACGTAGCGACAGGCCTCCAGGCCTGTCGAAAACGAACGAACACTGCCAACACGTAGCGACAGGCCTCCAGGCCTGTCGAAAACATCATGCCCACCTTCATTTTCGAAGCCATCGACGCGGCCACCGGCAAGGAAATCCGCGACACCGTAGACGCGCCTTCGGAGGCCGAAGCCCAGGCCACGATCCGTGCCATGGGCTACATGGTCACGAAGCTCAAGGCGGGCAAGGCCAAGAGCGCGGCCGCCGCGGCCGGCAAGAAGAAGCCGGGCCGGTCGTTCGTGATGGGCGGCGTGAAGCTCAAAGACCTCACGCTCTTCACCCGCCAGCTCTCGATCCTGCAAGACGCCGGCCTGCCGATCCTGCGCAGCCTCAAGATCCTGGCCGAGATGCAGAAGCCTGGCCGCCTGAAAAACTCGCTCATGGACGTGTGCGACGAGATCGAGGGCGGCACCACGCTCTCGGAGGCGATGGCGAAGAGCCCGAAGGCGTTCGACCGCCTCTATTGCAACATGATCCGCGCGGGCGAGGCGGGCGGTGCGCTCGAAGTGATCTTGCGCCGTCTCTCGGAGTTCATGGAGCGGGCTCAGTCGCTCAAGCGCAAGGTGAAGGGCGCGATGGTCTATCCGATCGTCGTGGTGAGCGTGGCCGTGGGCATCCTCACGTTCATCATGCTCAAGATCGTGCCGCAGTTCAAAAAGATCTTCGACGATTTCGGCAGCGAGCTGCCGCCCATGACGCAGGTCTTGATCGATCTCTCCAATTGGATCGCGGCCTATTGGTATCTGATTCCGGCGATTCCCTTCGGCATCCGCCTGATCATCAAGGGCATCTGCCTGATCCCCTACGGCCGCTTCGGCTGGGATCTCTTCACGCTCAAGATGCCGATCTTCGGGCAGCTCGTGGAGAAAAACATCCTCTCCCGGTCGGCCCGCACGCTGGGCACGCTGCTCGCCTCGGGCGTGCCGATTCTCGAGGCCTTGAACATCACGAAAGAGACCTCGGGCAACATGATGTTCGAGAAGCTCTTCCAGAAGGTGAGCGATTCGATTCGCGATGGCAATGCGATCGCGAAGCCCTTGAAGGAGTTTTCGTTTCCGCCGTTCAACATCGTGGCGATGCTCTTTTGGACGTTCTTCTTCCCGGGCGTGGGCGCGCTCATGTATCTGATGAAATACAAGAAGCCGGTGGTAGACGACCTCGTGATCAACATGGTGGACGTGGGCGAGGAGTCGGGCGAGCTCGACACGATGCTCTACAAGGTGGCCGACACCTACGACGAAGAGGTGGCGGTGCTCACGGAGAGCCTCACGAGCCTGATGGAGCCCTTGCTCATCATCTTCCTCGGCGGCGCGGTGGGCTTCATCGTGGTCGCCCTCTTCCTCCCGCTCATCAAACTCATCCAGGACCTCTCATGAACCCCGTCGGCTTTCGCCCCGCACTGCGATTTCCCTCCCACCAAAAAGCCCCGGGCGGAAGCCCGGGGACTCCGCGCCACCCCTCTTTCGGAAGCCCGAGGCGTAAGCCGAGTGGACGCCCCTCTGCTGCCCCCGGAAGCCCGAGGCGTAAGCCGAGTGGATGCCCCTCCCCCCCCCGCCCCGCCCGCGCCCGCCCGGCCTTCACGCTCGTCGAACTGCTCGTGGTGATCGGCATCATCGGCCTCTTGGCCGCGTTGCTCACGCCGGTGGTGATGCAATCGCTCACGAAGGCCCGCAACGCCGCGATCAAGGCGGAGATCGACATGCTGCACATGGCGATCATGAACTACAAGAACGAGTACGGGAGTTTCCCGCCGTGCTACGACTCAAATCCTGCAGCTCCGCTCACCAGCGGCTCGATCACCAGCATTGCTCAAAAGCACGTTAAGCGAATCTTTCCACGTTGCAATACGCTCAGTGGCTCGACGGGGCAATTTCAGAATGCCGTTCCTCTTGCTCCCACAAACGCAATTGTGGCCTGGTTAAGTGGCTACACATCAGACGTAACTTCGCCATTACTTCCTCTTGGCGACCGCAGGAAGTTGTATGACTTCGATTCTTCGCGCGTGTCCGCACTGCAGTATGCCCCAGCTCAGAAACGGAATTCGCCCTACATCTACTTGAATGCGAGTCAGTATCAACTGACTGTGCCAGTGGCGACGCGGTTCTCTGGAAGCTTGCTGTATAGCGGCACGACATCAATTCAGCTAGCAGAGCCAGGAGTTCAATTCGTTCCTGCCTCTCCGTTACCTGTGAAACCAAACGCAAACTACCCTGACGCTTGGTGGTTTACGAACTGCACAGGAACTCAGCCGGTATTTAACCCAGACACCTTTCAAATCCTGTGCGCTGGGCGCGATGAGGAGTTCGGCACTGACGACGACCTCTCCAACTTCTGGCCCGGTACGCGTCGTGAGTACCTCGACAGCCTGAAGGATCAGTAGCCATGAGTCGCACGCTCCACGCCGCGCCGATTGCCCGCAAGGCCTTCACGCTCGTGGAGCTGCTCGTGGTGATCATCATTCTCGCGATCCTCAGCGGCCTGAGCCTCACCGGTCTGGCCCGCGCGGGCAAAAAGGGGGCGGCAGAGACGAGCCGCTTCATGGTGGCAAAGCTGAGCGACGCCGTACTCGATTACTACGAGACATACGAAGACTTGGCGATATCCAGTACTTCGTCACTCGTATCGATTCGCAGCAGGATGCGCGAGGAACTTCCCGATTCGTGGGCTGATGTTGCATCCTCAACCAACGTGCCAACGCCGACCACAGCGGCGGGCCGGAGCTACCAGCGATACAAGGCTGCCACAACGCCGAATAACGGCTACCAGAGCGCGGAGTGCCTTTACATGATCGTCACTCAGTCGGGCCTCTTCCCGGAACTCATGGAATCGATCCGGGCCGAACGTGTCGGCGACATCGACAACGATGGAGCGCGGGAGTTTTGGGACGGATGGAAAAGGCCGATCGCATTCTTCCGCTGGGCCCCTGGCTTCTCGTCGCGACTTCAAATCGCCGATCCAGTCAACCGGCATGATCCGCTCGACAGGGATTACGAACCTCCGCCGCCGACGACTGGAGAAGATCCACAAGGGTTTGCTTTGTATCCGCTGATCTTTTCCGCCGGCCCCGACGAAGCGCTCAACGACCCAAACTCTTCGGGCGCGAGCGGTTACGGCCTCCTCCGAGCCGAGAACGGCTGGCCAGACGAAAAACTGGGCAACATCTGCGGATTCAACCCCGACAACAAAGGCCTCGTGGGTTCGCCCGACCCGGATAACGCCAACGCCTTCCGCGACAACATCACGAATCACCAGCTTCTCGCCGACTAAGCGAGTCCGCCCATGCATTCCCGCCACCTCCATCGCCGCGGCATGACCTTGCCGGAACTGATGGTCGTCGTTGCGATCATTGGGATCTTGGCGGTGACGGTGTTGCCAATGCTTGCCAACAATCGCGGCAAGACCAAGGCCCGCGAAGCAGCGGAGTTGGTCATCGCTCATCTGAATCAGACCGTCGCCAACGGCCTCAGTTCGCGATCGGGCGCTGCCACCTGGTACGAGACAGAATCGTCGGGAGCCGGAAATGACTCAGCAGTCGTGACGCTGGCATTCGGCCGCCCGCGGCCCGGTGTTTCTGGCACTGCCCAGGTGACGAGAACTAGTTCCGCGACAGCAACGATGCTGCTCAATCAGGCGCTTGCCGCCTATTTGCCTGCGCCCTTGGAATTTGCGGGCTTTCCAAATCGGTACACCGTTGTCTCAGTAGCAAACGGCACGGCGACAATCTCCGGAACCGCGAACGTTGGCGGGCAAAATTTCTACCGCACAAATGCCAACGCGATTGTGCCTCACTCCCAAACGCCGCTCGCCTATGTCATCCATCTGCCGCCTCGGCTCCGTATGACTGCGGCGACGAGCCACATTCCAAATGGCATGTGCATCGACCTTGCATCGTCAACGATTGGTGTCCACGGATTTACAGCAACGAGCGGAGTCGTGTCGCTGAATGGCTGCCGGCGTCTGGCCATCGTGTTCGACAAGACGGGCCGCGCCGAAGCGGTGTGGTACTCGTTCTATCACGATGACACCGCCCCATCTGGCACGCCAGTCTGGCGATTCTATGCGCTCGATGCCAGTACGCCCGTGGCCTTACTCGTTGGGTTTCAGGCAAATTGCGGCAATCCATACGTCGCCTCGCCGAGCGATGACGATCCAGGCGCCAATTGGCAAAACGCCGACGCCCGCTGGATCGTGGTGGACCCTCGATCGTCGATCATCAAGTCGATCGAGGCAAACCCGCGGGCCACGACGCCAGCTCAATCGCAGGAGTTTGTGCGGCGCACGCTCAAAAACACAATCGAATGATGCCCTGCCCGATGACATTCCGCGTATCACCGTCCGTGCCCAATGACGCCAAGCGTGGCATCACGCTCCTGGAAGTGATCATTTCGTTGGGCATTCTTTCTGTTGGCCTCGCGAGCGTCGTGGCGCTCATTCCAGCGGGAGGTTCGCAAGCCAAGAAAGCGGTGATCGAAGACCGCCGCGGAGCGATGGCCGCGGCCGCCATGGCTGATGTCGTTACGCGCGGAATGCTCGACCAAAATCGCTGGATCGCCAACCCAACCCCCCCAACACCGCCGTTTCTCATTGACCCCCTGGGCGGCGGATTTTCTGTACCCCGGCTGACGCCCATCACGATTCGTGGGATCACATCTGCACCCGTGGCCGACGAGGTTTTTCGGTCACACGACGACCTCGTCTACACGCTCCCGGACGACGAGACGGCGCCAGCACTGGCGATGTTTTTTCCAGGCCCAGCAAAGCGCATGACCGAGGGACTCTTTTCTTGGCTGGCGACGCTCGTGCCCGTCGAGCCTGGGAGCCCGTTCTATCGGCTGTCTGTCGTGGAGTTTTATCGGCGGCCGGCGCAGCCAACGCTGCCATTCGCGTTTCCACTGACCGCGACGAAAACAACGGCTGATTCCTATCTGGAGTTTTCGATTACGTCGCCCATGGCCACAGACGATTTCAAGAGCCTGTTCCCGGTGGGAAGCATCGTGCTCTGCCGAGACGCAGCGACGGCCGTATGCGAGTGGCGTCGCGTGATAATGGCATCGCCCGTGGTATCGGGCTCCGCCGTCACGGCGGCCGAACTCACGGTGGACAGGGCCGTGCCCGTCAACACAGCATCGATATACGCCATCGAAGGGGCCGTTGGCTTGGCCGAACGCACCGTTCGGCTCGAGGAGATGTCGCCATGGTCTCAATAAATAACCTTGGGCGTAGGGGCGTTTTGCTGCTCGTCGTGTTGAGCGTGCTCACGCTCTTCTTGATGCTCGGCGCAACCTATCTTGCCGTTGCCACCCGGGCCCGCAAGGCATCGCGTGCTTTTGCCGACAATGTCGTTGCCGCAACGAACGCCCGGGCCACCGAAGCCCGGCTCTTGGACGAGGTTTTTCTGACCGTAGCGCGGGGCACCACGCTCTCTCTGACAAGCGGTACGGCGCTCGCCAGCGGCGATGATCTTCTGGGCGACAAGTACGGCACCGATTCGCTAATCGGCTTGGCAGGATCGGCGACAGTTTTCCAATCGAGCCCCGCATTCATTCAACTCACCGTGAGCGGCTCACTCCGACCTGCCACCGGCAGCACCGCGTCGGGTACTAGCGTTTCCGACCTCGTTGGCCGGGTGGTCACGGTCAATCTGCCAGGGCTGGCAGCAAGCACCCGAATCGTGAGCGCAACGGGATCTGTAGCCTCGCCCACGCTCGTCATTCCTGCCGGGCCCACGCCGGCAGGCAGTGTGATCTCCGTCGCGAAAATCAATTCTGGCACCGCAGCCGTCTCCGGAACATCGGCGATAACGCTGATAATCAACGGTCGTGAGTTCGACGGCACCTCGACAAATGAACCCTACGACGGGTTCGACTCTCGCAATCCGCTGCTCACTCGAATCATCGGCAACGCTTCTGGTTCGCCAACGGTAACTCCAGCCCCGTTGACTGGCACTACCGCGCTCGACGTGGACAACGACGGCGACGGCATCGGCGACAGCGCATGGATCGACCTCAAGCTTCCGGCCGTGATCGATGCAAATGGTCGTAGCATTCAGCCCCAAGCGGCAATCCTCGTGCTTGATCTCGATGGTCGGCTCAACGTGAATGCTCACGGCAGCACCGTTGACCAGGAAACTTTCGATCCTGCGTTCGGACCCAACGGAACCAAATATCCGACTTTTTCGAGTGGTTCCACGCGACCATCAGTGCCGCTCTACCAATTGCCGAGGGGCCTTGCCAGCGGGCCGGCTTCGGTGAGCCTGAGCAGAAGCTTGCTGTTTTCAAGCACCACGAGCGGAACGAGCGAACAGACCGTACTGGAAGGCGGCCTCAGGATTTTGGGTGGCCAGCAAGCCAACGCGCAAAAGCTCAACAGTGCCGACGGTCGTGCGAATCCCGTAATCCGGGGTGCGGAGGGTCGCTACGCAGATACCGTGTGGAGCGGCTCGTTCACATCGATCGCTCAGCCTGGTGTCTCAGGCTCAAACGACCGCATCTCGCTCGCAGCCGATCAGTGGCGTGCCACACTCACGGGCGATGTGGCGCAAAGCTATTTCACCGATCCCGGAAGGTTTGGCTCTCCCTGGGATGTGAAAGGCCGCATGAAGCTCTGGGTCGATGGATTCGGCCAGCCTGTCTACTACAAGCCATCGTGGTCGATCACGTCCTCTGAAAATGATGTCGTCGATGATCCATATGAAGTAGACCTGACTCGCAGCGGAGCTCGCACAGGCTATACCGCTGCGCCCTATGCAAACGGGACCCCTGCCGACAATCTCTTTACCCCGGCAGAACTCGAAGGACTGCTCCGTTACCACGACCCCGATTCGCTCAAGCTGCCGCGGCGCCTCGTAGCGCTCAATCAAGACCAGGCGAGCCGGAATCGAGCACTCCTTACGACAGAAAGCTGGGATACCCCGGCGATCACCGGCACCAGCTGGCAAACGACAATTGGCAACCGATTTGCGGCACTGCTTACCTCCGCAACAGCGACTGCCCCGCGGCGAGCCCGTGATCTCTTCGGGCCTGAGATCGTCATGGGGCACAAGCTCGACCTCAATCGTCCATTTCACGAAGCCCCAAATTTCGACGAGCCTTACGACAGCTCGGGCACCGGCCTGGCTCGCCGCCAATCCTTCGCCAAGCAGCTTTACTGCCTGATGATGGCAGTCGCTCAGCAGAATGGGCTTACGGTCTCGAGCACCGCCGCGCGGCAGATCGCGCAATACGCGGTCAATGTCGTGGATTTTCGCGACGGTGATTCTGTGATGACGAAGTTCGAGTATGACCCCTTATTTTCGGGCACAAACACAACATGGACCACCGGGTCCACAAACTACGTGTGGGGCTGCGAGCGGCCTGAGCTCCTGATTACGGAAACCCTCGCATGGCACAACCGTCGCACTGATGATACTGATGTCGCTCGGAAAATTGTGGAGACAGATAATCTCGTGACAGCAGACAACGACATGGACCAACAGCGGCGACCATGGGGCGCTTTTTTTGTTGAGCTAGCAAGCCCTTGGAAATCGACGACTGCCTATTGCAATACCTCGAGCACCAACACATACGTCGTAGCCAGCGGCACCAATATTCGAGCCGAACCCGTCCCGAAGGTCCTTACCAGCGAATCAACACAACGATTTAGCTATGACGCATCCGTTTCACTGCGTCGATCAAACACTTTTGGATGCCCCACATGGAGACTGATATCGGTCCGCGGAGCTGTGGCTGGCCCTGGGACTGGCTTTGACCCTGAGGGCAAGATCCTCGACCCTGCGCAGCCTACAGTAAGCGGAACCGCTTTAGTTGATCGCGTTTTCTATTTTACAAAGCCTGGCTCAGCTACTTTGCTGTCCGGCAGCACAGCAACCGATCAAAACGGCCGTCGCGGATGCGTCTTTTGGCCCTCTCAAACGGGCAGCGGCCGTGAACCAGGCCCAGATGACAGGGTGATAGTAGGGACTGCAGGGCCCATGTTTTCCCCCCACATAACATCTACTTCAGCGAATCCGGTCGTAGATATTGGCTTTGACCAAACAATTAACAGCATTCCCGAAAACCCATCCAAGCCTAACGACCGTCCACGCACTCCAGCGACCCTGTCTGAACCGGTATTGACTGGAACAGACTCTGGCGAAGATCCATACGAACGCCTTGCCCGGTTGTTTTCATCAAGCTCTGGGGCCTGCAAGTTTATGCCGGACAACAACGACGCGCCCCATCAATACACCGATACGGTTGCGCTACAAAACAACGACCGCTGCGATCCGCCACTGGACAGCTACGAATCTCCCATCGCTGGTGTAACCGACCCATTCTTAATTAAGGAACAAACACCGCTTGGAGCGACTGCTGCCAACAAACCTCTGCTAATGCTTAATGGCTGCCATGCCAACTTTGCAATCATTCACCTTCAACGCCTTGCAAATCCTGATGCGGATTGGAACCGGGACTCAAATCCGTATGTCACGATTGATTCCATGACTGTCGATCTGACTGTCGTCAACACGAAATCAGGGGCATCGGGCGAAACTGTAGACGAGCCGGGGCAAACTCCGTTAGTAGTGAACCCAACTACCGGGCAGCCTGAGCCCGGCCCAAACGCGCTGCAATGGCTTCAAACAAGGCTTGCTCACCGCAACGACAACGCTGTTGTTTCGACGGAGCGGTCAGGAAAGCCGTTTGATGATAGTCCAATTGAGCGAGACATATGGAGCAGCCGAGTGACGACCCAGTCATTCAATCAAAACGATGGACTGCTGCCTTCCATTACATCAACTAGCGCTTTTTGCACAGCAGCCTCGGGTACCGTAAGAGCGCAGCCACTTAGTAATATGGCAGGTGTCATTGCGACGCCGAAAACAGCACCCGTCCTGGAGACGGTTGCCACGCCAACACTCAAAAACTCTACTCTTGTAAGCGGGAGTCTTTCAGGCTCGCTTCCCCAAAGATGGGCCCGCGGTGAGTTTGACGCTAACAACAACGGCGTCCTGGATGCTGCAGAGGACACGAATTCAAACGGTCTGTTCGACCCGCCGCGTTACGCCTGGCTGGCGTGGCCGAATCGCCCTTTCTCGAGCGTCGTGGATCTCGCTCTCGTTCCCACAACGTCGCCGTTTGCTCTTACGGGCAAGCACAGTATCCGCACAACAGGCACCGATTCACCTGATTTTTATCACCTTCCAAATTTCTTTGAGGAAACTCCTCCAAATGAGCCGTGGCTCTCGCTCGCCGGACGAACGAGCACGAATGCGGTGAGCCTATTTGATTTTGTCCACATTCCGTCTCCATTTTCCGGCGTATACGCCACGCCCCCTCTCACCTCGAACACAAACGCACTGACGACGCTCGGGCTTCACGAGCTCCCGGTCAACAACCTTTCTAGTTTCCGTGAGCCCGGCAAGGTGAATATCAACACGATCACGGATCGTCGCGTGTGGCGGGCTCTGTTTGGCGACATCAATGTGCGAGGCACCATCGGTCAGCCTGCAACGGACGACCCCGTACTCCCGACGCCAGCTTCGCCGGACCTCCGCGACCGACTCCCGGGCTGGTCTGCAACGCTCTTCGCCCAACCGGAAACGACGGGCGTTGCCAACTCCGCCACGCGCGCCACGAACCTCTTCGACTTTTTCCGCAACATGGCCGACCGAGGCTACGACACCCGGCCGAGCACGCCGCGAAGTGGCGGCTTCGTGGATTCTTTCACCAACGAAGATGCCAACACCAACGGCGTGCTCGACCACGGTGAAGACGCCAACCAAAACGGCGTGCTCGATCCAGGAGAAGACGCCAACACCAACGGCGTGCTCGATACGGAGGATCGTAACCGCAACCTCGCCCTCGACCTCAACTATCACCGTGATACCGACCGCAACGCGTATTTTCGCTACCAGACGATGCGGCAGCTCTCAAATGTCGTGACGACACGGTCAAACGTGTTCGCGGTGTGGATCACGATTCGCTACGTGGACCCCACTGGCCAAGAAGTCAAACCGTACCGACGCAGCCGAGCCTTCTACATCTTCGACCGCTCGATTCCAGTGGCGTATGAGCGAGGCGAAGACCACAACGTGCGTGATGCGATCCTCCTCAAGAGGATCATCCAATGAATCGCCGGGGCATGACGCTCATCGAAATGATGGTTGCCACCACGATGACGCTGATCATCATGGGGATCATCGCTCAATTGTTCGGCATTCTCGGCAATAGCGTCTCGGGAAGCCGGACAACGCTCGACATGTCGCAGCAACTCCGCGCGGTGGCGAACACGCTGCGCACCGACCTCGCCGGCATCACCGTGGAGACGGTCCCGCCAGTCGCCGCAGACAGCGACTCAGGATATTTGGAAATTATCGAGGGTGAAAACGGTGATTTTACGAGCGGCACGGCATCGCTCACGGGCGACTGCGACGACATCCTGATGTTCACGTCCAGAAGCCTAAGCAGCCCGTTCGTCGGTAAGTTTGAAGACGGGCTGATCGAGTCGCCGAATGCAGAGATCATTTGGTTGTGCCAACCGTCTCCCATCGCAATGCAGACGATCCCCGGATCCACTCTGTACACGCTCTACCGCAGGCAACTTTTGGCCATGGACTACGTCGGAGCAGGGGCGTTCGCTACAGGCGGCAACAACAACAGTCTGCCTAGCACTTTCTCAATCCCGAGTGTCTACCAAACATATGACCTTTCACTGCGCTCCGACGGTAGTCGCCTCTACCCAAACTCGCTCGGCGATCTCACGAAGCGGGAGAATCGCTTCATGCACAACCCGTCTGGGCTGCCCCTGTCTTCTGCTAACTACGCCTACAACAACACTGCCGCGCACATCGCGACCAGCGGGTCAGGAACCCTCGCTGGTGCGCGGGCTGGAGAAGACATCGTGATGACAAACGTCTTGTCGTTTGATGTCCGGCTTTATGACCCTCGGGCTCCGATTCTAGCGGTAAATTCCGTTGCCGTTACGCCTGGCGATCCCGGGTACGCAACGGGCACAGCTACCGGAGCCCAGGGCGCCTACGTTGACCTCAATTGGACCCAAAATTTGAACATGGCTATTTCTGCAACAGCTGCCTATCCGCCGTCCGGCCAAGGTGTGTTCCAAGGTCGCGGGGTAAGCGTTAAGTCTGGTTCCTCTGCCGTGCCGTTTGCGAACAGGATCTACGACACCTGGAGCACCCATTACGAATCAAACGGCATCAACGAAGGCGATGGCGTGAACGTGCCTCCGGGCACCATAGACGAGGGCACCAACGGAATCGACGACAACGGCGACGGCGTAATTGACGACGTCGGGGAACTCGAAACTTCGCCGCCGTACCCTGCCCCGCTCCGGGGGCTTGAAGTCCGCATCCGCTGCTATGAGCCCCAAAGCCGCCAGGTGCGGCAGATCACTGTCCGGCACACATTCGTCCCCCACTGACCCCCGACTGGACAGCCCTGCTCGAACGTCCGACAATTCACTGTTCCGAAGGCCCCTCACCCCGCGAGCAAACGATCGCACGGAGAGTCTGCAATGCGAATTTCCACTACTAAAACAGCCTTTACGCTCGTGGAGCTCCTGGTCGTAATCGCGATCATCGGCACACTGATGGGGCTGCTTTTGCCAGCCGTGCAGAGTGCCCGTGAGGCTGGCCGACGAAATACATGCCTGAATAACCTCAGCCAACTGGGAAAAGCGGTCGTTCAATACGATGCGCAAAAGCAATCGCTTCCTGGTTGGAAAAACCCGAGCCCGAACCCGGCCAATACGAACTCGGGCACCTTTACTGTCGCCCCATCCTGGCCGGTTCTCTTGATGCCCTTTATTGAGCGGCGGGACATCTACAGGGTTTTCGAAACCACGACGGGCACTGGCGCATTCAACGCGCTCCCTGCAAGCAACTTTCCATTTGTATCGATTTTTGCCTGCCCTACAGCGGTTGTTGACTTGACTTCGGCACCCTCGATCGCCTACGCAGGAAATGTTGGCTCAGCCGCAACAACGACACTGACGTCTGCGCAATATAGAGCCGACGGCGTAATGCAAGACAACACAGTTCGCCGCAACAGTCTCGATGCAATTTCAGCAGGTGATGGAACGGTCAACACACTGCTTTTTTCAGAACGCAATGGCTCGTCTTTGGCGTCCCAGACCTTATGGAGCGTCGTGGTAGGCCAATCCACCACCGCAAGCCCTTCGCCTCTACTTTTTAATACCACAACTGGAGCACACCCGGCATTCGGTTTCCTCGTGAGCGGCTCGACAACCACGAAATACATCAATCCGGTAGACCCCAACGATACAGCCTTGCTCCCGTCATCCAACCATCCGAGTGGTGTGGTCGCTGTCTTTTGCGACGGACATACACGTTTTTTGGGTGACACTATTGCCGGACGCGTTTACGGGCAACTCTTGACAGCCAACTCCACAAGCGGCAACACGTCATCCGTTGCAACCACCCTTACCGGGTCGGGCTCATCGATGTATGTCCTGTCTGATGGAGATTTTTAGTCTCATCGGCGTGCGGACGATCTCGCACGAGATAAGCCAGAGCGTCCACAAGCGGCTCTCCACCCGCAGCGGCATCGATAGCAACGAAGAGCCCGTGCCCAGCGTGTGGTGAAGGGGCCCGACAGGCTGAAGCCTGTCCTACGTCGGCCGACCGCGAGCTCTAGGCCGGCTTGACTAAAATGTATACGCCCGTACACTCCTCTTGCGACGACAGATTGACTGGCACCGTTAACGGTCATATACTGACGAGGGTTCGATGCGGCTCCATTGGCGATTCGAATGGGACGCAATTAAGTCGGCTCGCAATTCGGCAAAGCACGGCGTTTCTTTCCATGACGCCGCGGCAGCCCTTTCGGATGAATGTGCTGAAGTATTTCATCTGGAGCGTTACGACCTAGCACATTCCAAAAACGAAGACCGATACCTCACCTTGGCATCTGATCCCGAGAATCGCTTTATCGTCTACTGCATCGCCTGGACAAAACGCGCGTGCGCCGAAGGGTTTCGAACCAGAATCATCAGCGCTCGAATGGCCACTCGCACTGAAAGAAAGTCGTATGAAACACACGTCGCGAAATAAGAGTCGCCAGCGACTGGTTCGCCGGGGAGCCCATGAGCTCGGCAAGCGTTCCGAGAAAACAATGCGAGATTTGCACCGTCGCGCGGCGTCAGACCTGGTGCCGATTAACACTTCGGAAATTCCCGCGCAGCAGCCTGCCGACGGCTCATGGGTGCGGGGCGGGCATCTCGTCGGAGGAATCCGCGGCGCAATCATCCGAGAAATGCAGCAGCAGAGCCTCACTCGTTATCAGCTCTGGAAGAAGGCTCGAATTCTTTGCCCAAAGCTTCCGAGTTCTGCGATCTACGAATACCTCGATGGACGACGCCAGGCCGGCGGGGTCTATATCGAAGCCATGCTCAATGCGCTCGGGCTCGAGGTGAAGCCCAAGGCAACGGCCTGAATGCGATTGGCCTGCCTTGCGAAGCTTCTAGCCGGCTATTCCAGCAGCAACACCCGCTTCGGCGGCGAGGCCCTGGGGCGAGACGAAAAGAACGTGTCGGCCCCCACGATCTTCGGCGGCCCGCACGCGGGCGGCTTCACGATGGCGCTTGGCGACGGCAGCGTGCGGATGATCTCTCACGAGATCACGCCGAGCGTCCACAAGCGGCTCTCCACCCGCAGCGGCATCGATAGCAACGAAGAGCCCGTGCCGAGCGTGTGGTGAAGCGGGCCCGACAGGCCTGGAGGCGTGTCGCTACCGGGCTGCGACATCGCACCGGCTTTCGGCGGAGTTGCGACAGATTCCGCGACGTGCTACGCTCACTATACAAACGTATCCACGACGGGCTTTCGGCACCTCACTCATTGCTCAGGAGCATCGCGATGGTTGAACTGGTGTTAACTGACGAACAGGCCCGCCTCCTCGCGGAAGCCCGCGAGAGTGTCGAGGTCGTCGATCCACACGGAAACCGGCTCGGATTCTTCGCCCGACGCTTATCCGACACTGACGTTGAAATAGCCCGCAAACGGGCCGCCTCGGGGCAGCCTGGGACTGCCACATCGATTGTCTTGGAGCGACTCTCGTCGTTGCCTCGTCACCAATGACCCGCTACACGGTCACGTGGCACCCCGAGGCCGAGAACGAACTCACAACGCTCTGGCTATCAGCGGAAGACCGCAGCGAAATCGCCACGGCTGTGCAAGCGATCGATCTCGCGCTGGCCAGTGATGCGGCAACAAAGGGTGTAGAAATCGCCGAAGGACTCCGTGCTTTCCTCGCGCCGCCGCTTCGGGTGTTATTCGTGACGCGCGACGCTGACCGAGTCGTTGAAATTGAGTTTGTGCGACGGATTTAGAAAGCCGGGGCCTCATGTGGCACCTCTGATGATTCGGTGGAAGACGAGACGTAGTGGAGGCAGGCAACGATGGCGATTCGACGCCCTGCATGGTGCCGGCGGGGCATTCCACCGCGAGGCCGACACGTTTGAAGCGGCTGTGCGGTCGGCCGTGAGGGATCTCCAATCACTGGGATACCGCGTGCTGCGCTGCGAAATCGACGAGCAGCAATTGGCTGCGTACTGACGAGATCACGCCGGCCCAGGATAGCCGTAGCGACGGAGCTCCAGCTCTGTCGAATGCGGCCCAGATCCGACAGGCCTGGAGGCCTGTCGCTACGGGACCGGCATGAGGCTCGGGCAGACCCATGCGGCCGGCTGAGCTGGCATGAGACGCCTTCCGGGATTGCCATGGCGGCGAGACCGTGGTAGAGTTCGGTGTACAAGCGTTCCCGCAGGAGCCACCGATAATTTCCATCCCCTCATTCGATCAGCTTCTTGATGCCATATCGCAGCTCCCACCCGAAGAGCAGGCCGACCTGGTTGACGTCGTGCGTCGTCGCCTGAGCGAACTGCGCCGCCGGGAAATCGTCGCCGAGGTGCTCGAAGCAGAACGCGAATTGCAGCAAGGCTCTGGTAAACCTCGTGCTGCGCGTGATGTCATTCGCGACATCACCTCATGAAGCGAGAACTCGTCAGCACCACCACGTTCATTCGTGCTGCCAAGAAGTTCCTCAAGAAACAGCCAGGGCAAGTGGACTCTTTGTCTGCCACGCTTCAAGAGATGGAAGCAGACGTCTTTCAAACGAAACTCAGAGCACACAAGCTTAAAGGCGATCTCGAGGGACGCTGGTCGTGCAGCGCTGGCTACGATCTGGGAATTATCTTTTCCTTTGGAGTGGCTCAGAACGCAGAAACGATTCAGCTACTCTCCCTCGGAACCCACGACGAGGTGTATTAGCGGCTCTCCACCCGCAGCGGCGTCGATAGCGGCAAACAGCCCGTGCCGAGCGTGTGGCGAAGCGCAGCGAATTCGACAGGCCTGGAGGCCGGTCGCTACGGTTGCGTGCGATGCCGCCGGGCATCCTCTCGGCTCACGCCTCGGGCTTCCGTAACGCCCCCCAACAAGCCCGGAGCGGGAGCGACGGGACACCGGGCTTGCGCACGATCCCGCGTGTCATGCCGCCGGGGCATCCTCTCGGCTCACGCCTCGGGCTTCCGTAGCGACGGAGCTCGAGCTCTGTCGAATGCGGCCCGCATCAGCGGAAGAAGTCGTCGTAGCCGGTGTGCTTTTTGGCCATGTTCGAAAGGATCGCAAACATCAGCGCCGTGTTGAGCCCCGCGGCCAGCATGCCGTTGGTGGCCTCCACCGGCTCGAGGATCCGGTGCGGGGCCACGAGCACATGCTTGCCCGTGCCGAGCGTGGTGTAGGTGGTGCCCGAAAAATAGAGGGCGTCGTTGATCGAATCGAAATTGCCGAAGTGCCAGAGCACGGCAGCCCAGATTCCGATCTGCACGAAGCTCGAGGCCACGAGCATGACGGTGGCCAACAAAATCGATGGCACCACCAGCCACGCACCGCGCGCCGCGGGAAACCGCCGCCGAAAGGCCAGCTCCCAGCGAAGCACGGCAAACAGCACGACAAGACACACGGCGATCGTGCCGAGCGCCGCGAAGACCGACGTAAATCGCATGATGTCGGGAAGCATGACCAAGGGAATACCCCGGCAGGCCCCTCGGTGAAAAGCCCGATCGACAGGCCGGGGCATCCTCTCGGCTCACGCCTCGGGCTTCCAGGTGCCGGGGCATCCTCTCGGCTCACGCCTCGGGCTTCCTGATGCCGGGGCATCCTCTCGGCTCACGCCTCGGGCTTCCAGGTGCAGGGGCATCCTCTCGGCTCACGCCTCGGGCTTCCTGATGCCGGGGCATCCTCTCGGCTCACGCCTCGGGCTTCCTGATGCCCCCCAACAAGCCCGGAGCGGGAGCGACGGGACACCGGGCTGCGCACGATCCCGTGTGCCATGCCGCATGGGGCCCCGGCTCCGCCGTCGCACGCGGGCGAGCCTTGCCCGCAGCCGTATGATGGCAGCGGTTTTGGGGCACACGAACCGCTTTCTGAAAGGGCATGGACATGGCCATCAGGAGGGATCGGCGGCCGCCGCATGCGGCCCGGGGCTTCACCATCGTCGAATTGCTCGTGTCGGTGGCGATCATCGGCACACTCTCCGGCCTGCTTCTGCCGGCCGTGCAATCGGCCCGCGAGAGCGCCCGGCTCACGACGTGCAAAAGCCACGTTTCACAGATCGCCAAAGCCATGATCCGCCACGAGACGGCCCTGGGGCACTTTCCCTCGGGCGGCTGGAGCCCCGCCTGGCTCGGCGTGGCCGAGCGGCCAAGCGACCCCTCGCAGCCCGGCGGCTGGACCTTCGGCCTCTTGCCCTACGCCGAAGAACTCACCACCCGTGACCTCGTCGAGGGCGCCACGGCTCTCACAGCCCAAGGTGTCTATCAACAGCTGGCCACCACGCCCGTCAAACTTTTTTCTTGCCCCTCACGGCGGTCGGCCGGCCCGATCGCCGTGGTGGGCTCGGGGCCCTTTTCGGCCGGCGCCGCCACGGGCCTCGCGCTCGCCCGGGCCACCCGCAGCGATTACGCCGCCAACGGCGGCTCGGTGGGCAATTGCCCGCCACTCTCCGTGCTCAGGAAAGTGAGCGGGCCGGTGGCCAACGGCACCCGGCTCACGATCAGCCACGCCCCGCCCGGCAATCCGAACAACTGCCAATCGCTGAGCCTGCCCTACAACGCGGTGGTGAACGCCCACCTCACGGCCAACCATCCCTTCGACCGGCTCGGCCCCTGCTCCGGCTGCTCGGGCTCGCTCGACGCCACGATCTACTCCCCCACTTCGCTCGCGGATGGCGACGCCTGGCGCAAGGCCACGCTCGCCCAGAAGCTCGCGCTCTCCGACATGGGCATCCCCGACATGCAAGACGGCTTCGTGCACCGGATGAGCCGCGTGACGGCCGGCCACATTCTCGACGGCATGTCGATGACCTATCTCGTGGGCGAGAAGTTCATGGCCGCCGACCGCTACCACTCCGGCACCGACGCCGGCGACGGCAGCATCCTGTTTGCCGGCTATTCGAGCAGCAACACTCGCTTCGGCCTCGAAGCCCCGCGGCAGGACGAGCGCGGCGTGCAGGCGCCGACGGCCTTCGGCGGCCCGCACCGGGCGGGATTCACGATCGCCTTCGGCGACGGCAGCGTGCGGACGCTGCCCTACGAGATCGATCCGGCCGTGCACAAATCGCTCTCGGCCCGGGCCGACGGGGCCGTGGTGGCGATGCCGTGGTAAAGGGCGCGGATTCGACAGGCCTGGAGGCCTGTCGCCACGGTTCAGACGACACGGCGTAGCGACGGAGCTCCAGCTCTGTCGAAACCAGGCCGCATCCGACAGGCCTGGCGGCCTGTCGCACCGTCATCCGCTGAAAAACAGGGGGATTCCTCCTTGGCCGGGGCGCGCCTACAACGTGGGTATGACACCCACACTCACCGCCAGCCCCCCCCGCCCCGCCATCGATCTCGGCGACGCCCGCGACCGCCTCGTGGGCCACGATCTCTATGCCCGCGTGAACACCCCGGAACGCATGCGGCGATTCATGGAGCAGCATGTATTTGCGGTGTGGGATTTTCAGTGCCTGCTCAAGGCTTTGCAGCAAAAATTCACCTGCACCACCGCCCCCTGGCTGCCCACGCCCGACCGTGAAGCCCGGCGGCTCGTCAATGAGATCGTGCTCGATGAAGAATCCGACGAACTGCCCGACGGCGGCCATGCCTCGCACTTCGAGCTCTATCTCGAAAGCATGGAGGCCGCCGGGGCCGACACCCGGCCGATCTTGCAGTTTCTCGCCGCCCTCGCCGACGGCCTGCCGCTCGACGACGCCCTGCATGCGGCCCGCGTGCCCGCCGCCGCCGCGGCTTTCGTGCGCACCACGTTTGCCGTGATCGACTCCGGCTCCACGCCCGCAATCGCGGCCGCTTTCACCTACGGCCGCGAAGACGTGATTCCCGACATGTTTCGCCACATCGTGGTCACGCTCGCCACGCACGATCCGGCCGCATGGAGCCGATTCCGCTACTACCTCGAACGGCACATCGCCCACGACGACGCCAAGCACGGCCCGATCTGCCGCCGCATCGTGGCGGGCTTGTGCGGCGACGATCCCGCCACCTGGGCCGAGGCCTCGCGCACGGCGCGGCAGTGCCTCGAGGCTCGCATCGCCCTCTGGAATGCGATCGCCGCCAAACTGCCCTAGCCGCCCGTCGCTTCGGCTGCGAAATTCGCCCCGCAACGTAGCGACAGGCCTCCAGGCCTGTCGAATGCGGGCCGCAACGTAGCGACAGGCCTCCAGGCCTGTCGAATGCGGCCCGCAACGTAGCGACAGGCCTCCAGGCCTGTCGAATGCGGGCCAGATTCGACAGAGCTGGAGCTCCGTCGCTACGGCAGCTAACGCGGGCCGAATTCGACACAGCTGGAGCTCCGTCGCTACGGCAGCCCGGTGTCCCGCCGCTGCCGCTCCGGGCTTCTTGCTCTTACTCCGTGGCCATGCTGATCGCAGCCGCGACCGATTTCACGCCGAGCTTGCGGCCAGACGCGTCGCCGTCCACGCCGCCCTGCGGCCACGTCGCGGGGTCGGCGTAGAGATCGTCGTCGTCGTATTGCGTTTTGAGCCGCTCCAGCTCAGCCTGCATCTCGACGAAGAGCCGCGCCACCTCCGGCGGCCGCGCCGCCGCGTCGCCACACACCAGATTGCGCTGCTCGTGCGGATCGGCAGCCAGATCAAAGAGCTCCCAAGCATCCTGCTTCCAGTAGTGAATGAGCTTGTGGGTGGCCGTGCGCACGCCCACGTGGGCCCGAGTGTTGTGGTGGCCCGGGTCGTGGTAATAGCGGTAGTACACGCTCGTGCGCCAGTCGGCCGGAGCCTCGCCGCGCAACAGCGGCGCGAGGCTCCGCCCCTGCATCGATTCAGGCACCGGCTCGCCCGCCAGATCGAGAAACGTGGGGGCGAGATCGATGTTGGCCACGAACTGCTCGGGGGCGATCCCGGCCTTGATCCCCGGGCCCCGCGCGAGCAGCGGCACCCGCAGCCCCGGCTCATACATGAAGCGCTTGTCGTAGAGCCCGAGATCGCCGAGATACCAGCCGTTGTCGGTGGTGTAGATCACGATCGTGGTGGCCGCCAGGCCCGACGAATCAAGATGGTCGAGCACCCGTCCCACGCTGTCGTCCACCCCCTGCACGCAGGCCAGGTAGTCTTGCATGAAGCGCCGATACTTCCAGCGCACAAGCTCGGGGCCGGAGAGCGTCTGGCCATCCGCGTCTACCTGCATCGGCTTCTGCTGGAGCCACTTTCTCGCTTCCTCCGGCGCGATGCCCGCCGGC
Organism: Planctomycetaceae bacterium; assembly: GCA_027486095.1. GTDB lineage: Bacteria > Planctomycetota > Planctomycetia > Pirellulales > UBA1268 > RGVT01. The sequence goes on along the minus strand of JAIXPT010000106.1, from coordinate 1,417 downwards.
GGCGTGCGCTTGAGATCGTGGTTCGTGAGATCGCGGGCGATCGTCTGCTCGTTGTCGGGCAGGGCCGCCGGCCGCGTGGCGTAGTCGTCGAACAGCGTCTCGGGCTCGGGAAACGTGGCGTCTTTGAACTTCGCTTTATTGCGTTCGTCGGGCTCCCAGCCGCGATGCGGCGCCTTGTGGTGCAGCATCAGAAAAAACGGCTTGTCAGCCGGCCGCGTCTTCAAAAACTCGATCCCGAGATCGCCCGTGATCTCGGTGCAATGCCCTTCGATCGTGAGCCGGCCTCCAGGCACGAGAAACGCCGGGTTCCAGTAGGCCCCCTGCCCCGGCAGCACGATCCAGCGGTCGAACCCCGTGGGCTCGCTGCCGAGATGCCACTTGCCCACCAGGCCCGTGTGGTAGCCCGCCGCCTGCAGCCGCTTGGCCACGTGGTCGCGCGAGCCGTCGAAGGCGTTGAACACGGGCACGCCGTTCTTGTGAGAATACTGGCCGGTGAGCAGCGTGGCCCGGCTCGGCGAGCAGATCGAATTCGTCACGAACGAATTTGCAAACCGCGCTCCGCCGGCCGCCAGGCGGTCGAGATGGGGCGTGGAATTCACCTTCGAGCCGTAGCACGAGAGCGCATGTGCGGCGTGATCGTCGGTGAAGATGACGAGGATGTTGGGCCGGGTGGCATCCACCGCGAAGAGCGGCATCGCGCACAGTCCGACGACGATCGAAAGCAGCCCTCGCATCGAATCACTCCTGCCACGATAACACTGGCGCCGACAGTTCACAGACTACAGCCCGGCGGCGCCGGTGGTCTCGCGTTCGCGCTGGTCTCGCTTCGCGGGAAACTCCACCACCACGAGCTTGCGGGTGGCCTCGTCGTAGGCCCACTCTTGATAGTAGGGCAGCATGGGAAGCGAGAGGCCGTCGGGCTGTCCCTTGCCGATGATCTGCGTCATGAACTGCTCGTAGGTCTGAGGATACTCGCCGTTCAGGGCGTTGTAGTGCTGCATCCGCTGCTCGACGGCGAGCGAGCCCGCCTTGCCGACTTGCGTGCGATACGCCTCGGAGGCGATCTCGAGGCCATCGCTCTTGATCGACGTCTCGGCGAGCACGCCGCCCTCTTCGAGCGCCTTCGAGAGCTCGAGCACGTTTTGCGTGGTCTTGCCGAGCGTCTGCCGCGTCTTGATGGCCGCGGGCTTGGCCGCCTGCTCCGCCTTCGGCGCCGGCTTCTCGGACTGCTTGGGAAACGCCCCCGGCGCACAGCCGGCGAGCACGACCGCGACGATGAGGTATGGATGCCGCCTCAGCATGCCGAAAGTCTACCGCCGGCCCCGGGCGTTGTCAGCGGCCCGGGGGCACCACCTCGATCACCGCCGGGAGCGAGGCGTGGCCATCGGCCTGGTTCGTGCGCAGGTGGAAGCGATGG
>JAIXPT010000358.1 GCA_027486095.1 Planctomycetaceae bacterium | reverse complement strand
GTCGTCTGGCGATGTGCAGGACGTGCTCGAAGCCGAGGCTGCCGGGCTCGTGACCGTGCGCTACGTGCCGAACGATTCGCGGTCGGCCCAGATCATCGTCACCAATCGATCCAAGAAGCCGCTCACGTTGCGACTGCCCACGGCCTTTGCCGGCATCCCCGTGCTGGCCCAGATGGGCATGGGCGGCATGGGTGGCATGGGCGGCGGCGGCGCGGGCTTCGGCGCCGGCGGCATCGGCGGCGGGGCTCAGGCGATGGGTGGCGGCGGGATGGGCGGCGGCATGGGTGGCATGGGCGGCGGGATGGGCGGCGGCATGGGCGGCATGGGTGGCGGGGCGTTTTCGATTCCGCCGCAGAAGACCCGCGTGCTGCGGGTGACGACGGTGTGCCTCGAGCATGGCAAGCCCGAGCCCTCGCCGCGGTATCCCTACAAGCTCACGGAGGTCGAGAGCTTTTCAAGCGACCCGAAGCTCGCGCTCGTGCTCGAAAGGCTCGGCCGGGGCGAACTCTCGCAGAAGGTGGCGCAGGCCGCGACCTGGCATCTTTCGAGCGGGCTCTCGTGGGAGCGGTTGGCGGCCGAAAAAATCGATCACGCCGGCGGCGTGCCCGACGAGGCGTATTTCAATCCGGCCGAACTGATCGCCGCCCACCGCGTCGTCGAGCAGGTGACGCAGGCTGTCGCCGCGAGAGAGCCCGCCTCCTCGTCGTCGGGTCAGTAGTCGCTGCCGATCAGTTCGCCGCCCGCCCGCGTACACAGCGCCCTGTAGATGTCGCGCGGGGTGGCCTCCGACACGAGGCGGCAGGAGCCGTCGAGATTCAGGAAGTTCGTGCCGGCCTTGTAGGGGCCGATGAATCCGCCCGGGCTGCCTTGCAGGCTCGGCACGCTCGACGCGACATGCACGAGCACCGCCGTGATCGCCGGGCGGAAATTAAAGCTCAGCTGTGCCGCATCATAGCGCGGTGATTCCGGGGCGTAGACGAGCTCTTGGCCGGGCACCACGCCGACCCAGCTGCTGCGGGTGTGGCGGCTCATCCGCTCGCCGACGCCGATCGTCTTGCTCGTGCCGTCGGTGATATCGGCGAGCCGGATTTTGCTGTTGCGGTGAAAGACGCCCGTGAACGGCTGCCGCTCGTAGCTCTCCGTGCCGAGGCAGCCGGCGTAGCTGCAGACCGCGGCCTGCGTGAGCACGGTCGGCACGTTGGCGGCGGCGGGCGGCGATCCCGAGTCGGTGACGTCGATCAGCCTGGCGGCGGTGTCGCCCGGGTCCACGAAGATCGGCACGATCGATTCTCGAGCGGCTTTGTTGAGCGGGTCGGTGATCGGCAAATCGAAGCGAATTTGCGCGTGCAACGCGGGTTCTTCGAGGTAGGGAAGGAGCGTTGCGAAAAAACTCCAGCCGGGCCCTGACTCGGGCACGGCATCGTTCGAGACGCCGCTCCAGCTGCCGGTCGTCGTCGAACGGAAGCCGGAGGGCAGAAAGCGTTTGGCGTCGTGGTAGCCGTGCAGAGCGATGCCAATCTGCTTGAGATTCGAGAGGCTGCCGTTGCGGCGGGCAGCTTCGCGGGCACTCTGGACGGCCGGCAGCAAGATCCCGATCAGCACGCCGATGATCGCGATCACCACCAAGAGTTCGACCAGCGTAAAGGCCCGGCGAGAAACTGAGTCGCCCCGATAATCAGCGGAAAACATGATTTTTCGCATGGCGTAGTGAGGATAATACGAAGGCTTGGAGAAATTGAGACTCAGTATCAACACGCGGATTCTAGCCGCTCCCGCGGAGGCGTCAAGGCGCGTCGTGCGCGGCACTTCACGCGCGGCCGTTTGCCGGTACAACCAAAGAAGTTACGTCACTCTCGCAGCGGGGGCCGACCAGCATGCACGCCGACCCGGGACCAAGCCGTGGCGCCCACGATCACGACGTGATCGTCGCGGCCCGGAATCTCTCGAAGACCTACCGCGATTTCTGGGGCCGCAGCAAAAAGGTGGCTCTCAAGCCGCTCGACCTCGAGATTCGCCGTGGCGAGATCTTCGGCCTCCTGGGCCCCAACGGCTCCGGCAAGACCACCACGATGAAGCTCCTGCTCGGGCTCATCTTCCCCACCTCGGGCGAAGCGCTCGTGTTTGGCCGCGACGCCACCGACGTGTCGAAGAACGAACGCATCGGCTACCTCCCGGAAGAGACGTATCTCTACAAGTTTCTCGACGCCGAAGAGACGCTCGATTTCTACGGCCGGCTCTTCGACATGCCGCCGGAGGAGCGGAAGCGCCGGGCCGACGCCTTGATCGCGATGGTGGGCCTGGCCCGCGACAAGAAGCGGCAGCTGCGCGAATACTCCAAAGGCATGACGAGGCGCATCGGCATCGCCCAGGCGCTGATCAACGATCCTGAGCTCGTGCTCCTCGACGAGCCCACGAGCGGCCTCGATCCGATCGGCACCCGCGAGATGAAGGATCTCATCATCGACCTCAAAAAGCGGGGCAAGACGGTGATCATGTCGTCGCACCTGCTCGCCGACGTCGAAGACGTGTGCGACCGCATCGCCGTGTTGCATCAGGGCGAGCTCAAGGAGCTCGGCCGGGTGGAGGATCTCCTGCGCGTCACCGATGTCACGCAGATTCGGGCCCGCGGGCTGCCGGCCGCGGCGGTGGACGAACTGCGGGCCGTGCTGCAGCGGCACGGCGGGGCCGACATCGAGATCGGCAACCCCACCACGACGCTCGAAGAACTGTTTCTCGAGGTGGTGCGTGACACCGAGGCTCGCCCCGGCCGGCGGGCCCGGCAGGCCGAGAAGAACTGACGAGCGCGGGGGCCGCGGGCCCGCCGCCCTGAACGACACCCAGCCCGAACGACACACATGGTGCTCGAAGAGGAAATCCCGAAGTTCACCGCCTGGATCGGGCCCGCGCTCGTGTCGTGGCTGTTCGTGGCTGGCCTCGTGACGGTGTTCGCGGCGGCCCTCGCCTGGCTCGTGCAATCGGCGCTCTACGGGCCGCTCGCCGCCGGCGACCGCGTCTATCGCGGCGTGCTCGGCACGCTCGCGGATCTGGCCGGCATGTCGCCGCGGCGCATCTGGGCACTGGCGCGGCTGGCGGTGCAGGAATCGCTGCGGCGCAACGTGCTCGTGGTGCTCGGCCTGTTTGCGGTGATCGTGCTCTTCGCCGGCTGGTTTCTCGACCCGGCGAGCGTGAATCCCGGCAAGCTCTATCTCGGCTTCATCCTCTCGGCCACGAATCTGCTCGTGTGCCTGGTGGTGCTCGTGCTCTCGGTGTTCAGCCTGCCGGCCGACATCAAGGCCAAGGCGATCCAGACCGTGACCACCAAGCCCGTGCGCACCGGCGAGATCGTGCTCGGCCGGATGCTCGGCTTCGCGCTCGTGGGCACCGTGCTGCTCGCGCTGATGGGGGCCGTCGGCTGGGCGTTTGTCGTGCGCAGCGTCCGGCACGAGCACGAACTGCTCGCCGACGATGTGCTCGAGATCAGGGCCGAAGACGGCTCGATCAGCGGGTTCGAGGGGCGCATGAACCTCGCCCGCGGCCACCGCCATCGCGTGGAGCTCGGCCCCGACGGCACCGGCCGCACCGACACCGTGCAGGGGCATCGCCACACCGTCCGGGCCGTTGAAACGGCCACCGGCCGGGCCTACGAGGTGGGGCCGACGGAAGGCCTGCTCGAGGCCCGCAAGCCGCTGCGGGGCACGCTGCGCTTTCTCGATCGGCAGGGCAAGCCGAGCACGAAGGGGATCAGCGTCGGCGCCGAATGGTCGTATCGCCAATACATCGAGGGCGGCTCGCTGGCGGCGGCAATCTGGACGTTCGACGGCGTGACGGAGCGGGAATTCCCCGACGGCCTGCCGCTGGAAATGATCGTGCGGGTGTTTCGCACCTATAAAGGAGAGATCGAGAAGGGGATCGCGGGCAGCGTGCGGGTGCGCAATCCGGCGAGCGGCCTGCAGTGCGACCCGATCTATTTCACGGCCAAGGAGTTCACGATCGACTCGCTCTTGATCCCCAGGCAGCTCGCCGCCACCACCACCGACGGCGGCACGCGGCAGGTGGATCTGTTCGGCGACATCGTCACCGACGGGCGCGTGGAGGTGGTGCTGCAGTGCCTCGAGCCTGCGCAGTATTACGGCGTCGCCCAGGCCGATTTCTACCTGCGGCGTGGCAGCGGCTCGTTCGTGATGAACTACGCCAAGAGCTGCCTCGGCATCTGGTTCTCGATGCTGATCGTCACGGCGCTCGGCGTGATGTTCAGCACGTTCCTCGCCGGACCGGTGGCCTTGTTGGCCGCGCTGTCGGTGGTGCTCGTGGGGCAGTTTCGCGAGTTCATCCAGCGGCTCTTCGAAAGCCAGGTGACGGGCGACAGCAAGATCGTGCCCGGCGGCGGGCCGATCGAATCGCTCTACCGGATCGTCACGCAGACGAGCATCACGCTCGACCTCGATCCGAGCCCGGCCGTGACCGCGATGAAGGCGCTCGATACGGTGCTGCTCGCCCCGATGCGGCTGGGGGCGGCGCTCTTTCCCTCGCTCTCGGCGCTCGGCACGAGCGATTTTCTGGCGGGCGGATTTGACATCCCCTGGGACCTGCTTGGAGCCCACGCCATGGAGACGCTCGGCTATCTCGTCGCTTTCTTCATCGTGGGCGCGGTGTGCCTCAAGGCCCGGGAGGTGGCGGCATGACGACGCCGGCAAAATCGTGGCTCGGACTGCGGCGTGAGACGTTGCTCGCGCTCGTGGCGATTGCGGTCTTGCTCGTGCCGCTCTCGGTGTTGAGCCAGCCGGCCGATTCGTCGAGCGCGGGGGGCTTTTTGGCCCGGCAGCGCGCGAAATTCGGCCTCTCGCAGGCAAACCTCGGCGAGGTCGATCCCACCAGCGAGACGATGCGGCTGGCCACGCTCGGCCTCAAGAACGTGGCCGTGACGCTGCTCTGGGACCGGGCCAACCACTACAAGAAGGTGGAGGACTGGACGAACCTCTCGGCGGCGCTCGAGCAGATGACGAAGCTCCAGCCCAACTTCTACTCCGTGTGGGACTTCCAGGCCCATAACCTCTCCTACAACATCTCCGTGGAGTTCGACGACTATCACGACCGCTACGCCTGGGTGATGAAGGGGATCGAGTTTCTGCGGCAGGGAATCGCGCTCAACCAACGCGAGCCGCGCCTGCTGGGCCGCATGGGCTGGTTTATAGGCCAGAAGATCGGCCGGGCCGACGAGAAGAAGCAGTATCGCCGGCTCTTCAAGGCCGACGACGACTTCCACGAACGCGACCGCCCCGGCCGCACGCTCCCCGAACGCGACAACTGGCTCGTGGCCCGCGAGAAATACCTGGCCGGCCAGCGGCTCGCCGATTCTGGCGCGCCGCTCAAGACCACGCCGCTCATCTTTCACAGCGAGCCGATGATGACGGCCATCAACTATGCCCGGGCGATCGAAGAAGACGGCGTGTTCGGTGAGACGGCGCGCGAGGCCTGGAAGCTGGCTGGTGACGAGATGCGACGATTCTCCGTGCGCGAGATCCCGACGAGCTGGGACGTGCCGATCCGGCTGGGCATGCGGGAAGCCGAGCTTGCCCGGGCCCAGAAACTGGCCGCCGACCTCGAGGCATTGCTGCCCGGGCTCTTCAAGGAGATTCAAGACCGCAAGCGGGCGGCGCTCACAGCCGATCAGCGCACGGCGCTCGACACGCCGCCGCTCGACCGGACCGAAGCCCAGCAGCAGGCGGCCGCCGAGGCCGAAGCGGCGCTCGCCGTGAATTGGCCGATGGTGGTCCGTGAGGCCCCGGCCGACGTGCGCGACAAGGCCCGCGAACTCGCCCGGCAATACGTCGAGGCCGCCGAGACGGCCGAGATCATCGCCCGCTACCGTGACATCGTGAACTTCGATTTCTGGCGGGCATCGTGCGAGGTGGAGGTGACGGAGCCGGCGCTCCGGGCCCGGGAGATGGTGTGGCAGGCGGAGCGCGAGTTTGAAAACGCCCGGCTGTTGCCGGCGAAGAAGGCCTACGAAGAGGCGTTCGCGGCCTGGCGCGAGGTGCTCGATGCCTCGCCCGTGCTCAAGGCCGACGACCTCACCGGAGACGACCTCGTGGAAATGATCGACCGCTACCGCAAGGTGCTCGATCAGCTCGACGAAAAGTTCCCGCAGCCCTTCATCCTCCAGGACGTGCTCGACAAGGCCACGCCGACCGGCGGCTGATCACGCCCTGGTCACGAGCAGCTTGTCGATCCGGCGGCCGTCCATGTCCACCACCTCGATCGAGAGCCCCTGCCACTGCGTCTTGTCGCCCACGGTGGGAATCCGCTCCAGGAGCGCGAGCACGAGGCCCGACACGGTGGAGTAGTCGCGGGGCAGGTTCTCGAGCTTGAGCTCGAACCGCTCGCCGAGTGCTTCGATGCCCGCTCCCCCGTCCACGAGCCACGAGCCGTCGTCGCGGCGCACGAACGCGGTCTCCTTGTCGCCCCGGTGCTCGTCGTGGATCTCACCCACCAGCTCTTCGATCACGTCCTCGAGCGTCACGAGCCCCTCCGTCCCGCCGTATTCGTCGAGCACGATCGCCAGCTGATTCTTCTCTTTCTGGAAAAGCTCGAGCAGCCGATCGAGCGGCATCGTTTCCGGAACGAACAACGCCTTGTGCATCATCTTGCGCAGCTCGATCGGCCAGCCCATCCAGTTGTTTCGCAACACATCCTTGAGCGAGACATACCCCAGAATGTGGTCGAGCGAGCCTTCGTAGACGGGGAGCCGCGAATAGCCCGCCATCGCGATCGCCCCGAGCACCTCGCCCGACGGCGTGTCGATGTCGAGGGCGTCGAGATCGATGCGCGGCCGCATGATGTCGCGGACGGTGCGCTCGCCGAGCCGCAGCGCCTCCGTGGCCACCGCCTGCTCCACGGCTTCGAGCACGCCCTCGGCGCGGCCGGCTTCGAGGAGATGCTCGATGTCATCCACCGACACGCTCGGCTCGTCGCGCTTCTGGCCGCCGAGCAGGAACAGCATGGCCGAGGTGGCACCGCTCAGCCCCCACACCAGGGGCTTGGTGAGAACGGCGAACCGCTGCATGAACGGGGCGACGAGCCGGGCGATCGATTCGGCCTGGCGAAGGGCGAGCCGCTTGGGCACGAGCTCGCCGAGCAGGAGTGTGAAGAACGAGAAGATCGCCACGAACACCGTGAGCGCGATCGGCTGGGCCACGCCCGTGATTGCCCGGGGGCTGTTGGCGGCGATCAGGGCGGCCATGTCGCTCACGAGATGATCGCCGCCGTAGGCCGCCGCGAGCGTGCCCACGAGGGTGATGCCGATCTGCACCGTAGGCAGGAACTTGTCGGGGCTCGAGGCCAGCTCGAGCGCCTTCTTCGCGGCCTCGTCGCCGTCTTCGGCCATCTGCCGGAGCCGGCCGCGGCGGCTGGCCACGATCGCCATCTCCGCCCCGGAAAAAAATCCGTTGGCGAGGATCAGGGCCAGCACGATGAGGAGTTCCTGCAGCATGGCGATGGGGGCTCAGCCGGCGGCGTGGTCGCGGCGGGTGATCGCGAGATTGTCGCGGTGGATCACCTCGTCGTAGGGGCAGTAGCCGAGCTCGGCGGCGATGCGTTCCGTCTTCAGGCCTGCGATCCGCCGGAGGTCGGCGAGCGAATAGTTCACGAGCCCGCGGGCGAATTCACGGCCATCGTCGCCCGCGAGGGCCACGACGTCGCCGGTGGCGAATTCTCCCTCCAATTTCCGCACGCCCGCGGCGAGCAGGCTCCGGCCGTGTTCGACCACGGCCGAGCGGGCGCCGTCATCGACGATCACGCGGCCCTTGGCGTCGGCGGACCAGCCGAGCCAGCGTTTCCAGGCGGGCATCGTGACGCCGCGGGCGAGAAACGCCGTGCCCACGTCGTCGGCGGCCATCAGGCGTTCGAGCACGTGGTCGTCGCGGCCGCAGGCGATCACGCAGTGGCTGCCCGCCTCCGTGGCGATCCGGGCCGCCGCGATCTTGCTCGCCATGCCCCCCTTCGACACGCCGCCGAGCCGGTCGCAGGCGAGGCCTTCGATCCGGCCGTCGATCCGCTCGATCATCGGCACCCGGGCCGCACCGGCCTCCGCAGGATGGCGGTCGAACACGCCATCGACGTCCGACAGGAGCACGAGCAGGTCGGCCCCGAGGAGCGTCGTCACGAGAGCGGCGAGGCGGTCGTTGTCGCCGAAGCTCGTGCGCAGTTCCTCGACGCTGACGGTGTCGTTTTCGTTGATCACGGGGATCGCGCCGTAGTCGAGCAGCGCCCGCAGCGTGTTGCGGATGTTGAGGTAGCGGGCCCGATCTTGCAGGTCGTCGGCGACGAGGAGCACCTGCGCCGCATGCCGGTTGCGGCCCCGGAAGGCCCGTTCGTAGGCCTCGATCAGGCTGCTCTGGCCGATCGCCGCCACGGCCTGCAGGTGGGCGAGCTCCTGGGGCCGTGCCGTCAGGCCCATCCGGCCCATCCCCGCGCCAACCGCCCCGGAACTTACGAGCACCACGCGTTTTCCCCGGGAGAGCAGGGCGTCGAACTGCCTGCCCAGGGCCTCGATCCGCGCCGTGTCGAGCAGGCCGTCGCTGCCGGTGAGCACACGCGTGCCGACTTTCACGACGACAAGTCGGGAGGTGTCGGCGAGGGTCCGGCGCGACGGGTCAGCCATGGACGTGAGAACGACGGTGAATCGTGCCGCAGGAAAAACAGAATCCTACCCACCCGGCGGCACCGTCGGCCACCGCGCCCTTGCGGACAACGCTCCGCCGACTCCACGACCGCCGTTTTCATGCCGGCGGAGTCGGGGCCGTTGAGCGAGGTCGGCGCCGGCCGCTATAGTCCGGTGGCGGCGCGGTGTTCCAGCCCCTTCTTCAGGCGTCTCCAGTGAGCGAACTCCATCACGAGTGCGGGCTGGCGGCGATCTACCACCTGCCCGGCTCCGAGCCGAGCCCGCTCTGCCCGGCCCAGGGGCCCGACGAGGTGTCGCGGCTCGTGCCGCGGATGCTGCTCGACATCCAAAACCGCGGCCAGCTCTCGGCCGGGATGACGGCCTGGAACCCGGCCCGCAGCCATCTGCTCGCCACGCTCAAAGACGTGGGCACCGTGAGCGAGGTGTTTCGCCTGGGCCATCGGGGCAAGTACGAGAGCCTGATGGAGCAGCATGTCGGCCCGGCGGCGATCGGCCACGTGCGCTACGCCACCTGCGGCGCCGACGACCGCGGCTACGCCCAGCCGCTCGAGCGGCCGCACATCCAGAAGCGCAAGTGGTTTGCCTTCGGGTTCAACGGCCAGCTCGCCAACTACCCCGAGCTCCGGGCCGAGATCCT
>JAIXPT010000170.1 GCA_027486095.1 Planctomycetaceae bacterium | reverse complement strand
CGCCCGCCCCGGACCAGTTGCCCGTCGTGCCCCAGTTGTTGTCGGAGCCACCGCCGACCCAGGTGGAAATGGTTTGCCCCGATGCCTGGAATGGCGGCGACATCGCGAACACACACAGCCAGCCCAGCAGCAAACGGACGGCGAACGATTGGTTTTCCATGGCACAGCTCGGGCGAAAAAGAACGTCTCTCGGCACGCCCCGAAAGTACGCCTTTCCCGTCAAAACCCAAGTGAAAAACCAAAAAAGTGACGAATCGGGCGCGCGTAGGGACGAATCGGGCGCGCAGGGGAAAAACCTGGGACGAAACGGGCGCGCCGGGGGACGAATCGGGCGCGACCCACGTGGGCCCTGACAGGGCAGAGCTACATCCGCTCGGGCACGCGGATGCCGAGCAGCTCGAGCCCGCGGCGCAGCACTTGGCCGGTGAGATCGCAGAGCGCGAGCCGCGCCGTGCGCTCCGCGCCTTCGGCCTTGAGCACGGGAAGCGCGTCGTAGAACGATGAATACGCGCCCGCCACGTCGAAGAGATACGCCGTGAGCACGTTGGGGCGATAGTCGGCCTCCACGTCTTCAAGCGCCTCGCCGAAGCGGGCGAGCTTCATCGCGAGGGTCCGCTCGCGTGGGTCTGACAACAGCACGCCGTCGCATTCCCGCCGCACCGCCGCCCGATCGACGCCGCCCTTGGCGAAGATGCCCTCCACCCGCGCGACCGCATATTGCATGTAGGCCGCCGTGTTGCCCTTGAGCTCGAGCATCTTGTCGAAGCTGAAGACGTAGTCGGTCGTGCGGTTCTGCGCGAGGTCGGCATACTTGATGGCGCCGATCCCCACCGCCTCGGCGATCCGCCGCCGTTCGGCCTCGGGCATGCCGGTGCCGCGCTCGGCATCGGCCGCCGTCACGACGGCTAGCGCCCGCGCCACGCCTTCGTCGAGCAGGGCCTCGAGGCCCACGGTGTCGCCCGCCCGCGTCTTGAACGGCTTGCCGTCGTCACCGAGCACGGTGCCGAAGGCCACATGCACGAGCGACACGCCTTTCGCCTCGGGCAGCCACCGCCGCGCCGCCTCGAACACCTGCTCGAAGTGGCAGCTCTGGCGATGGTCCACGACGTAAAGCACGCGGTCGGGCTGCCAGTGCTGCATCCGCCACTGGATCGTGGCGAGATCCGTCGTCGCATAGAGAAACGCGCCGTCGGCCTTGCGGATCAAGAGCGGCGGCTTCTCCTCGCCGTCGAGAAACACGCCCACCGCCCCGCGGCTCTCGCGGGCCAGGCCCGTGGCTGCGAGGTCGCTCACCACGCCGCCGAGCATCGGCTGATAAAAGCTCTCGCCGAGCGTATGGTCGAACGACACATCGAGCCGCGAATAGATCCGGTCGATCTCGCGGCGGCAGACCGGCATGAACTGCTCCCAGAGGGCACGATTCTCGGCATCGCCCTCGTGAAGCTTCGCCGTTTCGAGCAGCACCTCGCGGCCGGCGTCGGGATATTTCGCAGCGAGGGCCGCCGCCTGGGGATCGGCTGCGAGCTCCTCGGGCTTCGCATCGGCCACCTTCCGCACGAGCCGGTAGAGGCGGCCGAGCTCGGCGGTGGGGTCGGCGGCGAAGGCGGCGTCGTCGCGGCAGTGTTTCCAGCCCCAGAGGATCATCCCGAACTGCGTGCCCCAGTCGCCGAGGTGGTTGTCGGTGATCGTGGTGTGGCCACGGAACTTCAGGATCCGCGCCAGGGCGGCGCCGATCACGGTCGAGCGGATGTGGCCCACGTGCATCGGCTTGGCGACGTTGGGCGACGAATAATCGACCACGATCGTCTCGGGCCGCTCGACCGGCACCACGCCGAGCCGCTCGTCACCGCAGGCCTCGGCGACGGCCCGCGCGAGGGCATCGTCGCGGACCTTCAGATTGATAAACCCCGGCCCCACCGGCTCCGTGGGCTTCTCGAACACATCGCCCACGTCGAGCCGCTCGATGATCGCGATCGCCACGTCGCGCGGCTTCTTGCCGGCCCGCTTGGCGAGCGCCATCGCCATCGTGCCGGAGTAATCGCCAAACTTTGCATCGGCCGTCTCGCGCACCTGCTCGAGCAGGCCCGGCAGCTCATCGGGCCCGAGCGTGACTATCGCATCAGCCGCGAGCCGCTCGAGCGCCGCGGCAAACATCCTCCGGGCCGCCGCCCGAAACGAGCCGCTAGCCATCGCGGGCCGCTCCCGCAGCAGGCATGGCGACGATTTTCGCCCCGTTCCAGAGATGCTCGAGATCCCAATACTCGCGTGCTTCGGCATCGAAGAGGTGCACGACCACGTCGCCATAGTCGAGCACGATCCAGCGGCCTTCCTCGTAGCCCTCGGCCCCGCGCCGCCGATCATGCAGTTCGTCCTTCACGACCTTCGTGATCTCGTCGGCCATCGCATGGATCTGCCGCTTGCTCGTGCCCGTGGCGACCACGAAATAATCGAACACCTGCGTGAGCTCACGCAGATCGAGCACCTTCACATCAGTGCCGCGCGTCTCAGCCGCCACCCGCGCCGCCGTGAGCGCGAGCTGCCGCCCACGGTCGGACGATCGATTCGCGGCGGCGGGTTGTGCGGTGGGAGACATCGTGAATGAGCGCTCATCGAGGCTGTTGTTGTTGGGAAGTGTATCCCATCCACGCACCCCGCATAGCGCGTCACGGTCATACTCGTTCGCGCCGGCTCGGGGTTGCCCCGTGCCATCTCGCCGGACGCTCACTGCGCCCATCCTTAGGCTCCGCTCGCTCGGACCTGCCTGCGCTGCGCCATCCTGGCTGCGCTGGTCAGCTACGCCGGCTCAATGGCAGGGGCAATCCCT
>JAIXPT010000209.1 GCA_027486095.1 Planctomycetaceae bacterium | reverse complement strand
GGTGTGTCAGGGGCTGACTTCACGCGGGCGAAGCCATCCTGGCCTTCCCCCGCTTGCGAACCTCCGGTTCGAAGTGAGCCGGCTCCTGCCGGCCGTCTCCTCTGCGTCGGATGTCGCCACCACACCCCGGGCACTCTAGCGGAAACTCCTCGCCCACCCGAGCCATGAGTTTGGCCTTTGGCGTCGGGAGGTGTCGTGGGAGCGCGGTTTGTCGCGACAGTCGTAGCGGTCGCCTTGGCAGCCTGGCACCCTACTTTCTCATCCCGACGTCCTCGGGTTTTACACAGGCGCCGCAAGCGGCGTTGCATGCTTTCCACTCCGACTCGCTCTGCCACGCTACGGAGTGAACGTCCTGGCCGGCCATCTCCCTGAATTCCTCGAGGCTGCCCACCGTCTGTGTATCAACCTTGAACTTTGCCGTGCCAACAAAGCAGTTATGGTCACTCGTCACTCGCTCTGCCTTGATCGACGGCGGCACCGCTATCGCCACCTCACACTCCACAAAGGCACAATGCGAGACGGCGACATTCGCTCCGGGCTCGCCGACAACACCATTCCGGAAGCCCACGATCGTGCAATTGCGGAGTTCGAGTGTGCTGTTCGCCTCGGCCATGATGCCTGTCTTGGCATCCGCATCACCACGTTGAATGATGCAGTTTCGCAGGGTCAACGAGGTGTTGCGTCCTACGGAGACAACCGCTGTCGTGGCCCGGTTGTCCCTGAACAGGCAAGCCTCCATCTCGTAAGTCCCGCGGTTTTGGAATCGCACCCCTCCCAGCCACGCGTTATTGTCTACGAGACAATTCTCATACCGTGCCCGCGTCGGGGCCTTTTCATCGCCTGTCTTTGCATCGCCCATGCTGACATCCAGCACTCCGCAGTCCACATTGTGGTCGAAGCGACAACGTCTGATCAGCACTCCGGCCGAGCTGTGGTGGCTCATGCCCTGGTTCATGTTGTAACTTGCATGAAGATTCTCAAAGACCAGGCCATCTCCCCAAAAACTTCCGAACCCGTCGAATGACGAATAGCTCGACTCGATATTTTTGATCGTCACGTGGCTGGCGTTCGACTGAATCGTGACGTTGCTCGGCGCGGTGATCTTGATGTCGGCGGGGGTACTTCCTTCTGCCAACTTCACAAACAGCGTGTTGTTCTGAGGATCTTCCTTGGTGAGTTTTTTGACCAGAAAAAAACTGCCCACGACGAGCTCGTCGCGGCTCTTTACCCACTGGGCCGGCTGGTCGTCGAAGAAGACGATTGGAATCGCTCCGGCCCAGAATCCGAGATTGAACATGGTGACGGTGTTGTTTGGCAGCCTCATGCTGAACACGGACGACCCCTCGTCCCGCCAACGCTCCGCTGTGTAATGGAAGAGCCCCAGGACTTTCGCGCCGTGGCCATCGATCATCGTCGGCTTCTCCGGCGTACCCGCCTGTGATGCCACAAGCTCTACGAGCCCGACAGAGCCTGGGCCATCGACATCCTCCAGCGTGTAGGGGACGTCGTTCGGCACCAGATGCAGGGTATGGCCTGCCTTCAAGGCCTTTGCCGCGATTTTGATCGATCGAAATGGGGCCTCTTTCCGTCCGGAACCGGCGTCTGTGCCGTGGATGTTGTCTACGTAAAGATCGCCGCCAATCGCATGCTGCATGAGTGCGGCTGCGATGAGGAGAACGGCGACGACGTGAATACGTGGCGGGCTACTCATGATTCTCCTCACGTTTGTCGTCGAGTTTGTTCTCGAGATTGTCCTTGGCAATGAGCGCCGACCGAGTATGCAACCTTGCTTCATGCCTCAGCGCACGTAGGCGTAGCCCGTGGTCGTCACGAAGTTGTAGTGCTTGGGATGGGATTCGATCGTGGTGCCATTCGCCGCCGCGACAGCTTCTCCGCCGCGCCAGAGTTCAAACCGCTGGGGCCCCGGTTTGAAAGGGAGGCGGTGATGCCGCAGCCCCGGCGCGACGGGAACCGGCTCGGCCGCCGTGCCGCCGGTCTTCACCCGCAATTCCGCTGCAGCGTTCGTCAGCGTCGTCACATAAAGCACGTCCTCGATCACGCCCTTCCGCAGGTCGACCGGCTTGTCTCCCTCCACCACCGCCTCTTTGGGGTGCGTGCGATAGAAAAAGAACAGCCCTTCCCGCTCGACGGCGGGCTCTTTTCCAGTCTTGTACCACTCGATGAAGTGACGGCTCAGTTCGAGGTAGCCGGCATGGCAGTGGCGGGGGGGTGGTTCGAGGAATGAGAGCGCTTTCGAAAAGTCCTTGACCGGGCACACGTAAGAAGCCTCGCCAAAGTCGTTCCAAGTGACGATCTCGACCCACTCGGGCTGCGTTTCGATGATCGACTTCCACTGCAATTCCGTCCCCTCGCCTCCCGCCGTTTCGTAGTACCGCCTGCCGGGCTGCTTGTGGCCCCAGTAGGAGGGCGTGTAGCTGGCCATGGAAATCTTGCCGACCTCGTGGAGGGCCTTTGTAGAGGCGGCATTCGAGGCGGCGAGCTGCGCGGGAAGGCCCGGGCCTCCGAAGTAGAATAATCCGTCCACCACGTCCGCCCACTTGGCATGAAGCTGCACCACGTCGTCATACGACGGCAATTCGATGCCCCGGCCGGCATAGAAAAAGGGGATGAAGAACACCTCGATTCCCTCGTCCCTCAGCCGCGGGAGCACGCTCTCCTTCCAGGGCACACCAGAGGCGGCAAATGTCGAGACGACGACACGGTCTCGCTGGAGAAACTGGGCGGGATGGCGGGCGTAGGTCCGGATCATGTCGAGGATGAAATCGACGTTGTCGAGGTCCACGGAAAAAAACAGCCGGAAGCCAGAGTCGAGCTCCGCCGCAGCCTGGTAGAGCTGGGCAACGCGACGGGGATAGTGGGGCTCGTTGTGCCAGGAGCCACAGTTGAGGGCGAAGCCATCGATGCCGGCGGCCTGAGCCTCGCGGATCTCACGCTTATAATTTTTGACGCCCTCGCCGTAGGTGGCGAAGCAGACCATGTAATGGGCGAAGACGCGCTTGGGGGCGGGCTTCGTGGATTCCTGGGGGGCCGCGTGGACGAGAAGGCCGGCCAGGGC
>JAIXPT010000231.1 GCA_027486095.1 Planctomycetaceae bacterium | reverse complement strand
GGCGATCCCGTGGGCCTCGGTGACGTGCAGCCAGGCCCGGTAATGGGCCGGCATCGTGTCGGCGAGCGTGCCGTCGCAGTCGAAGAGCAAGGCGTCGTGGTCTTGCAGCTGCCACACGGGTGGGGTGGGCATGATTGTGCGGCCTGGAGGGGCGTTTCGGGGGAAGCGAGCCGGCGGGTGTGCCCGGAAAGTAACCTATGGTTGCCCTGGAAAACAGGTCCTTCCCCCGGATTCTCGCCATGCAGCTTCCCGCCCTCGGCATCCGCCTGCGCATGCTCCTGCTCGGCATCCTGCCGGCCGTGCTGATTCTCGCCACCGCGCTTGCCATCAACTATGTGAGGATGCAGTCGCTCCTGCTCTCGTTTGGCGAAGAGGTGCTCGCCGGCCGGGCCCAGACGATCGCCGCCGAGATCGACCGCGGCTCGCTCGAGGCGGTGACGACAGCCCGCATCATGGCCCTCGCCGCCGAAGAGGGGTTCTTCGGCCGGCGGCCCGAGTCGCTCGCCCTCGCCCGCCGCGTGCTCGACACCTCGCCGCAGTTTTATGCCGCCTACTTCGGCTACGAGCCCGATGCCGACGGCCGCGATGCCGCGGCTGGCCGGTTCACGCCCTATTGGTTTCGGAGTGCCACCGAGGCAAACGGCATCGCCCTCGCGCCGCTCGCGCTCATGGAAGGCCTCTATTACGAAGGCTGCCGCGCCCGCTATCTCGATGCTTCGCAGCCCGACAAGGCGATGGTCACGGAGCCGTATGAATACGAAGGCAAGCTGATGGTGGAGCAGACCTATCCGATCACGAAAGATGGCGCCTTCAAGGGCGTGGCCGGCGTCGATCGTGATCTCGATGGCCTCGCGGCAAAGCTCACCACGCTCAAGGAAAAGCAGCGGCTCGACGGCTGGCATGTGGAGATCTTTTTGGTGAGCCGGCTCGGCAAGGTGATCGTCTCCACGCTCGAGGGTGCCGATCTCACGGCGAAGCCACTCGGCGACACGCCCTATGCAAAAATCTTGTCGGGCTTCCATCAGGCGGCCACGCTCGACCGCGTGGTGCGCGAGCCCGACCCGCTCACGGGCGAGGCGAGCCTCTTCGCCGCAGCGCGAGTGCCCACGGGCCCGTGGACGGTGGTGATGCAGATGGCCCGCGAAGACATCCTGGGCCGCGTGCGGCAGCCGCTGGCCCTGAGCGCCGCGATCGCCGGGGGGGGCATGGCGGGCGTGCTCGGCCTGCTTTGGTGGCTCACGAACACGCTCACCGGCCGGATCAGCCGGGCCGTGGCGGCCTCGCGCCGCGTGGCGGCGGGCGATCTCGCCGGGGTGATCGACACCCGTGGCGGCGACGAGACAGGCCAATTGCTCCGTGACATCGGCGCGATGACGGCGAGCCTGCGCGGCATTGTCTCGCAGGTGAAGCAATCGAGCCTCGATCTGAATGCCACCGCACGGCAGCTCTCGGCCGCGGGCCGGCAGCAGGAAAACGCGATCAATTCGCTGGGGGCGAGCACGAGCGAGGCGGCCGTGGCCAGCCGGCAGATCGCCGTCACGGGCAAGGAACTGCTCGGCACGATGGACGAAGTGTCGGCTGTGGCGGGCGACACGGCCGCGGTGGCCGGAGCGGGCCGCGAGAATCTCGCCGGCATCGGCGAGACGATGGCCCACCTCGAGCAATCGACGGCCGACTTCTCCGACCGGCTGGCCGCGATCCGCCAGCGGGCCGAAGACATCAATATGGTGATCACCACGATCACGAAGGTGGCCGACCAGACCAACCTGCTCTCGATCAACGCCGCCATCGAGGCGGAGAAGGCCGGGCAATATGGCCAGGGCTTCATCGTGGTGGCCCGCGAGATCCGCCGGCTCGCCGACCAGACAGCCGTGGCCACGCTCGATATCGAGCGGCTCGTGGAGCAGATGCAGCAGGCCGTGACGGCGGGGGTGGACGAGATGGGGACGTTTGCGGCGGAGGTGAAAGAGGGCGTGGAGCGGGTGAACGCGATCAGCGCCCAGTTCTCCGACGTGATCGACAAGGTGCAGGGGCTCACGGGCCGCTTCGAACATGTGAACGAAGGCATGCGTGCCCAGGCTTCCGGGGCCGCCCAGATCACCGAAGCCCTCGTCACCCTCACCGACGGCTCCCGGGCCGCAGCCGACGCCCTGCGCGAGTTCAAAGACGCCTCGCAGCACATGGTGCGGAGCGTGGAAGGCCTCACCGACACCGTCAGCCGCTTCAATCTGTAGCGACCTGTAGCGACCTACGTAGCGACAGAGCTCCAGCTCTGTCGAAATGTGGGCCGCATTCGACAGGCCTGGAGGCCCGTCGCTACTTTCCTGGAGGCCCGTCGCCACGCCCAGTGGCAATCTGGGCAATCTCCGCCCCCCCTGCCGATTCCGGCCCCTCTGCCGGAAATACTCATGGTTCCGATGGCGGGGAGTCGATCACTTCTGTCGATCATGCCGGTTTTTCGGCGCGGGAGCCTTTCCCGCTCGAAGGCCCGGCAACCGTCAGGGATCGATGCGGATGGCCCACAGCACTGCGAATCGTGCGGGAAGCAAGCGGACTGCCGCCCGGCTGCGGGCGCTCCGTCGCCGGGCCGCGGCCTGGAAGCGGGCCGCCCGACGGGCTCTCACGCTCGCGCTGGTGGCCGGCTCACTGCTCGGCCCGGTTCATGAATCGCACGCCCAGATGGGCCAGTCGGGCATGGCGCAGCCTGGCGGGCTCATGAATGGCGCGGTCGCACAGCTGCAAAACGGCCCCGGCTGGTTTTACTACGGCATCAATGCTGCCGACCGCGGCCTCGGCTACCTTGGCAGTTATATGACGGCCGGCGGGTTTATCCCAGTGGCCGAAGACGATCTCGGCGGCCTATGGTCCACCGATCTCCGCGGCCATCTCTCAAACTACGGTGGGTTTTTCTCAAACGTCGGTGCGGTGCGCAAGCAGTTCATCAGCGGCTCGCTGCTCGGCATCGGTGTCTACTGGGACTACGACGGCGATCAGAATCAATATTCTCCGACGCCGATCCTGGGCACGCCGTACACGTTCGCCGGTGGCCAGAGCTACAACCAGATCGGGGTGAGCGGCGAGTGGCTCACCGACTGGGGCAACCTGCGGAGCAATGGCTACATTCCCGTGGGCACCACGGCCGAACTCACCGGCCCATTCGTGGGCAATTCGGTCCTCTGCCAAAACGGCGTCAACGCCGCCCTCAGTGGGGCCGACCTCGAGGTGGGTGCCTACATTCCGGGGCTCTCCGACTGGGCGGGCATGATGAGCGTGGGCGGCTACGCCTACGGCAACACGCGCTACACGTTTCAGGATGGCACGGCCGCGGTGCCGTGGTTTGGCGGCGTCTACACCCGCCTCGACATGACGTTCGTCCAAAATTGGGACTTCTCTCTCCAATACAATAACGACAGCTACTTCGACTCGACCGGCTTCGCGCGGCTCACCTACCGCATGGGTGGCAGCCGCCGCCGCAACGTGCCAGACCAGGTCGAGCAGCCGATGATGCGCAACGAGCACATCGTGCGGGCCCGTCAGACGCCCGAGGTGGCGATCAATCCCGAGACAGGAACGCCGTGGACGGTATTCCATGTGGACAACACGGCTGCGGCGGGCGGCAACGGCACAGCGGAAACGCCCTTTACGACGCTCACGCAGGCGGAGGGTGCCGCCCTCGCCCAATACGACATCGTCTATGTGCACGTGGGCAACAGCCCGGCGACCCCCTATGTCACGCCGGTGGCCGGCTACACGTTTCAAAATCAAAACCAATATCTGATCGGCGAGGGCAGCACCTACCAGATCCCGACCGTGAATTGCGGGCCCGAACCGCTGTTCGTGGGTGCCAACAACGGCCTCTATCCGGTGATCACGAATCCCATTGGTCCGGCCATCGCTATCGACCAAAACGGCTCGGTCGTGAGCCATTTTCAGATCACCGGTTCGCCGGTCGGCATCACCGACGGTGCCGGGCTCGCCGCACCGGGCGTCGCGACCATCTCCGATGTCATCGTCGCCGGCGGGGCCGGGATCCCGCAGCGTGGCGTGCTGATCTCGAATGCCGGTTCGACGGGCACCTTCAAATTCGACCGCCTGCAACTCGTTGGCCTGGACAACGACGGCCTCGTGCTCGCGACGGCCGGCGGCAATGTGAATATCACGAACTCCACGTTCACGAACACGGTGGGCCGTGCCATGCTCGTGTCGGGCGCTGGGGCGCAGGCGACGGTGGCGACGTCGTCAATCGCCGGCACCACTGGCACGGCGATCCTGGCTTCAGGCTCCGGTTCCGGAGTCATTCTCACGAGCTCGACGATTTCGAACACCACGGGCGACGCGATCGTGGCGGCGGGCGCCGTCTCGACCATCAATGCCACCGACTTTGAGATCACGAACACGACCGAATCGGCACTTGTGGCATCCGGCAGCGGAGCCACGGTCACCGGCCTGCGTGGTTCGGTGGTGACGACCGGCGACGATGCCGCCGTCGTGTCGGGTGCGAATGCAAGGATGAGCCTCGTGCAGACGCGGGTGCGAAGTTCATCTGGAAACGGCGTGACTGTCTCCGGCGCCGGTGCCGACTTTTACCTCACGGGCACGTCGTCGATCGAGTCGGCGACAGTCGATGGCCTACGCGTGATCGGGACAGACAACACCGTGCTCGTTCAGGATTCCTCGATCACGGGGTCCGGCAATAACGGCGTGACGATCCTGGCGGGAGCAGGATCGACGACGACACAGGTCACGCTCCTGCGATCGACCGTCAACCAGTCCACCGGGTTCGCGATCGACGCGAACGGCGTCGGCGGTGCAAACCAGGTGGTGCAGGTCTTCGGTTCGACGATATCCCAGGCCGGTGTCGGTATTTCCGCCGTCGATAGCAACCTCGATGTACGACGCGATCCGACAGTCATCAACGGCCGCGCTACGACGATTCAAAACACGGGTTTAGCGGGCGTGACTGCATCGGGCGACTCCCGAGTTCAGGTTGCAAACACGACCATCAGTGGGGCGAGCGTGGGGATTCTGGTCGCAAACGGCGTTGATCGGCCTGCCAATAATGGCACGAACACACAGCTGACGGCCACCAATAATGCGATTACCGCAGGCACCACGGGCATCTCGTTGATCGCGTCCGGTCCTGTTGCGGGCACATTTCCGGCCGGTAGCCAAGTCACGGCCAATATGTCGTCGAATCGCATCACCGCGAGTGGAACTGCCGGCGGAGGGATTCGGTTAGAGACAGAGAATCCGCTTGTGGGCGTGACAGGCGCGATCGGGATCAGTAATGCCGGCAGTCGTGCAGAGCTCGGGGCGGTCAATTTCAATACCAACGTCGTGGAAGTGCCTGCAACGGCTGAGGTGGTGTATGGATCAGCACCGCCCGCACTCCCCCCGCAACCGGTTCCGATCGTCCCGACCCCTCCGTGATTTGAGCGTACGCCTCTTGCCCATTTGACCACCGTCCACCGCACACCCGACACCCGACCATGCCACGCCTTTCATCACTGCCGAGCCTGATCGTCGCAATTGCGATCGCGTGCTGCGGCGCGGCTGCACACGCCCAGATGGGCCAGGCGCCGATGGCGCCGGCGGGCGGCCTCGTAGGCAGTGCCATTCAAGGGTTTCAAGAGCTCAACGCCAACGGCCCGGGCTGGATGTATTACGGCGTCAACGCCGCCGACCGTGGCCTTGGATACAACGGCAGCTACATGACGCTCGGCGGGTTCATTCCCTATGGCGAAGACGATCTGGGCGGGCTTTGGGCCGCCGACCTTCGCGGGCATCTCTCGGTGTACGGCGGCTTCTTCTCGAACACCGGCATCGTGCGCAAGCAGTTTCTTGGCGGCACGCTCCTGGGCCTCGGCGTCTACTGGGATTATGACGGCGATTTGAACCAATATCCCACCAATGGCGCCCTCGGCACGGCGCAATACGGCCAGTTTGGCCACGTCTACAACCAGGTGGGCGTGAGCGGCGAGTGGCTTACCGACTTCGGCAACCTGCGGAGCAACGGCTACATCCCTGTTGGCACGACGGCCTACACCGTCGGCGCTCCGGGCCAAAACGGCTGGTTCGTGGGCAACTCGATCCTCTGCCAATACGGCCTCGACGCCGCGCTCTCAGGGGCCGACCTCGAGGTGGGCGCCTACATCCCCGGTCTCTCCGACTGGGCCGGCATGATCAGCGTGGGCGGCTATACGTTTGGCAATGCCCGCTACAACTGGGGCAGCGGCTCGCAGGCAGGGCAAGACGTGGTGCCTTACTTCGGCGGTGTCTACACTCGCCTCGACATGACCTTCGTGAAGAACTGGGATTTCTCGCTCCAGGCCAACAACGATAGCTTCTTTGACTGGACCGGCTTCGCCCGGCTCACGTATCGCATGGGCGGCAGCCGCCGCCGCAACGTGCCCGACCAGGTCGAGCAGCCGATGATGCGCAACGAGCACATCGTGCGGGCCCACCAGACCCCGATCGTGGCGGTCAATCCCGTCACGAATGCCGCGTGGAACGTGATCCACGTGGATAGCGCGGCGGCCCCGCGCGGCAACGGCACAGCGGAGACTCCCGTGCAGACGCTGGCTGCCGCGCAGGCCCTGGCTGCGAACCCCTACGACATCGTGTTTGTCCACACGGGCAACAGCGCCACGACGCCGTACGCCTCCACCTGGCTGTTTCAGGCAGACAACCAAATCCTCGTAGGCCAGGGCTCGACGCTCCAGCTCAACACGGCCACCTGCGGCTCCCGGTCGTTCTTTGGCCCGGCAAGCACCACGTACCCCGTGCTCACGAGCTCGGGCAACGCAATCACACTTCGCAACGGTGCGATCGTCGATCACTTCCGGATCCAGAATGCCCCGGTGGGCATCGTCGCCGACAACACACTCACGACCGGGGCCAACGTCAACGACGTGCAGATCGTGACGAACGCCGGCCAGACCGGCGTCTCGGTGGCGGGCGTGCCATCCGGGGCGGTGAACTTCTACAACATGAATGTCACGAACGCCGGCCGTGGGCTGTGGGTCAACGGCGGCGCACCCGACGTCAAGTTCCAGGGGCTCATCGCCAGTACGGCTGCGACGGACGAGAGCGTGCTCGTGCAGAACCTCACCGGCGGGTCGGTGAACGTGAACACGACGACTGACACGCTTTCCACGTCCGTGGCAACAAACGACGTGTTGGTTGCATCGGCCCCATTGGCGATCAACGACACCGCATCGGCGGCCCCGGCTCCGATTCAGGTGGCAAGCAATGCCGGTGCGACCAACAAGATTGTGAGGATCGGCCAGGCCACGATCACGCGGCCATCGCAGCAGGGCGTCCTCGTGCAGAACAACACGGCCACCCAGACAACCTTCACGAATCTGCGGGTGCTCGAAGCAACGAACGAAGCCTTTGCGAGCCTGTCGAACGATGCGGCCTCGTCACTCACGATCAACGGCCGCAGTTCGCTCGAGTCGCTCTCGACCGCGCTGCCCGCCTTCGCGAGCAACGATGCCGGAACGCTCGATGTGACGCTCTTTTCGGTCAAGTCGTCCTCCACGACCCCGGTGCCGCCCGCCGTGGATCCGACGGCGATCCTGCTCCAGGGCGGATCGAGCGGCGGCTTCACGATCAGCGAGGAGTTCGTGGTCAATGGTGCGGCTGGCACGGCCTCAAACGTCGAGCAATCCACAGCTCCTGCCGTCACCGTAGCGCTGCCGCCCTGACCGTGTGAAACGTGGGAACTGCACGGGGGGATCGCCCGGCTCGGCGGCTCACGCCGAAAAATTGCCCCGCTCGCGGCCGATAGGTATTCTCGGGACTTCGGGGAAGGTGTCCTTCCCCATGCCCCGAGGAGCCCGCGTTCATGCCCCGGTCTACCCTTGCGAGCCGCACGCGTGCGGCGCTGGCCGCGGCATATCGCCCCGGCGTCCGCCGCCTGAGTCGGTTGAGCCTCGAGTCGCTCGAGCGGCGTGACTGTCCCGCGGTCGTCGCCGTCGTTGGCGGTGGTGCGATCAGCGAGGGGGGTGAATCATTGCTTTTGACGGTGCAACTCTCAGCCCCGGACACGAAGGCAGTGCGGGTCGGATATATGGTCTCGGGAGATGGCGGTTTAGCCGCAGCCGTGCCCGCCGACTACCGGCTATCGCTTGGGAGTACCAGCCTCTCCGGTCCGTCGGGCAATATTGTGTTTCGCCCCGGCGAGACTGTGAAGCAGATTCGGGTCGCCGCTGTCGATGACGCGGTGCGCGAGGGTGCCGAGTCGCTGCGATTTATGCTTTTCCGGCCAGAGGGCTGCACGATCGACGCTACCAATGCGAAGGTCGATGTGACCGTGCGCGACAACGACGACTACACGGCGGCAATCGTGCCGCAGGGGCCCAGCCGGATTGCCGAGGGGGGGGCGGCTCCCTTTGTGATCGAACTCACGTCGCCGGCCACGCGGGCCGAGACGTTTTTCGTGAGCACGCAGGATGGCACGGCCACGACCCGTGATTACCGGCCGCTCCGCGATATGCCGGTGACGATTCTCGCGGGCCAGCGTCGGTCGCAGCCCTTCGCGCTGAATACGGTTGCCGACGCAGACGCTACCGAGACCGATGAATACTTCCTCATCAGGGTCCGGTCACGGTCTGCAGAGATGCCGGCGATCGACCCGGTAGGCGTGACGATCGCCGGCACAGGCCCCGCACCGATCACGTTGTCGGTGGCCGACGCGTCTGTCGCGGAAGGTAACTCGGGGCTGACTGCGTGCACGTTTATCGTCCGCCTTTCAGCTCCGGCGCTCGATCCGATCGTCGTGCAGTATGCGACGGCGGATGGCACCGCGAGTGTGGGCGTCGATTACGTTGCTTCGTCGGGAAGTCTTACGTTCGCTCGTGGCCAGATCGCGAAGACCGTGACCGTCAATGTGATCGGCGACACGAATGTCGAGGACGCTGAGACGTTTCAACTGATCGCCACGGTTGCAGGTGTCGGAGCGTCGGCGAGCGGCACAGCCTCAATCCAGGACGACGACACAGCCTTTCAGATCATCGTGACGTTCCCAGATAACTCGCTGACACCCACCCAGCAACAGGCGTTTCGCTCGGCCGCCCGACGATGGTCGGAGATCATCGTCGGCGACCTACCGGATGTTACGCTCGGGGGCCGCGTCATCGATGATATTGAGATCACTGCGACCGCACCATTCATCGATGGGCCGGGGAGGATACTCGGATCTGCGGGACCACGGGAAATCCGGAACGGGCCGAGAGGGTTGCCAATCACGGGCGAGATGCGATTCGATTCCGCCGACGTCGCTGCCATGGTGTCGAACGGGACGTTCACGGGGGTGATCCTGCACGAAATGGGGCATGTTATTGGAATCGGTACCCTATGGGAACGGTTCAATTTGGTGGTAGGCGTGGGTGGACAGAACCCGCAGTATGTTGGAGCAGGCGGCCTCAGGGAGTATCAGTCACTTCTCGGAAGTGCTACGCGCCCCGATGGCGTGCCGGTTGAAAACCAGGGTGGCGAAGGCACTCGTGACTCTCACTGGCGGGAAAGCATATTCCGCACCGAACTTATGACCGGATATGCGGAAGCTGGTGGAATTCCCATGCCGATTAGCCGGCTGACGGTGGGGTCGCTGGAGGATTTGGGCTATCGCGTCAACTATGCGGCTGCCGACCCATATCGGCTTCCGGCGCCCGCGATGACGCCGGCAGCGAGGCTTGCAACGAACGCTGCGCCATCGGTGGCCATGGCTCTCGAGCAGCAGCGGGTAAAGCCTGAGCTGAAGACGGCTGCGTTCGGTCGGTTCGTCTGACGGGATCACGGCAGGGTGACTGGATCGCCGGCCGCGAATGGGCCATCTTCGAGGCGTGCGGTATTCACCCCCAGACGGTAGAAGCTTCCCCACCCGCTCGCATCCACATCGGGCCGCAGGCCCCTGCCCCGGCGGGCTTCGAAGGCGTCGCGGAAGTGGGCCGTGACGGCGGCCGTTTGGCTGTCTCGCATGGGCACGATGCACCGCTTGCACACGTTCGTGGCCTTGAAGCGGGCCTCGCCGATCGAAAACTCCCAAGGCTCCGGCGGCGGCAGGCTCGCGTAGGGATCGGCCGGGAGGTCGCCCGGGAGATCGGCGAGCGCGGGCGCGAGGCCGGGGTGGGCGGGGCTTGCGAGTGTGTCTTCCCAGAAGGCGTCGCACTTGCCGATCTCGAGATTCGCCCGAAACCGCCGCCGGCTCTCCGCGAGGTCGAAGCCAAACCAGCGGGCCACTTCGGCGAGGCTCGCCGTCGAGATGAGCGTGGGCCCCGAGGCATCGCGGTCGTCGGGGAAGCCGCCTTCGGCCCGCTCTTGCAAGAGCACTGTTTCGGCAAGAGCTTCTGAGAGCCAGCCGCAGGGGCCCTCGGGCCCCGGCACGAGGTGGAACGATGCGGGGCGAAGCACGGCGAGCGGCTCGATGCCGGGGATCGCCCGCGCCGCGAGCGCGGCGGGATCGATCGCGAGCGAGACGAGCCGCTCGGCGAGATCGAATTCGGCACGGATCGTGTGGAAGCGGGGCGAACGCTTGGCGTTGACGACGCGGCCGTCGAGATCGACAAGCCGCCAGCGGCGGTCGAATTCGAGCCCGCCCGAGGGGAGCACGCGGGCCGACTCGACATCGACGCCGTCGAGGCTCTTCACGGGATAGAGCGTGATTCGGTCGAGCGTGGGCATGCGGGAATGTAGCAAGCGGGACGCTTGCCCCACAGGCGTGCGTCAGCGCGGCTCGAGTGGCAGTGTGCGTTTGCGAATCTGTGATTCTGTCACAGAAATGATCGTACCCTGTCCAAGGTCGGCGGGGTGTTCTGCCAGCACGGCGAGAAGCCTGACCAACACCCGTTCAGGCCGCATGTTTCGCAGGCGAAAAATGACGACGCTGGGCAGAATCGCGGCACTGGTGGCCAAGAGATCAGTGAAGTCCAGGTCATGAGTGATGACGATTCTCTTTTCGACATTCGCGAGCTGAAGAATCTCCGAATCTGGGAGCGTGTCGAGGCCGCGTTCATGCAAGTGGACTGCATCATGGCCATGCGAACGCAGAACATCCGTCAAGCCGACGGAGATTCCCATATCCAGGAGCAGTCTCATGCCGAGCCGGCTTCGGCGGGCAGGACGGATTCGTCGGCGAGCCAGGCTGCGTACTTCAGAACCTGACGCACGTCTTCAGCCTCCAGAGTGGGGTAGGCCCGCAGAATCTCAGCCACATCCATGCTGTTGGCGACGAGATTCAGAATCAACGAGGCCGTAATCCGCTGGCCTCGGATGCACGCCCTGCCGCCCATCACCTTCGGGTCAAACGTGATGCGTTCAAAACCAGACATGGCCGGGCCTCCAGATCACCGAGCGATGATCCAGTATACCGCACAGCATCGCCAGCCAGAGGGAAAGGCGAGCCGCCAGCGACGGTCGAATTCCAGGCCGCCCGAGGGGAGCACGCGGGCCTCCTCGACGTCGGCACCGTCGAGGCTCTTCACGGGATAGAGCGTGATCCGGTCGAGCGTGGGCATGTGCGAGAGCGTATGCGGGGCTCGGGCAAGCCGGCAACGACAGAGCTGGAGCTCTGTCGCCACATGCTGCACGACAGAGCTGGAGCTCCGTCGCTACGGGGGCCAGGCCCAGCCGATTCGCGACTTGCCCAGCGTGTGCCTGATAGGCATACTATTACGATGCGGTTCGATTGGCGCCCGGAGAAGAATGCGTGGCTGCGAAAACACCGCGGCATTTCTTTCGACGAGATCATCATTCACCTCGGCCGCGGCGACGTATGGAAGATCGGTCCGCATCCGAATCAGAAAAGGTATCCACGCCAATCAATCGCATTCGTGATCGTGAATGACTACGTGCATATGGTGCCGTTCGAGATCGTGGGTGAAGTGATCAATCTGCGGACGATTATTCCGAGCAGGAAAGCCACGCGGCAATACCTCAGTGAACAGGAGCGACGGTGATGAAACCTCGCGTCAGCAGGTTGAGTCGGGAGGAAAAAGAGATCGTTGGGGCATTCGATCATGATGAGTTCGTGCTCCACGATCCGACCGCGGCGTTGCTCGCGACGTTTGCCGCCGCAGCCGAAAATACGCTGCGAAAGGACCGGAGGATCAACATTCGGCTGTCCGACCATGATTTGGCGGGGATCCAGCGAAAGGCTGCTGAGCGGGGTATTCCCTATCAAAGCCTGATTTCGGCGTTGATTCATCAATTCGTCGAAGGCCAACTCGTGGCACGTGCAGACGGGTCTTGATGCGATGAAAGCCGGCAACGACAGAGCTGGAGCTCTGTCGCTACATGGGGCACGACAGAGCTGGAGCTCTGTCGCTACATTCTGAAATTGAAGGTTTGCCAGAGGAGGCGCAGGAGCCACTGGCCCACGGTGCGGCTGCCCACCTGGATCCGGGCCGTGCCGCGCATGCCCGGCGTGAGCACGGCTTCGGTGTCGTCGAGCGTCATCATCGCCTCGTAGCTCGTCGAGATCGGTAGCTCGCGGCCCGATTCGTCGGTCTCGGTGGGCACGAGGCCGCCCGCCTTCACGCTCATGCGCTCGGAACTGCTCTCGATGTGGGTCTCGGCGAGCTCGGCCACCGAGCCGGTGAAGGTGTGCCAGGGGAAGGCGTCGAGCTTGAGATCGACCTGCTGCCCGCGGCCCACAAACTCCACCTCCGACTGATCCACCACCATCACCGCTTCGAACTGCTCGGGCTCCCCCACCATGCAGAGCACCGTGCCCTCGACGAGCGTGGCCCCGAGATTCTTGGGGTCGAGCGGGCTGCCGCTCCAGGGCGGCAGCTTGCCCGAGGCCGCGGGCTGCTCCTTCACGCGCGGCGCGGGCAGGACGATGCCTGAGCGGGGCGCTCGCAGCACGAGCTCGGTGCGGTTTTTCCGCTTCTTCTCCAGCTGCTCGAGGATGCTCTTCAACGATTCCTCCACCGTGCCGATCTCCAGGCCCGCCGCCGGATCGGTGAACCGCTCGCGCTCCAGGCTCGCCAGCCGCGTGCGGGCGTCGGCCTCCTTGCCTTCGAGCTCGGTGATCGCGAGATCGAGATCGATGCTCGACAGCCGCGCGAGCTCGTCGCCCTGCCGCACGAGCTGGCCCGCCTTCACGGCCAGGCTTTCCAGGCGGCCCGCCTCCGTCACATACACCGTCTCCTCGCCGCGCGGCCGGAGTTCGGCCCCGCACCACACCCGCTGCGGCAGTGGAATGAGCGCGATCGCCGCCATCAGGGCCGCGGCCACGAGGGCCGTGAGCATCACGTTCACCGCCTTCACTTCGTCGCGCCTCCCGGGGATGTTGAGAAACTTGATCATGCCCTGCACCGGCCGCACCACCAAGCCCCACAGGGCCGAGAAGGCGAGGATCTGCCCGATCACCTCGAGCCGGTAGGGCTTGAAGACGTTCCACACGAACAAAAAGATCGAAAGCGAGACGAACCAGCCGTAGAGCGCCGAGGCCACCGCATACAGGGCGAAGAGCGCGAGCCGCCGCTGCGGCAGAAAAGGATCGTCGGGCTGCTTGATGCCCAGGCACCAGCGGCTCGCAAACCGGCTGGCGATCGACTGCGACTTCTGCTTCAGATTCGGGATCTCGAGGAGATCGGAGAGGATGTAATAGCCGTCGTAGCGGAGCAGCGGATTGGCGTTGAAGAGCAGCGTGGACACGCTCGACACGAACATCACGTCGAGGCAGAGCTGGTTGAAGATGCCGCCGTAGGAGTTCCACCAGAGAAAGGTGGCGATCGAGGCCAGGATCACCTCCACATACATGCCCGCCGCCCCGATCGCCGCCCGCTTCCACTTCGAGGGCAGCATCCAGCTGTCGGACACGTCGCAATACAGGCACGGCGTGAACACGAGCATCATCATCCCCATCTCGTGGCACTCGCCGCCGTAGTGCTTGCACGAAAGGCCGTGGCCGAATTCATGGAAGATCTTCGTGACGGCCAGCGCGATCGCGAGATAGAGCCAGTTGCCCGAGGCGAAAAACTGGTGGAACTCCGGGAGCTTGGAGCGGAAGACGTCGAAATTCACGAGCACGAGCAAGAGGGCGCTCGCCGCAAACACGAGCATCGCCACGATCGCCGGCGGATCGAAGAGCCAGCCCAGCCAGGGATCGAGCCGGGCGAGGAGCCTGTCGGGATCGATGCCGCGAAACCGCAGCGCGAGGATGTTGCCGAGCCAGGCCTTCCACTTCTGCACGTTTTTCTGCCGCCGCCGCTCGAAGAGCTGCGGCCCCTGCCCCGGCCGCTCGCCGATCACGAG
>JAIXPT010000221.1 GCA_027486095.1 Planctomycetaceae bacterium | reverse complement strand
GACGCGGTGCCCTGGCAGGATTTCCCGGTGGAGCGCCACTGGGAGTTCACCGCGGCAGACAGCGGTGCCGTGCCGATCGCCACCTACCGCAACGGCCTCGCCGCGATTCTCGAGCATCGCGTCGGCGCGGGGATGGTGATCACCGTGACGACGCCGGTGTCGCAGCCGGCGAGTGATCCAGAGGCCTGGAACACGCTCGCCACCGGCTTCGAACCGTGGCCGTTCGTGATGCTCGCCAACGAGACGCTCCGGTATGCCGTGGACACGTCCGACGATCGCAATATCGTGGCGGGGCGTTCGGCCGTGCTCCACATCGATCGGCGCGACGTGCCGGCGGCGTTCGTGCGCACGCCGGCGGGCGACGAGTTTCCGGCCGTGATCGACCAGGCCCGGGGTACGATCACCGTCACGGCCACGCAGCTGCCCGGGAACTACGTCGTGCGGGCCGGAGGGGAGGCGGGCGGCTTCACGAAGGGATTCAGTGCGAATCTCGACGCGGCCGCGACCGACGTGGTGCGTCTCGACGACGCCCTGTTGCAGGCCGTGCTCGGGCCCGGCACGCGGATCGCCCGCACCGAGCAGGAGCTCGTGCGCGACGTGAATCTCGAACGCGTCGGTGCCGAGCTCTCGGGCTGGCTCTTGCTCTTCGCCGCGGCCATGGTCGCCCTCGACTGGATGCTCGCCAACCGCTTTTACGCCCCGCGTGAGCCATCCGCTCCGGCCGGATCGACAGCGCAGGACTTCACCGCCGCCCCGCCGCCCCTGCCGGTCACGACGGAGGCCCCGGCATGATCGCGCTTGGCAGCGTGCTCGAAGACGTGGCGGTGGCGTTCGATCCGGTGGGATCGTGGGGCCTCGTCGGCGTCGTCACGGTCGTGCTCGCCGCGGTGCTCTTCGCCGTGGGGCCCGACCGGTCGCGGGTCGGGCCGGGCCGCCGGCTCGCGCTCGTGCTCCTGCGGCTCGCGGCGTTTCTCGCGCTCGTGGCCTGCATGGCCAGACCGACGATCGTGGCCACGAAGAAGGCGCGGCAGCCGGGCACGGTGCTCGTCGTCGCCGATGCCTCCGAAAGCATGACTGTCGCCGATGGGCTCAATGGCCAGACCCGCTGGCAGGAGCTCACGGCGGCGCTCGCCACGGCCCGCCCGGCGGCGCGCGCGCTCGAGGCGGAGTCGGGCCTCGACGTGGCCCTCTGGCTCTTCGATCGCGAGGCCCGTGCCGTGCCCCCGGTCGGCGACGATCCGTTTCCGCTCGGGCCTTGGCAGCCGGCGCCGACCGCGGGCGAGACGGCGCTCGGGGCGGCGATCGACGATGGCGTCCGGGCCACCACGGGCCGCACGGTCGCCGGCGTGATCGTGCTCAGCGACGGCGGCCAGCATGCCTATCCGCCGCGCGACCAGCCGCCGCAGGCGGTGGCCCGGCGGCTCGGCGATGCGGGAGTGCCGCTGTGGAGCATCACCTTCGGGCAGCAGCGGGGCGAAGGGCAGGGTCGCGACGCGGCGGTTTCGAACCTGGCCGTGAGCGAGACGGCCTATCTCGGCAACACGATCGAAGTGGCGGGGCGCGTGCGGCTGGAGGGCCTGGCCGATCGCGACGTCACGGTGAGGCTGATGGTCGAGAACGCCGCCGGACAGATGCGGGAGGCCGCCCGGGCCACGGTGCGGGGCGGCCGCGAGGGCGCGGAGGAGCCCGTGCGCCTGGCCTGGACGCCGGATGCGCTCGGCGAGCGCAAAGTGGCGCTCGTCGTCGAGCCGCAGGAAGGCGAGACGGTGACGACGAACAACGAACTCTCCACGTTCGTCGAGGTGGTCGATGGCGGGCTGCGGGTGCTTTATCTGGAGGGGGCGTTGCGCGTGGAGCAGCGATTTCTCCGCCGGGTGCTCTCGGCGAGCCCCGACATGCAGGTCGATTTTCAGTGGATCGATTCGAGCCGTCGCGACCGCTGGCCGGTCGATCTCGGCCGCACGCTCGCCACCGACTACGACGTCTTCCTGATCGGCGACCTCGATGCTTCGGCACTGCGGCCCGAGGATCTGGCGACGATCGAGGGCAAGGTGCGGGCGGGCGCCGGAATCGGGTTTCTGGGTGGCCTGCACGCCTTCGAGGCCGGCGGCTGGGCGTCTTCGGCGCTCGGAGCGCTCGTGCCGTTCGTGCCCGATCGGCTCGCCCGCCAGCCGTTCGACGAGCCGATTCGCCCCTCGCTGCATCTCGAAGGCCCGCTGCAGCTCGTGCCCGACCGGCGCTTCGGCGGCGTCTCGATCCTGCGGCTCGGCCAGAGCGACCAGGAGACACAGGCCGCCTGGCAACGCATGCCGGCCCTCGACGGGGCCACCGACCTTGGCCGGCTCGTCCCCGAGGCCAAACGGCTCGCGAACACCGGCGACGGCCGGCCGCTGCTCGTGGCCCGCGAGTTTGGCACCGGCCGGGTGGCCGCCTTCGCGGCCGATTCGACCTGGCGCTGGGCCATGCAGGGAGCGGCCGAGCAGCATCGGCGGTTTTGGAGGCAGCTTGTCCTCTGGCTCGCGCGGCAGGATGGCACCGAGGATGATTCGCTCTGGGTGCGGCTCGGGCAGCGGCGGATCGCGCCGGGCATGACGATCGGCTGCGATGCCGGTGTCACCCATCCCGACGGCTCGGCCGTCGCCGATGTCGAGCTCGAAGCGGTGGCCGTCTCGCCGGGTGGCAAACCCCGGCCTGTCAGGCTGCCGCGGCGCGGCGACGCCTTCTCCGGAACGCTCGCCGAGTTCACGGAGCCGGGCGATTGGAAGCTCGTGGTCAAGGCCGTGCGGCCGGGCCGCGAGCCGCTCGAGCGATCGGCCCGCTTCACCGTGGTGCGGCAGGATCTCGAATTGGCCAATCCACGGGCCAATCCCCTCCTCATGCGGCAGCTCGCCGAAGCGACGACGGGCGGGACACGCGCGCCGGAGGAGCTCGCCGAGATCTTCGACGAGATTCGCACCCAGCCCGCCGCCTTCGAAACGCTCGAACAATGGTCCTACACGCCGTGGGACAAGTGGCCGATGTTCCTCGTGCTCGCGGGCCTCCTGATCCTCGAGTGGATCTTGCGGAAGCGTTTTGGCCTGGTGTGAGGCGGTGTTTCCGTCTTCCGGCGTCGCCGCAGCTTTGCTAGCTTCCCGCCCCACGCCGAACGGCGCGGGTGGCACCAGCGAGGCGAGGAACGGCGTGCACAAACGGCGGCCGATTCGTGACAAACTGCTCCTCGGCGGCCTGCTCGTGGGAATCATGGTGGCCACGCTGTCGGCGAGCAGCTTTCTCGGCATCTACTCCTATCGCCGGCTCGTGCGGGCGCTGAGCTGCCGGGCCGCCGAATTGCCGCGGGCCAGCGCGCTCGGCGCAGCCGTGAGCGATCTGCGGCTGGTGCACGCCCGAGCGCTGGCGGGTGATCCGGGCACGTTCGACGGCCCGGGCGCCACGATGCCGCTCGGACTCATGCGTCTGGCCGTCACGCCGCGAGATGACGCGGCATTCGGCGACTGGTTCACTGACCAGATCGAACGCACCTGGTGGGCGCTCGAGCGCTACTGCGAGGAGCTCGCCGCCGGCGAGCTCGACGACATGCCGTTTGGCGACCGCAGCCGCGAGCGTGAGACCGCCCGCGAGATCACGTCGTGCCTGGAGACGATCCGGTCGATCACCGGCGCCGACCAGGGCCGCCTTCTGCCCTGGATCGAGGAGTCGGTGCCCGATCAGCGCCGGAAGCTGCTCGCCGTCGAGCCGCATCTCGAGCGGCTTGCCGTGCTGTCGGCGGAGCTCCCGACCTTCCTCCAGGAGCGGCTCCACGACCTTTCGCAAGAGGTGCGGGTGGGCTACCGCACGCTGATCGTCACGACATGGGCCGCCGCCCTGGCGGCGACGGCGCTGCTCACCGCGCTCGGGCTGCTCACCTATCGCTGGGTGTTTCGGCCCCTCCGCCTGCTCGGCCACGGCTCGCGCCGCGTGGCAGCTGGCGATTTCGGCTTTCGCATCCAGCTCGACACCCGCGACGAGATGGCCGAATTGGCCGGCGCCCTCAACGACATGACGCAGCGCTTCCAGGAGATCCGCGACGATCTCGACCATCAGGTGCAGCTGCGCACGCGCGAGGTGGTGCGCAACGAACAGCTCGCGAGCGTCGGCTTTTTGGCGGCGGGCGTGGCCCACGAGATCAACAACCCCCTGGCCTCGATCGCGATGTGCGCCGAGTCGCTCGAAAGCCGGCTGGAGACCGCCCCCGCCGACGATGCCGGCGCGCAGGTGATGCGTCGGTATCTCGAGCTCATCCAGCAGGAGGCCTTTCGCTGCAAGGGGATCACCGAGAAGCTCCTCGATTTTTCGAGGCTCGGCGAGGTGCGTCGGCAGGCGACCGCGATTCTGGCCCTCGTGGACGACGTGGCCGACATGCTCCGGCACGTGGGTCGCTTCGCCGGCCGCACGATCGAGATCGAGGCCGGCAGCGACGTGCTCGTGATGGTGAATCCCCAGGAGATCAAGCAGGTGGTTCTCAACCTGCTCGTCAACGCCCTCGACTCGATCGAGGAGACGGGGCGGGTGCACGTGGCAGTGCGGCGCGATGGCGCGGCGGCCGTGCTCACGCTCACCGACGACGGCTGTGGCATGACCGACGAAGTGCTCGAGCATCTGTTCGAGCCGTTCTTCACGCGGCGCAAGTCGGGGCAGGGCACCGGGCTCGGCCTGTCGATCGTGCACCGCATCGTGGCCGACCACGGCGGCCGCATCGAAGCCACGAGCGCGGGCCCGGGCCAGGGATCGACGTTTCGCATCACGCTGCCGGTGGCGGCAGTCGGTGGTACGACGGCCGCGCCAAACATCAAGGAGGTGGATCATTCCAGCCAGCAAGCAGCCTAGGCCGATGCGGATCTTGTTTGCCGACGACGAGGCGTCGCTCCAGGAGCTGATGCGGATCGAGCTCCCCCGGCTCGGCCACGAGCCCACCGTCTGCCCTGATGGCCGCACGGCCCTCGCCGCACTCGATCGCACGGCGTTCGACTGCGTGATCGTCGATCTCGACATGCCGGGCGTCGGCGGGCTCGACGTGATCACCCGCGTGCGGGAGACCTCGCCCGACACCGAGGCGGTGATCATCACCGGCAAGTCGTCGCTCGAAAGCGCGATCGCCGCCGTGCGGCAGGGGGTGTTCGACTACCTCACGAAGCCCTGCAAGCTCGCCGACATCCAGGCCGTGCTCGAGCGGGTGCGGAAGAAACGCGAGCTGACGGCGCGGCTCAAGGCCCTGGAGGGCCGGGTGCGCCGTGCGGAGGGGGCGACACGGCTCGTGGGTGCATCGGCCGGGCTCGATGCGGTGAAGCGACTCGTGGCCCGGGTGGCCGCGAGCGATTCCGCCGTGCTCGTGCGCGGTGAAACGGGCACCGGCAAAGAGCTCGTGGCCCGGGCGATTCACGAGGGGAGCCCCCGGGCCGCAGGGCCGCTCGTGGCGGTGAATTGTGGCGCACTCCCCGAGCATCTCGTGGAGAGTGAGCTTTTCGGCCATCGCAAGGGAGCATTCACCGGTGCCGACGAGCACCGGGCCGGCTTGTTCGAAGTGGCGGACGGCGGCACGCTGTTTCTCGACGAGATCGGCGAACTTCCCAAGGCGCTGCAGCCCCGGCTGCTGCGGGTGCTCGAGAGCGGCGAGATTCGCCGGGTGGGCGACAGTCATCCGATCACCGTCGATGTGCGGGTGGTGTGCGCCACGCACCGGTCGCTCGAGGAGATGGTCGCCCAGGGGGCGTTTCGCGAGGATCTGCTATTTCGCATCAATACGTTCGAAGTGGCGATCCCACCGCTGCGCGAGCGGCTCGACGACATTCCATCGCTCGTGAAACATTTCGTGCACAAGGCTCGCCCGCAGACGCCGCCGGAGGCCGAGGTGGCCGAGCCGGCCGTGTTGGCCGCGTTCGCCGCGCACCAGTGGCCCGGCAACATCCGGGAATTGGCCAACGTGGTCGAGCACGCGCTCGTGTTGTGCGACGGGCTCCCGCTCACCGTGGAGCACTTGCCGGCCAGGCTCGGAGCCGCGCGGCTCCGCACCGTGTCGCCGGCCATGCCGGCAGCACCCGTGCCGCCTGCGCCGCCGCTGCCCCTCGCGCCGCCGCTGCCCGTGAGGCTGCGGGAGCTCGAGATGCAGGCGATCCTGCAGGGGCTCGAGCGCAATCACGGCAACAAAGCCCGCACCGCCGAAGAGCTCGGAATCAGCTTGAAGACGCTCTACAACAAGCTGCACCAACTGCAGGATGGCGCGGTGGAACGCTCCGCGTAGCTGCTTCCGTCGGGACAGAGCTCCAGCTCTGTCCACCGACAGGCCTGGAGGCCCGTCGCTACGTCTTGCGGACGACGCCGGCGAGCACGCCGAGCACCCGTGCGCTCTTCACGTAGATCGGCTTCATCGAGCTGTTCGCGGGCTGGAGCCGGATGCGGTCGCGCTCCGGAAACCACTGCTTCAGCGTCGCTTCGCCGTCTTCCGTCTGGGCCACGACGATGTCGCCGGAGTGGGCGGAGTGCTTCTTCTGAATCACCACCCAGTCGCCATCGGCGATCTGGGCGTCGATCATCGAATCGCCCATTACCTTGAGCACGAAGTGGTCGTCGCGGTCGAAGAGATCTTCGAAGTCGATCCGCTCCTTCTGCTCTTCAGCGGCCCGCAGCGTGCCGGCCGCCACCCAGCCCGCCATCGGCAGGCCGCGAAGATGGGCCGGCTCCATCACGAGCTCGATGGCCCGCGACATGTTCTTGCCGCGGGTGATCAGCCCCTTGCGCTCGAGTGCCTTGAGATGGCAGACGACGCCGTTGGGCGAGCGAATCTTGAAGGCCTGCCCGATCTCGCGCACCGTGGGCCCGAAGCCACGCGACTGAATCTTGTCGCGGATGAAGCCGTAGATCTCCATCTGTCGGACGGTCGGCACATCGCCGGCCTCGGCGTCGGCCGCGAGCGGCAGCAGGCTGCTGAGCGGCGAGGGCCGCACGCCGGGCTGGCCCGGTTTCGGCTTCCGGCTTCCCGCGCGGGCGGCGGTGCGGGCGGTGGACTTTTTCCGGGCGGCGGACTTCGAGGTCGCGAGCTTGGGCATGGGTGCCGAACGGCGGGGCCGTTTCCTAGGGAGGATAGGGAAGGGAAAGGAAAAGGGCTGATGAATCTGGACGCCGGTATCTTACTATACGGCCGTTCAATCGCAAGTCCAGCAGCTTTTTTTCGCCCGGGCAAGGAATGCACCGCTGCTCTACACTGGAGTGATGCCCGGTTTCCTGCAGGAGTTTTCGCGGCCATGACCACTGCTTTCAAGGTGCTCGGTGCTCTGCTCGTGGCGATGATGGGCCTGTGGCATGTGCCGGGGGCCGTCGGCGGCGAGACGGCTGCGGCGGTGGAAAAAGTCTTGGGCAAAAAATCGGAGCGGGCGGCCGAGAAGAAGGCGACGCCGGTGATCGCCCAGGTGACCCTCACGGGGGCCCTGCCCGATGGCGTGGGGCAGGGGGGGCTGCTGGCTGACGTGTCGCCGCACCTCCATCGCATCATCGAGCGGCTCGACAAGGCGGCGGACGACGCGCGCGTGAAGGGTGTCGTGCTCGCGATCGAGTCGCCCGGGCTGGGGCGGGCGCGGGCCGATGAGCTCCGGGCTGCGATCGGGCGGATCCGCCAGGCCGGCAAGCCGGTGGCGGCGCACCTCGTGGGCTCGGCGCCCGTGCACTACATGGTGGCCCTGGCGTGCGACACGATCACGATGCCCCCCGCGGCCACGCTCGAGATCACCGGCGTGCGCACCGAAGTGATGTTTTTCAAGGAGATGCTCGACAAGCTCGGCGTGCAGGCCGAGATCTTGCAGGTGGGCGAGTTCAAGGGAGCCGGTGAGCCGCTCACTCGCTCCACGATGAGCCCGCAGCTGCGGGCCCAATACGAGGCCTTCGTGGGCGACCTGTTCGAGCAGCTCGTGGAGCGGATCGCCGCCGACAGAAAGCTCGCTCCGGAGAAGGTGCGAGAGCTCATCGACA
Organism: Planctomycetaceae bacterium; assembly: GCA_027486095.1. GTDB lineage: Bacteria > Planctomycetota > Planctomycetia > Pirellulales > UBA1268 > RGVT01. The sequence goes on along the minus strand of JAIXPT010000221.1, from coordinate 1,491 downwards.
CCGGGGTGTTCACGCCCGCCGCGGCCCGCGAGGCGGGCCTCATCGATGCCGTGGGCTACGAAGACGAGGTGGCCGCCGCTCTCGCCAAAGAGGTCGATCTCGACGAGCCAAAGATCGCCCGCGATTACGCCGAGCGGAAGATGGACAACGATTTTTCCGGCATCGGCGGGCTCGTGAAGCTCGTCGAGATGCTCTCCGGGCAGAAGCAGGCCGCAGCCGCCGGCAAGGGCAAGCAGGTGGCGATCATCCACGTGGCCGGCGAAATCGCCGAGGGCAAGGGGCGCGACGACCTGCTCGCCGGCGGCTCCGCCGGCAGCGACACGGTGATCGAGGCGATCCGCGACGCCGCCAAGGATGAGAAGGTGGCGGCGATCGTGCTCAGGATCGATTCTCCGGGCGGCTCCGCGCTTGCGAGCGACCTGATCTGGCGCGAGGCCGAGCGCACGAAGAAGCCCGTAGTGGCGAGCCTTTCCGACACGGCCGCGAGCGGCGGTTACTATATCGCGGTGGCGGCCGATCGCATCGTGGCCGCCCCGGGCACGCTGACCGGCTCGATCGGCGTGGTGGGGGGCAAGATCGCCGTCGGCGGCGCACTCGAACGCTACGGCGTGCACACCGACGTCGTCAGCAAGGGAAAGAACGCCGGTTGGCTCTCGACGCAGGCGCCGTTCACGGAGGCCGAGCGCGAGGCGTTCATGACGACGATGAAAGACGTCTACCGGCTGTTCACCTCGAAGGTGGCGGAGGGCCGGAAACTCGAACTGGCGAAGCTCGATGCCCTCGCCGAGGGCCGCGTGTTCACCGGCCGCATGGCGAAGGAGGCGGGCCTCGTGGACCGGCTCGGCACGCTTGATGATGCGATCGACGAGGCCAAGAAACTCGCCGGCATCGCCGCGGACGAAGACCTCGAGCGAGTGCTCCTGCCCGAGCCGCGTGGCCTGTTCGACGACCTCTTCGGCATGGCGAGCGCGGGCACGCCGCCCGTCGCCGGAGCCGACCTCGTCGCCCGGCTGCTCGGGCTCCCCGGCGTAGAGGCGATCACGGCCCACGCCGGCACGCTCTCGGCGCTCACCAGCGGCAAGCCGCAGATGCTCCTGCCGGCGCGGGTGACGGTGCGCTGAGGCGGCTTTGCAGACTTGAGGCTTATGGCAGTCAACGCGCCCAAGCCGGCTTCGGGCTCCCCATATCCTCCGCTGGGAGGTAAGGCAGGGAATGACGACCCGCACTCGGAGCCGGCGGTAGGCATGCTCGAATCCGGTCGTCTTGAGAGTCCACAACTCATGGGTTTTGATCAGGCGCCGATAGTCCTCAAGGACTCCCTTCTTCTGCGCGTGCCCACCGACCGTCTCCGCGGAAAGTTCCCTGCGTGTACGAGAACGGGAGGCTCGGGGTTACCCCTGCCCCCTTAGAGGAAGCCCGAGGCGTGAGCCGAAGGGAATACGCGTGGCTGTTCGCAAGCCGGGCATCCTCTCGGCTTACGCCTCGGGCTTC
>JAIXPT010000365.1 GCA_027486095.1 Planctomycetaceae bacterium | reverse complement strand
GTTTCGCCCCGCGCCTGCACCGAAATGCCGACATGCCGCACGTCGGCGAGCCGGCAGGCCTCATACACCTCCGCCATCCGGCCGTGCGACACCGCCTTCGCTCCGCGGATCAGCACCGCCAGCTCCGGCCGCTCGCCACGCAGCGCCTCCAAGCGATCGGCCAGATCGCCGATCGCCACCTCCTCACCAGCCAGCCGCAGGCCACCCGCCTCGTCCACCTCCACGATCTCCGGCCGGCCGCCGCTCACGGCCGCGGCCGCTCCCACCTGCGGCAGCTCGAGGTCGAACTTGCGCTCGTCGCCCGAAAACTTCGTCGCGCACATGAAAAAGATCGTGAGCACGAGCACGACGTCGATCATCGGCGCCAGATTCGGGGCCGGCTCCTCGTCGTCGGAGAGTCGCACGAGCGGCATCGTGCCTATGCTCCCGCCGCCAGCACGGCCCGGGGCTTCCTGCGTGGGGCCTCCGCCGTGGCCTCGAGGGAGATCTCGTCGATCACCTGCTGGCAGGTTTCATCGAGCCGCATCGCGAGCCGATCGACGCGGCTCGTGAACACCCAGTGGAGCACCATCGCGGGGATCGCCACGAGCAGCCCCATGGCCGTGGTGATCAGGGCTTCGCCGAATCCGCGGGCGAGCAGATCGGGCCGCCCCATCGCTCCTGCGCCCGCGACGTCGTTGAACGAGCGGATCAGGCCGAACACCGTGCCAAGCAGCCCGAGGAGCGGGCCAATCGTGGCGATGCCGTTGAACACGCGCCGGTAGCGCCGCAGGTGGTTCACCTCGCGTTCGCACGCGTCGATCGCCGCCTGCTCGATCTCGACGGCGGGCCTGCCCCACCGCCGCACCGCCGCCGCAAACACCCGCGCGGCGGGGCTGCCGTTCTCATCGCAGGCGTCGAGCGCTTCGCCGCGGGAGAGCGTGCCCGCCTCGAGTTGCTCGATGAACCGCGTCACGAACGCCCGCGGCACCACGCGGCCCCAGCGCAGGCTCACGAGCCGCTCGAAGCCGAAGGCGGCCAGCAGAAACGAGCAGCCGAGCAGCGGCACCATGAGGATGCCGCCATCGCGGATCGTGGCGAGCAGGTTGCCCGTGGGGATGGCGGTGTCGGCCGTCGATTCTGCCGGGGCCTGTGGGCTTTGGGCGCAGGCGGGCAGGGCCGCGACGGCCGCGAGGCCGCACGCAATCCACATCACCGAGCGGGCCATCCATGGCGCCATGCCGAGCGAATCCAACGAGGATCAAACGCCGGGGGCTCCGGCCGATCCCTCGGCACAGCCCCCATTACTGGAGCAATCGACCGCTCCGGCACCTGCGGGCGAATCCTTTGCCGCCCCCGCCCGCCATCCGCACGACCGCTGCAGACGGCAAGGCCGGGAAGCCACCCATGACAAAAAGCCCCGGGCGGAAGCCCGGGGACTCCGCGTGGCGGCGGAGACCGGTCTCCATGCGGCATGGGCAACGGGGTCATTCGCCACCCGGGCATCCTCTCGGCTCACGCCTCGGGCTTCCTGTGGCGACGGAGCTCCTGCTCTGTCGAAGCCGGGCCGCATCCGACAGGCCTGGAGGCCTGTCGCCGCAGGTCGAGGCAAACCTTGGCTTTGCCTCCGACCTGCCAAGCCCGCCGGGGCCATGGATGGCCCGGCGGGCGTATGTCTAGAAGTTGGCGTTACAGCCCGTATCGACGTCGCCCACCATGTGCAGATGGTCGTGATCGATGTACACGACTTCCTGGCAGTCTTCGTCCACGAGCGTGTGCGGCACCGGCCAGCCGATCCGCTTCACTTCCTGGAAGTAGACGGTGCACTTGTAGTGGGCGTGGTGCAGCTGGGCGGGGCCGGCGAGCGGATAGTGCCGCGGCGGGTCGAGGTAGTCAGCGATCTTGCACTTCGTGATGCGCACGTGGTTGCGCTGCACTTCGTACAGGAAGGGCCAGTTGCCCTGCACGGGGCGGGCCTTTTCCAGCGCCCGCATCACCTCGTCGTCGCTCGGCTCGTCGAGGGCCTCGCACGGGCCTCCGGGCGGAATCGGGCCGAGCACGGGCGCGCGCTCGTAGCGCTCGTAGTTCCAGAATTGATCTTCTTTATTCTTTTGGATGCCCACCGGCACGGGGATGGGGAAGGCGAGGGGGCCGAGATTGGGGCCGGCCGACGTGATCCAAAAACAGCCGCTCTGCGTGATGGCGCCCGTGGCGACGACGAGGGCGATGGCGATCAGCCTGGCACGAATCTTCATGATGAACTCCTCGGGCGGCCCGCACGGGGCGGTCGTCTGAAAACCTCTGCCGGTTGTATCGACGCGGGCAGCCCGAAACTTGCAGGATTTTCCGCCGGCGCAAACTCTGCGGCTGCTGCTCGCGCCGCCGTCGGCGCATGAAGAAGCCCGCCCTCGCGTTGGCGGGGGCGGGCTCTTCGTGCGTCGTCAGACGATTGGCCGCCTAGCGATGGTGGCTGTGGACGTGCCGTTCGTCGAAGTCGAGCCACCACCAGCCGTCGTCCCACTCGAGCGACACCCGGCGCCAGCCGAGCGGCACCTGCGGATACGGATAGAACGGGCCGATGTAGGGCCAGGCCGTCGGCGAATACTGCGTGGGATACTGAAGGGCCGCGTAGTTGGGGTAGGACGCATAGCTCGGCCAGGCGTAGTTGGGCATGTTCGGGCCATTGCCCCGCACCGGCACCGGCATGCCGCCAGCACCACCCATGCCCGGGCCACCCATGCCACCCCCGCCCGCACCCATGGGCATCGGGCCGCCCATGCCGCCCGCACCCATCGGCATGTGCCCGCCCATGCCGCCCTGCCCAGGGGGGCAGTAGCCGCCGCCGGCGCCTTCGGTGATTCGCATCGACCCCGGCACCATCTGGCCATCCACGAGGCCACCCTGCACCGGATAGCTGCCATCGACGATCGCATTTTCGCCGCCGACATAGCCTTCATCAGCACCGGGCATGGCGAGGGACTGCTCAATCATCTGGCTTTTCATCGCGGTGCGCTGCACGCCGCCAGCGGCCTTGCGGGCCTGCCGCGGCTGCGGCACGGGCTGGGCCTGCTGGCTGGCCAGCGGACGGGGGCCGGCCTGCTTCGCCTGCCGTGCAGACTTCTTCGAAGCGAGCTTGGGCGAAGCGGGTTGCTGCGGCGGAATCGCCTGCTCCACGGCCTGCGTGAGGGCGATGCCCGATTCGCTCGTACTTTCCGGTTCGTCGCCCTCCACGGGCTGCCCGCGATCGACGAGCACCGCCTGCTCGGCCGGCTGGCCCGGCCTGGCAGCGGCCACGTCGATTTCAGGCGTGGCTGCGGGCGCGGCTGCCGGCGAAGGCATGCCCACGAGCGAGCGCACCGATGCCGGCAGTGCGAAGGCCTGCGTCGATGACGCCTGGGCGGCCACAGACAGCCGGTTGACCACGCGCTCGACTCCCTCCACCTCTTCGGCAGCTGCGATCGCGGCATCGATCTGCCGGGCGTCAGACACCGTGCCTTCGAGCCACACCGTGCCCGCCTTGGCCTTGACGTTCACCCGGTAGCCCTTGAGGGCCCCCGACTCTTTCATCTTGGCAGCGACGTTCGCCGCCAGATCAGCGGCGCTCGCAGAGGCCGTCGCCAGCAACACGACGACGGCGGCCACATATGCGGACCTCGAAATGGACATGGCAGGCTCCTTGGCTCGGCAGCGGATGCGGATGCGACACCGCTAGACACTGTTTCGGCTGCCGGTCGCACCGAAGGGGAGTTTTTTTCCGATCCTGGCGACGGCAGCGAACGGCGCGGCAGTTCGGGAAAACCTGCGGCTGCCGGCAGGCTACGCAAAAAGGGCCGCCTGCGTCAGCCGCGCGAGCCGCCATCAAAGACGGCGATCATCGTCATGGCCGTGAGCGTGACGGCACAGAACGCCGCCGAGGCCGGCCCAAACTGCAGGGCAAACCCGCACACCCCGCCCACCGCAGCCAGCGCCACCACCAGCAACCACTGGCAGCCGCGCTCATGGCGCGTGCCTTCGGCGAGCCGGGCGAGCCCCGCCGCGGCGAGGCCGAGCACCTGCACCACGCTCATCGCACACAGCACGGGGCTCACGGAGAGCGCAAACAGCATCATGATCCAGGCTCCTCGCAGGCAACGAGCCCCGCGGGGCTCCGGCACGCCCGGGAACCGTAGCAATGCGAAGCTGCCGCCGCAAAGGCAAACTCGAGCCTTCCGCTACGCCCCAGCCGCGCTCAGTTTGCCCCGATGAGCGATTCGAGCTTCTTCTCGAGGTCGGTGATCACCAGGTTGCGGTCCACGACATTGCCCTGGGCATCCACCAGAAGCATCGTCGGCAACGTCAACACCCCGAGCTCCTCGGCGAGCCGCCCGTCGAGGCCGCCGGCCTCGTGCAGCTGCGGCCACGGAATCGGCTTCGCGGCCAAAAACTTCGCCAACTGCGGCTTGTCGGTGTCGAGTGCGATGCCGACCACCGCAAACTTCTTCGGCCCATACTTCGCATACAGCTCGCGGATCTGCGCGATATCCACCTTGCAGGGCTCGCACCACGTGGCCCAATAGTGCACGAGCACCGGCCGCCCCCGCAGCGACTCCACCGCGACGGGCCGGCCGTCGAGGCCGGTGCCGGCGAGCGCGAGCGGCTTGCCCACGCTGTCGAGCCGGCGGGCGGCACCGCGGGCCTTCCGCGCCGACGGCGAGTCGGGAAAGCCCTTCACGATCGCCGCATACCGCTCGATCGCCTCTTTCTCGTTGCCGGAGAACTCGTCGGAGATGCCCATCTGCAGCATCGCCTCGGCGGCGTCGGGGGCCTGCGGATGCTTCTCCACGAACTGCTTCAGGTCTTCGAGCCACGCCGCCTGCACCTTCGCCACATCGGCGCCGGGCTCTTGCATGCCCGCGGCATAGCGGGCCGACGCCAGGCGAAATCGCACGAAGGCCTCGAGCGGCTCGTCGGCCGCCACGGCGCCGGCCAGCTGCTCGAGCCGCTTGATTCCCTCGGGGAATGCTCCGTCCTGCACGCCGGCCGCGATCGTCTCGGCCAACTGCTTGACCCAAAAGGGCTGCTCCGCCGCATCGGCCGCCGCCACGACCTGCTCGAGCAGCCCTACCTGCGCGCCGGCCAACTGCCGCCGGGCGGCGGGATCGGCCGTAGACAACTTCGTTTCGATCTCGCGGAGCTTGGCGAGGAGCGGCTTGATTTTCTCGCTCTCTTGGCCGCCTGCCTCGGCGGCGCCGCGCTCACCGGCCCGCGGCGAGAAAAATCCCGCGGCATCCGTGATCTCCCCCTGCGTGCCGGGCAATTGCGGGAGATCGACCGGCCGCCACGCGTCGCCGACGCGCACGAGCGAGCCCACATAGACCTGGCCCGCCCCGCCCGTCTTGCCCTCGCCGCTGTCCACGAGGGCGACCACATTGTCGTAGGCCGTCACGTCTTTCGCCACGCCCGTCGCGCCCGCTGGCAGCATGCCCGGCTGCGGCGCGAGCATGTTGTTCCAACGGGTCTGGGCACCGAGCGTGTTGGCCGGCGCGGCGGCGAGTTTGGCAAATCCCTTGGCCGCGGCCGTCACCCGGGCCGTGAGATCGCTGAGCAGCGGATCCTCGAAGCCGGCCGCCTGCAAATCGGCGTTGGTGGGCAAGAGCCGGGTGAACACCGACGCCTCGCGCGAGCGCAGCGCTTCGACGATCTCCGCCGTGGCTTCCTCCGCGGAAATCACCTTCCAGGCATCGATGGAGCCGTTTTCGTCGTCGTCGAGGCCCCAGCGGCTGCCGCCGGCACCGATCCAGCGGGCCTGATCGGCCTTCGCGTTATGATTGGAATCGATGTCGCGATACACCTCCGCGCCGTCTTTGTAATAGCTCCACCGATCGACGACGCGATCGCCGTTGGTGTCGGAGAACGCCCGCAGCACCTCGCCGCGCGGCCCGCGCACGACCCACGAGTTGAGTCCGCCCTCTTTCTCCATCTTGATCGTGCAGGCCTTCACCTGGTCGGCGGGCACGCGGTCGTAGTCCACGTTTTTCTGGAACGGCGAGAGGCCGAGGGCATAGTCAACCGTGGGCTGGGCCGCATGGCTCGCCGCCGCGAACGCGAGGGAGAGAACAAAGAGGGGGAGCACGAACGCGCCGACGAGGCGGGAGCGTGAGGACCGTGAGACCGTCGTGGCCATGGCTGGGGTTCCTTCCTGGAGTGACCCCTGAAAAATACCGGGAATGGGGGCCGGCGCCAGCCCCAATTGTGCGGCCTTTCTGCCGCGGCACCGCGAACCCTGCCCCTTTCAAAAGCTCACCGCCAGACCTACACTCGGCTGCAGCGGAATGCCGACAGGGGTTCCGCTGGTTTGTCCGTTTGCCCGCGCGCGTAGCTCAGTTGGTTAGAGCGCTACCCTGATAAGGTAGAGGTCCCAAGTTCGAATCTTGGCGCGCGCATTGACTTCGTCCGGGGTCCCAGCCCCGGAACACTCACCTCCGGGCTTTGCTGCCCGGACGACCACCCTGTCGGGGACGTAGCTCAATTGGGAGAGCACCGCCTTTGCAAGGCGGGGGTTGAGGGTTCGATCCCCTTCGTCTCCATTTCGCCCCATGGCCCAGGATCATGTGACAGG
>JAIXPT010000055.1 GCA_027486095.1 Planctomycetaceae bacterium | reverse complement strand
TACTACCTGCATCTTGTGCGCGATGAATCCCGCGTCGCGGAGAGTTACGACCGGCGGTGGCATCATCACGGCTCTTTGATGCGGGCCTTCGACGAAGGCATTTGCGGACACTCGTCGGCGGGTCCGCATGCGGCAGCGGAGTTGGCCGCCACGGTCAATGCGAACATCCGGGGCTTTCTCCGGGACAAGACGCATGTGTTGGTCGGCGATATCGAGGACACGGCAGCCTGGTTTCCCCGATTCATCGCCGACATCGCGGCGGAGGGAGACAGCGCGGCCGCGATCGCGGAGTTCGCACTCCAGCACAATGCAACCTGTCTTTCGGCCCACGAGGACTCGATCGAGGCGGTCGCTCGCCGAACACGCGTGTCGCTTCCGGTGGCGCGGCTCACGGAGCGGGCGCAGGCTCTCGAGGCGAAAACGATCCGCCTGGCGGCGGAGAAAGCCCGTCTGGAAACCCGGCTGCGGAACATGAAGCGGCTGACGACGGCCTTGGCGGTTCCCTGGCTGATTGCAACCGCTCCGCTCTCCGTGCCGATCGGCCTCTATGCACTCGCGAATCGCCGGTCGAATCGCCGGGCCGGCGGCCGGCGAGGGCTGTTCGGCGGCCGACCATGGTGGCGGCGCCGGGCGAACACGCGCACGCTGGTCTACGACGCGTTTCTCACCCATCGCTCCTCGGGCCCGGATGCCGCCGCTCGGCTCCTGGCCGATGCCGGCCAAGCCTGTCCAGCGGGGGCTGCCGACTTGTTTCGAGCCATAGACGCCCCGGCAGACGACGACTGGCTCGCCGCCATGAACCGCTGGGGCCACGCCGCAGCGCTGCCGCCGCTGGCCCTGAGGCCGGGTCCCGAGCCGCGGTTTCACCGGATCTCGTTTCCGGAATCCGAGCCGGTGCTCTCGCGGGACAAGGTCTCCGTGATCATGCCCGCCTTCAACGCCCGGCAGACGATCGAGCAGGCCGCACGTTCGATTCTCGCGCAGAGCTGGCGCAACCTCGAGCTGATCATCGTGGACGATGCCAGTGACGACGGGACGGCAGACGTGGCCCAGCGGCTCACTGCTGCCGATCCCCGGGTGCGGGTGCTTCGCAATCCGGTGAACGTGGGGCCTTATGTCTCGAAGAACAGGGCGCTGCTCGCGGCGAGTGGACGCTACGTGACCGGTCATGACGCCGATGACATCGCCATCCCATCCCGGATCGCCGACCAGATGCAGCCGATCCGTGCCGATGCGGCCTGTGCGGCGAGCATCGCCTTCATGATCAGGATCGATCCGGAGGGCAGGTTTTCCTATCCGACGAAAATCGGGCCCTACAGCTATGACGGCATCGCCCGGCGGGCGATGATCTCACTGTTGATCGATCGCGACGTGCTGCTGTCGCGGCTCGGCTTTTGGGACACCGTACGGTTCGGGGCCGACAGCGAGATGTTGGCGCGAGCCACGGCGGTGCTCGGGCCAGGCCTCAGCGAGGTGCGGAAGGTCGTCATGCTGTGTCTCGACGCGGCCGGCAGTCTCACCAACAATGCCGAACATGGCGTGTCGGCATGGGACGGTGTGGCGCCGATTCGGCAGCATTATCGCGATGCCTGGGCGGCGTGGCACGGTGCGACCCGGCCCGAGCAGCGCCGGCTGCCGTTCCCGCACCTCGACCGCCTGTTCGCCGCTCCGCACGACATGCTCGTGCCAGCTGCCGCCATGCAAGCCGTGGCGGCTGCGGACGCAGCCGTCGCCGGACGGCGAGCCGCCTAGGAGCCACCCGGATCACGAGCATGCGTGTCGGTATCGTCAGCTACTGGTTCAACCGTGGGCAGGCGGTCGTCTCGCGCCGGATCCGGGCCGCGCTCGATGCTGCGGGATTCGAGACGTTCGTCCTGGCCCGGCCGACGAAGGAGCGGTTTGTTCGGCCTGGCTTCATCGATACGAGCGGCCCATGGGCCCAGCGGCATGTCACCGCCGCAAGCAGGTTCGACATTCCGGAGCACGACTATCTCGAGTGGGTCGCAGCGAATCGCATCGAAGCCGTCCTCTGCGACCAGAATCTGCAGTTTCGCGAGCTTGCCACCCTGCGGCGGCAGGGCGTTCGTACGATCGGGAGGTTCGTCTGGGAGGCATTTCGTCCGGAGGATGTCGCCGCTGCAAGCGAGGCTTTCGAGACGATTTATTCGCTCACCTCCTGCGAGCAACGGCGGTACGCCGAATTCGGAATCCAAAGCCCGCTCGTCCGGTGGGCACCGCCAGCCGATCTCATCGCCGGCGGACAGCCTCCACGCGATGACGGCGAGGTGCGATTCTTCTATCCCGGCGGCTATCTCTCCGACCGAAAGCCCACGGCCGAGACGATCGCCGCTTTCCGGCAGGTGCGTGATCCCCGCGCCCGGTTGATCCTCAAAATGCAGGATCCGGTGCGCGGCCCGCGGGTCGCCGCGGAGGCGGCGGTAGCTGATCCGCGGATTCGTGCGATCACCGCGGACCTCCCCGACCACGAGCACCATCGGCTGATGGCGTCGTGCGACGTGCTGCTCGCGCCGACCCGCTGGGAAGGCCTCGGGCTGCACCACGGCGAGGCAATCGCCCTGGGATTGCCCGCGATCACCAACGACTTTCCGCCGATGAACGAAAATGTCGCGCACGATGTGGACGGCTGGCTCGTCCCGGCGGTCTGGCATGCCGAACGCGTGCCTGGTGTGCCGCGACTGGAAACGCCGATCGGGCCGCTCACGGCGGCGATCGAGGCCCTCTGCGATGACACCCGCCGCGCCCGTCTCGCCGCTGGTGTCGCCCGCCGCCGCGCCCGAGTCACTTGGGCCGATACGACTCGCGATCTCGTGGAGCTCGTCCGTGGCAGGCGTGCGCCGGGGGCCGCGGCATGACTCTCATCCTCCAAGGGATGCGGCGGTCGGGCACGACGATCGTCTACGACGCGCTGGCTCACGACGCCGCGATGACGCTGTGGTATGAACCGTTGGCGGCCGCAGTGAACGCCGCCGTCGGCGGCGGCAGCGGGGCCCGCGAGGTCGATCCCTTCGAGGGGCTGCGGGCGGCGCGGGCAGAGTTTCTCGCCGCTCGCGGGCTATCCGATTCGGCACCCCTCAACTTCGGCGGACCGCGCGACGCCGCGCTCGAGTTCGAGCGGGAGTTTCCCCCGCTCGTAGCCGAATACTTGCGGTTTCTGCTCGACCGCCCGGGGCCGGTCGTGGCCAAGTTCACCCGCATTTACGCCAAGGTGCCGGCGGTCGCAGCCCTGTTTCCGCAGGCTGGGTTCGTGCACCTCGTCCGGGATCCGCGGGCGGTCGTGGCGTCGTATCTCTTCGGCAAGGGAAGGCAGTATGAAGCCCGCTTCGGCGCGCCCGACGTATTTTTTCATGCGCGCACCGACCGCACGGCGTGGTCGAGCCATCCCATCTCGGAGCTCGTCAGGCGCGAGTATGCGCACGAATCGCTGCCCGATCCGACCGACCTCGAGCGAATCCTGCTCGTGTGGCGGTTCACGTATGAGCGGGTGAAGCTCGATGCCGCCCGCTCGTATGGCGAGCGGGCGATCGTGATGCGGCATGAAGACTTCTGTGCCGATCCGGCCGGCGAGCTTGCCCGGCTTTACGCGCTTCTCGGTTGCACCGCGCCTGCCGAGGTCATCACCTGGGCGAAGGCCAACGTCCGGCCGCCGGGGCCGCTGCACGCTGCGGGTGACCCCCACTGGCGAAAGGCCTTTGAACGAATGCAGATGGTGGGCCTCGTCGAGGAGGCTGGCTACGAGGCGGCGTGAGCCCACTCACGCTTTGACGACGGCGGCCCGGCCTTCGATGCCGCGCATGGCATCGCGGGTGTCGATCACAAGATCGGCCCAGTTGGCCAGTGCCGTCAGATCGAGCACTGTGTGGTTGGTCGCGATCACCACCGCATCGTGGCCCGCGATTTCCGCGCGACTCCACGGCACCGATGTCAGCCCCTGCCAGCGGATATGCTCGCGAGTGGGGCCGATCTCGGCGATGAAGGGATCGTGGTAGGCCACCTCGGCGCCGAGGTCGGCGAAGCGGTCCATGAGCTCGAAGGTGGGCGACTCGCGCTTGTCATCGACGTTTGGCTTGTAGGCGAGGCCGAGCAGCAGGATCCGGCTCCCCTTCACCGCCTTGCCCCGGTCGTTGAGGGCGAGCATCGTGCGGTGCACGACATACTCGGGCATGCTGCGATTCACCTGGCCGGCCAGCTCGATGAACCGCGTGGTGACGCCGACCTCACGGGCCTTCCAGGTGAGATAGAAGGGGTCGATCGGAATGCAATGTCCGCCGAGACCAGGGCCCGGATAAAAGGGCGTGAAGCCGAAAGGCTTGGTGGCGGCGGCCCGGATCACCTCCCAGATGTCGATGCCCATCGCCGTGGCGACCACCTTCATCTCGTTGACGAGGCCGATGTTGACGGCCCGGTA
>JAIXPT010000325.1 GCA_027486095.1 Planctomycetaceae bacterium | reverse complement strand
GGGGTTACCCCTGCCGTTGAGACGGCGTATTTGACCAGCGAAGCCATGGATGGCGCAGCGCAGGCAAATCCGAGTGAGCCGTAGCCTGGAGGGCGAAGGCGAACGTCCGGCGAGACGGTACGGGGTAACCCCGAGCCGGCGCCCACCTGACGCCAGCGAACGTCCGGCGACGGGATATGGGGAGCCCGAAGCCGGCGCTGTCCGTGAAGGTCCGCATTTCGGCCTATTCGGGGATCAGCCGCCCGCCGTAGAGTCAGGGGGTCCCGGGAAGGATCCTATGGCCCGCGCCCGCTGGCTTCTCGTGCTCGTCGCCTGCGCGCTGCCCTGTGCAGCCTCGGCGCAACTGCCGGCCGATGCCGGGCAGGTCTATCGCACCTACGACATCGCACCGTTCGTCACGCAGAACGGGCCCGGCAGCCAGAAGCACGTCGTCGATTGGGTGCTCCAGGACACGGGCTATGCGAGCTGGCATGGCGACGTGGCCGCGTCGCTCTCGGCCGACGAAGCGCAGCTCAGGTGCTACCACACGCCCGCGATGCAGGCGCGGGTGGCGGAGATCGCGGCGCGGTTCACGGGCGATGCCGCCGCTCCGCACCGATTTTCGATCCGCGTGTTGGGGGTCGGCAGCCCGGCGTGGCGGAACGACGCGCGGTCCTTGCTCGAGCCGATCGCCGCGGCCACGCCGGGAGTGCAGGCCTGGATCATGGCTCGCGAGGAGGCGGCCGTGCTCGTGGGCATGCTGCGCGGCCGTGGTGATTGCCAGGAATTGCCCACCGGGCCCGTGCTCGCCGGCAACGGACTGCCGGCTGTGCTCTCCGGAGGCAGGAAGCGGCCGTATGTGCAGAGCGTGGTGCCCCGGCCCGACGCACCGCCCGGCTGGCAGACGCTCGCGGCGAGTTGCGACGAGGGGATGACGATCGACGTGCAGCCGCTCCTCTCACGCGACGGCTCGGTCGTCGAAGCCGTGCTGCGTTGTCGGATCGACCAGATCGAGCGGATGGCGCCGGTGGCGGTGACGGTTCCCACCCCCGACCGGCAGCGGGTGCAGGTGGAGGTGCCGCAGATGTCGGCGGTGCGGGTCGGGGAGCGATTCCGCTGGCCGGCCAACCAGGTGCTGGTGGTGGGGTTGGGGTTGGTGCCGTGGCCCATTCCGGGGCAGAATGCCGCGGGCTCGGCTTCGTTGCTCACCGACGCGAAGCGCACCGACGTGGTGGTGCTGGTGGAGCCCAGGCTCGGCGCCACGCCATAATGGCAGCATCCGTCCCGATCTCGTCAGGAATATCGATCATGGGTTTCTCGCCGCAGCGTCGCGTGGTGATCACGGGCATGGGCGTGGTCTGTCCGCTCGGTCTGACGCTCGAATCGCTCTGGGAGGGGCTCGCCGCCGGGCACAGCGCCGTGGGGCCGATCGAGCTGTTTCCGGCGGCTGGGCTGCCGCTGCGGCACGCGGCCGAAGCCCGCGGCTTCACGGGCGAGATTGAAAACTTCGGGCCGCTCGACGGCGAGCGGAAGAAGGCGATCCGCAAAGGGCTCAAGGTGATGTGCCGCGAGAGCCAGATGGCCGTGGCGGCCGCCCAGCGGGCCTTGCACGACTGCGGGATCACGCCCGAGCAGCATTGCCCCGAGCGCTTCGGGTGCGTGTTTGGGTCGGACTACATGCTCACGCTCCCCGAGGATTTCACGGCGGGGGTCGCCGCCTGCCGGGCCGCGGACGGCACGTTCGCGTTCGATCGCTGGGCCGCCGACGGGATGCCGCTTTTGAATCCGCTCTGGCTGCTGAAGTATCTCCCCAACATGCCTGCCAGCCACATAGCGATCTACAACGACCTGCGCGGCCCGAGCAATTCGGTGACGCTGCGCGAGGCCAGCGGCCATCTCGCGATCGGTGAGGCCACGATGACGATCCAGCGCGGAGCGGCCGACGTGATGCTCGCCGGAGCGACCGGCACCCGCGTGCATCCGATGAAGACGGTGCACGCACTCCAGAGCGAGCAGGTGGCCCTCGGCGAAGGCGATCCGGCCCAGTGGAGCCGGCCATTCGATCGCGACCGCAAGGGCATGGTGCTGGGCGAAGGAGCGGCGGTGCTGGTGCTCGAAGAACTCGCGCACGCCCGCGCGCGCGGGGCTCGGATCTATGCGGAAGTCGTCGGCCACGCGGCACGGCATGCGAGCGATGCCGCGGGGGTCGGCCTCCGCCGGCGTGCCGTCGGCCTGGCGATGCGGAAGGCGCTCGACATGGCGGGGGCCGCCGCAGACGGCCTCGGCCACGTGCACGCCCACGGGGTGAGCACCGTCACGGGCGACCGCGAGGAAGCCGGTGCGATGAGCGATGCGCTCGGCGCCGCCGCGGGTGCGGTGCCGCTCGTCGCGGCCAAGAGCCACTTCGGGAATCTCGGGGCGGGCAGTGGCGTGGTCGAATGCATCGCGAGCGTCCTCGCGCTGCGCGAGGGCACGCTGTTTCCGCTGCTCAACCACCAGTCGGCCGACCCGGAGTGCCCGATTCGCCCGGCGCGCGGCGGCGACCCTGCGGGCGCGGTGTTCATCTCGTCGGCCGTGACTCCCCAAGGCCAGGCCGGATCGGTGGTGATCCGGGCGTGGGATCTGGGGGCCTGAGGCCGGTCCGGGCTGCTTGACAGTCTCTCGCAGGTGCAATACCTTTCACGGGTTGCGTCGAGTTCGATTGGCTGCTGGTTCACGGATACGCTTCCAAGCTTTCCCGCGGGAAAGTTGCGGCGCCCAGGTGGTCTATGGCGTCGGTT
>JAIXPT010000186.1 GCA_027486095.1 Planctomycetaceae bacterium | reverse complement strand
GAGGCGCATCGCCTCCGCCGCATCCAACGGCACATCGTCATCGAGCGTGATGCCATACACCCAATACACGTTCTCGGCATGCTCCATGCTGGCGGCCTGCGGGGTGATCGCGGCGAGGCCCGCCAAGCGGTCGGCGTAGTGCCGCCCCATGGCCTGCTTGAGGCGAATGAAGCGGTCGATTTGCCGAAGTTGAGCGACGCCGACCGCTGCCTGGAGATTGCTCATCCGGTAGTTCCAGCCGAGCTCTTCGTGGATGAATCGCCTGCCCCGACCGAAGCACAGGTTGCGGAGGCTACGGCACCGCTCGGCGATCGCCGGATCGTCGGTGAGCACCATGCCACCCTCGCCGGTGGTGACCAGCTTGTTGGCATAAAAACTGAACGTCGAGACATCCCCGAAGCTGCCACACGGCCTGCCCCGAGATTTCGCCCCATGGGCCTCCGCCGCATCCTCGATGACATGCAGGCCGTATCGGCGCGACACATCGAGCAGCGGCTCCATGTCAACGGGCAGGCCGTAGGTGTGGACCGCCATGATGGCCCGGGTGCGGTGAGTCACGAGCGGCTCGACTTTGGCGAGGTCGATGTTCCATGTCCGCGGATCGCTATCGACGAAGATCGGGGTGGCTCCGGCCCGCACGACGGCAGCGGCGCAGGAGATGATCGTGAACGTCGGGAGGATCACCTCGTCTCCAGGACCCAATCCGAGCGCGGCGACGGCGACCTCGAGCGCGGCCGTGCCGTTGCTCACCGCCACGCCGTACGCCCGCCCGACACCGGCGGCAAACTCCCGCTCGAATCGTTCGACGAATTCACCTTCCGCCGAGATCCAGCCCGTGGCGATGCATTCTTGGAGATGGCGACTTTCATCGCCATCGAGCAGGGGCGTGTTGACGGGTATCACGCGCGCTCTCCGCGCACGACGATCCGGGCCGGATCGATCGGCTCGAAGCGCGTGGTGTCCGCACCGCCGAGGTAGGGGCCCTGCCTGATCTCGAGCATTTCGATCGCCTCCAGCACCTCAAACCCGTGGCCCCCCGCAACCAGCAGGACGACGTCGAATGGAAAGAGCTCCCTGCTCTCGCAGTACTCCCGCGCGGCCGAATAAAAGTCCACCCGCAGTCGGCCACGGAGAATCACCAACACCTCCTGAGCGTCCACCACGCTGCGGGCGGCCACGGCATGGAGATGCGGCGCGATGGTGTGGCCTGTGGGGTGCCGCATGTAGCCCAGTTGCTGGGTGAAATCGTCAGGCGTGACGAAATGCGTGCCCTCCGCCCGGAAATGCCGGCGCAGGATCAGGGCCAGGAGCTGCCCGTCGTGCTCGATTCGTTCGAGAAATGGCATGGTCATGTCGGAACACCGAGCCGCTCGTAGATACCGCCCAGTTCCCGGAGATGGACGGCGGCGGAAAAGCGTTGCTCGAACGTGCGGCGGGCTGCGAGGCCCAGGCGGGATCGCAGCGCGGCATCTTGCAGCAACGACGCGATGGCCGCGGAAAGGCCGGCGACATCCCCCGGCTCCACGAGCAGGCCATCCTCGCCGGGGCTGACGTCTTCCAGAATCCCATCGACACCAGATGCGACGACCGCACACCCCGCTTGCAGCGCCTCCAGCAAGGCCAGCGAACCGCTTTCTTCCCGCAGCGATGGCAGGACGAAGATGTCGGCCGCCAGCAGGTAGGGCCGCACGGTCGGCACGAGGCCCGTGAATACCACGCGATTCGAGATGTGCAGATCGTGCGCCAGCCTGCGGTGGGCCGCGAGCAGTGGTCCACCGCCCACGACACAAGCCCGAAATTCGACCCCCTGGTCGCTCAAGAGTGCGAGCGCCCTCAGGAGCTTGTCTACCCCTTTCTTCGGCCGTTGCAGCGTGACCGCCACGACCAGCGGACTCTCGCCGTCGAGCCCTGGAGCGAGCGAGGCCGTTGATGGTTCATGCTCCGACTCCGCGAGGAAGGCCGATTCCGGGGAATACCCGATGCGTTCGACGTGGCATCCGGCACCGTGATGCCGGGCCAGCAGTTCCCGGACGCTCTCGTAGTTGACCGCCGTGGCATCGGCTCCCAAGAGGGCCGCGCGTTCGAGCGGCGCGATCCGGCTACGAATCCACCGCCATTCGATCCATTGCCGCGCAAAAGCGAAAAACCCATACGACGCTGCCGCGCGGAGGAGAGCCAGCGACTCCTCCTCGTAGGCCGTGTACATCGAAATCAGATGCGGGACGAAGCGACCCTCCGCGCGCCAGCGTGCCCGGAGCCCGTGGCCGACGTGGCCCCAGACGCCGAAGCTGTGAATCAGCGTGGGCGTCGCGGCAGGGCCGAAGTCGTTGACTGCCGCATCGACGAGCACCGGCGCGTGAAATGCCACCTGGGTCTGGCGGCACGGGCGCCCCCGATGCGGCACTCGCCGCACGAGCCCGTAATCGCAGGAGTGGTCGCCGCTCCGCCCGCTCACGCAATAGATCCGCACATCCAACCCAAGAGCCGTGGCCGCCCGGGCCGTGGCCCGCACGTAACTGGAATGGCCCCCACCGATCTCCTCGGTTGGATCCCTGCCGGCGAGAAACACCACCTTCGATCCTCCGATCGATGGATGGCTCGTGGCTTCAGTAAACGACATCCTTCCGCTTGCAGTGGCCACGGAGTTACACGGCAGCCTTTTCGGCTTCGAGAAACACGCCCATGCGGCGGAACTTTTCGTAGCGATGCTCCACGAGCGCAGCGGCTGGCTGTGCGGAGAGCTCGCGCAGCGTGCGCACGAGAAACGTCTTGAGCTTCGTGGCCATCTGCCGCGGGTCGCGGTGGGCGCCGCCCGGCGGCTCTTCGATCACGGCATCCACGATCCCGAATCCCTTGAGATCGGCCGACCGCATCCGCAGGGCCTGCGCGGCCTTCGCCTTGTGCTCGGCGCTCTTCCAGAGGATGCCGGCACAGCCCTCGGGACTGATCACGCTGTAGTAGGCATGCTCGAGGATCGCCACACGGTCGCCCACGCCGATGCCGAGAGCCCCGCCCGAGCCGCCTTCGCCGATCACCACGCAGATCACCGGCACGGGCAGCTGCGCCATCAAAAACATGCTTTCGGCGATCACCTGCGCCTGCCCGCGCTCCTCGGCCCCCACGCCCGGATACGCGCCCGGCGTGTCGATCAAGCAGATCACCGGCAGGCCATACTTCGCCGCCAGCCGCATCTTGCCCATCGCCTTGCGATAGCCCTCGGGATGCGCACAGCCGAAATGACAGGCCTGCCGCTCGGCGAGCGTCTTGCCCTTCTGATGGCCGACCACGAGCACCTTGTGGCGGTCGAGCTTGGCGAAGCCGGTGAGCATCGCCGGATCGTCGCCGAAGGCGCGGTCGCCATGCAGCTCCACGAACTCGTCGAACACGAACTGCAGGTAGTCGCTCGTCTTCGGCCGGTCGGGATGCCGGGCCACTTCGACGGTCTGCCAGGGATCGAGGCCGTTGAAGATCTTCGTGGTCAGCTCGACGACCTCGCGCTTCAGCCGCCTGAGCTCATCTTGCTGCTGCGCGCCGAGCGGGGCCGATTCGAGCGCGGAGATCCGGTCTTCGAGCTCGTAGATCGGCTTTTCGAGAGCAAGGCGATGGAGGCCGCGCGACATCTGTGGCACCTGACGGGGACCGATTCCAAGGAGCACGGATTTTCGACGCCGGGAATCCCACGAGTCAATGCGAACCAAATCGCTACCCCGGATTCCCTTCGGCTCACGCCTCGGGCTTCCTGCAAATCCCCCTGCCACACTTCCGGATTCCCTTCGGCTCACGCCTCGGGCTTCCTGCAAATCCCCCTGCCACACTTCCGGATTCCCTTCGG
>JAIXPT010000254.1 GCA_027486095.1 Planctomycetaceae bacterium | reverse complement strand
GACGAAGGCCCCTGCAGCCGCCCCTTCTACTACAACTTCACCGATCTGCGGGGCTTCTCGTGGGCCAACGGCGAATATCGGACGACGCTCTACAACCATGCTCGGCCACCAAACTCACCTGCCATGGATTGCCTCGCCGCCCTCATGACCGATCCAAATCCCGCGCGGATTTATGCGGGCTTCGGCTGGCGGGCGGCGCGGAGCCGGCACCCGGGCGGCGTGAACGTGGCGATGGCCGACGGGTCGGGGCAGTTCGTGGGCGACACGGTCGATCCGGCCGTGTGGAAGGCGCTCGCCACGCGGGCCGGCGGCGAGACGGGGATGTAGGACAGGCTTCAGCCTGTCCTACGTGTGCTTCCGCAGTGCGGCCAACACACGCTCGATGTCGGCGGGCAGCGGGCTCTCGAAGCGCAGCTCAGCGCCCGTCTCCGGATGCACGAAGCCGAGCTCGGCGGCGTGGAGCATCACCCGCGGGGCCCGCGAGTCGTCCACCACGTTGAAGTGTCGCGGCGCGGAATACACGCGCTCGCCGCACACCGGATGCCCCGTCTCCGCCATGTGGATCCGGATCTGGTGCGTGCGGCCCGTCTCGAGCCGACACTCCACGAGCGTGTAGGCGTCGCCGAAGTGCTCGACGGGCTTCACGTGCGTGACCGACGGCTTGCCTTCGTCAGTTCCCGACGAGCCGCGCCGGCCATCGCCCCGGTCGCGGATCAGATTCGTGCGGATCGAGCCCGCCCCCACGCGGCCCACGCAGAGGGCGAGATAGCGGCGGTGCGTCGTGTGGGCCCGGAACTGCTCGGCCAGAATCCGCTCGGCGGGCACCGTGCGGGCGAAGACGACGAGCCCACTCGTCTCGCGGTCGATCCGATGCACGGCCCGCACCGGCGGCTGCCGCCGCGGCTTCCCCCCGCGGGCCCCGATCCTTCGGGCCAGATATTTGCCGATCGCATCGGGCACCAGTTCGTCGAGCGTGGGCTGCACCTGCCGGCGGCGGGCCGGCCACGAGAGCTCTTCGGAGTGCCGCGTCGTGGTGACGCCCTGCGGCTTTTCGACCACCACGACCGCGTCGTCGAGATGCACGATCCGCACGTCGTCGGCCTTCGGCGGCGCGGCGGCCGCAGCCGCGAGCACCTTCACCACCTCGCCCGCTTTCAGCCGCCGGGCGATGTCGGTGGAAATGTTGCCGTGAATCATCACGTGCCGCGACCGCACGAGCTTCTGCACGCGGCCCCAACTGGCCCCGCCGAGCTTCTCGCGCAAAAAAGCCGCCACCGTCTGCCCCTTCTCGGCGGCCGTCACGTGATACACCTTGCCCGGGGCTTGTTTCATGCAACGAGATTAGCACGTCCCTTGACCGCTTTTTGCCGGTTTTTATGCTTTGTGGGGAGGCCTCACGACGGCAGCCTCCAATGAGGCGTTGGCCGTTGCTTCCCGCGTGAGGACCTTTCAACCGTGCCCGGCACATGCGTCGTCGGTCTGCAGTGGGGCGACGAGGCCAAGGGCAAGCTCGTCGATATCCTGACCGAGCGGCACGAAATCGTGGTCCGCTATGCGGGCGGGGCCAATGCGGGCCACACCGTCGTCTCCAACGGGCAGACCTGGAAGCTCTCGCTCATCCCCAGCGGCATCCTCCGCGATGGCGTGGCCTGCGTCGTGACCGGCGGCGTGGTGCTCGATCCGGCGGCCGTCATCAAGGAGATCGACGGCCTCGAATCGCGGGGCGTGACGATCGCCGGCAAGCTGCTCGTGAGCGACCGGGCCCATGTGGTGTTTCCCTGGCATGTGGCCGAAGACAAACTGCTCGACGGCAGTCTCGCCGGCGGTGAGCCGATCGGCACGACCGGCCGCGGCATCGGCCCCTGCTACCGCGACAAGGTGGGCCGGTCGCTCGCCATCCGGCTCGGCGATCTCTACCGTCCCGAGTTCCCCGCGCAGCTCATGCACATCGCCGGGCTCAAGGCGAAGCTGTTGGGCACGGAGTTCGACGCGGCCGCGATCCGGGAGGAGTATCGCCAGTATGCGGAGCGGCTGCGGCCCTTCGTCTGCGACACCACGGCCTACCTGCTCGATGCCGTCGAGGCGGGCCGCGCGGTGCTCTTCGAGGGGGCGCAAGGGGCGCTGCTCGACGTCGATCACGGCACCTATCCTTTCGTGACGAGCAGCAATTCGTCGGGCGTCGGCATCTCGAGCGGATCGGGGGTGCCGGGCCGGTGGATCGAACGGGTGATCGGCGTCGTCAAGGCCTACTCCACCCGCGTGGGCGGCGGCCCGATGCCCACCGAGCAAGACAACGCCACGGGCCAGCGAATCCGTGACCGCGGCAATGAATATGGCACGGTGACGCGTCGGCCCCGCCGCTGCGGCTGGTTCGACGCCGTCGCCGCCCGCTACACGGCCCGGCTCTCGGGCGTGGACGAACTGGCCGTGATGCTCCTCGACGTGCTCTCGGGGTTTGAGACGCTCGAGATCTGCTCGGCTTACCGCATCGGCGAGAAGGTGGTGACGCAGTTTCCCAGCCATGCCGACGACGTGAAGCGAGCCGAGCCCGTCTACGAAACGCTCCCGGGCTGGCACGAAGACCTCACCGGCGTGCGGCGGTTTGACGACCTTCCCGAAAATGCCCGGCGGTATCTGGCACGGATCGGCGAACTGCTCGGCCGGCCCGTGACGGTGGTCTCCGTGGGCCCCGACCGTGCCCAGACGATTTTTTGCGACCCGGCTCCGAAGCGGCACCCATGGCCACGACCCCAGCACCCCGCCCCGGCGAACGCGTGACGAGCGCCTCCGCGGCCGGCACTCGAGCGCTCCCGCGGCACATCGCCATCATCATGGATGGCAACGGCCGCTGGGCCCGGCAGCGGGGCCTGCCCCGGATCGAGGGGCACAGCCGCGGCGTGGCGAGCGTGCGGCGGGCCACCGAACACTGCGCCCGGCTCGGCATCGAGCAGCTCACGCTCTACTGCCTGTCGAGCGAGAATTGGCGGCGGCCGGCGGCCGAACTCGACTTCCTCATGCACCTGCTCGAACAGTACATGATCGAAGAACGAGATCTCCTCATGCGCGAACGCATTCGGATCGCGATGATCGGCAGCCGCTCAGGGCTTCCCGGGGCGACGCTCGCCGCGATTGATCGCACCGTGGCCCTGTGTGCCGGCAACGATGGCATGCGGCTCTGCCTGGCGATCAACTACGGCTCGCGCGCGGAGATCACGGCGGCGGCCCGGGCGCTCGCGGAGGAATGTCGCGCCGGCCGGCTCGATCCAGCCACGATCACCGAAGAAACGCTCGCCGCGCGGCTCGACACGTGCGGCATGCCCGATCCCGACCTCGTGATCCGCACCGCCGGCGAGATGCGGCTGAGCAATTTTCTGCTCTGGCAGAGCAGCTATGCCGAGCTCTGGGTCACCGACACCTGCTGGCCTGAATTCACCGAACTGCATCTCGACGAAGCGATCCGGGCGTTCGCCGGCCGTGAACGGCGATTCGGGGGGATCTCCTCACAATGACCGCCGCCCCCGGGACGAATCGGATCGTGGTGGGGCTCGCCGTCGCGGCCGTGTTCGCAGGCCTGGTCTGGGCCGATGCGACCGGGCTGGCCGGCGCCGCGCCCGCGTGGTGGCTGCTGCCCGTGGTGATCGTGATCGCGATCGGCAGCGTTGACGAGCTCGTGCGGCTCTGCGGCACGCGCGATCTGCTCGTGCCATCGTGGCTGTTGCGGCCCGCAGTCGTGGCGATCCCGTTCGCAGCGGCCGCCGGCGCGCAGGCCTTCTCGGCCGCCACGGCGCTCGCCGCGCCCGGGGTGGCGCTCGGCTGGTCGGCCGTGGCCTTCGCAGGCGGCGTGATCGTGATCGTCGCGTTCGAGATCGCGGGCTATCGCCCGCACGGCCGCTCCGTCGAGCGGCTCGCTGCAGCGACCTTCATCATGGCCTACGCCGGCCTGCCGCTGGCCTTCATGGTGGGGCTACGGCTGCTGTGCGTGGAAAATCTCGGCCCCGAACAGACCGGCCCCGGCCACCTCGGGATCGTGCCGCTCGTAAGCTTCGTGGCGGTCGTGAAGGCGGGCGACGTGGCCGCCTACGCCGTGGGGTCGCTCATCGGCCGCTGGCGGCTCGCGCCGATCCTCAGCCCGGGCAAAACGTGGGAAGGCGCGGCGGCGTCGGTGGCCGGGTCGCTCGGTGCGGCCTGGCTGGTGCTGCAGGGCACCGGCTTCGCTCCGGCCACGCAGCCGTGGGGGGGCTGGGCCGTGTATGGCCTGGCGGTCGGCGTGGCGGGGATGATCGGCGATCTCGCCGAGTCGCTCCTCAAGCGGGAGGCTGGCACCAAGGATTCGGGCTCGTCGCTCGGCGGGCTCGGGGGGGTGCTCGACCTCGTCGATTCGCTGTTGTTCGCCGCCCCGGTGGCCTGGCTCCTCTGGGCCGTGGGCCGGTAAACCCCGCGTTTTCCCGCCGTTTCAGGCGGTTCGCGGGCCTCCCCGGGGAAGCGGGTATAGTTAGCATCATCATCCCCATCCTTTCGAGACCGTCGGCGGCCCGCTGCCGCCGCGGGCTCCGATGTCTCGCACGACCATCGCGGTTGTCGATTCAAAACGCCTGCTGACGATTTTTGGTCCCCGCGACCAGCATCTGCGCCGAATTCGCGCGGCGCTCGGGGTCGGGGTGTCGGCCCGCGACGACTCGATCCACATCGAGGGAAACGAGCCGGACGTGCTCAGGGCGACCGAGCTGTTCGAACAACTCGACCGCCTCGCCCGCGACCAGGGGAGTGTGGAGCCAGACCAGCTGTCGCATCTGCTCGCCATCGCCATGGGCGAGAAACCGGCCGCGCCGCACGATCCGATCGAGGTGCAACGGCCCGGCCGCCAGGTGCAGCCGCGGTCGGAGGGCCAGGCGGCCTACGTGCGGGCGATCCGCGACAACGACATCGTGCTCTGCGCGGGCCCGGCCGGCAGCGGCAAGACGTTTCTTGCCGTGGCCATGGCCGTGGCCGCGCTGCGTTCCCAAGAGGTGCGCAAGATCGTGCTCGTGCGGCCGGCCGTCGAAGCGGGCGAGAGCCTCGGATTTCTGCCCGGCGATCTGCAGGCCAAGATCAACCCCTATCTGCGGCCCCTGCTCGACGCGCTCCGCGAGATGATGGACTACGACATCCTCAAGCGGCTCACGGAGCAGGACGTGATCGAGATGATCCCGCTGGCCTACATGCGCGGCCGGACGCTCAACGACGCCTTCATCATTCTCGACGAGGCTCAGAACACCACCATCTCGCAGATGAAGATGTTTCTCACCCGGCTCGGGATGGGCTCGAAGATGGTGATCTCCGGTGATACGACGCAGATCGACCTCCCGCCGAACCGGTCGAGCGGACTCATCGACGCGATGAACCGCCTCCAGGACGTGCGCGGCTGCTGCCGGGTGCGACTCGGCGGCCAAGACATCGTGCGCCATCCGCTCGTGCAGCGGATCGTCGATGCCTACGACGACCAGACATGAGCCACGCCGCCGCATGACCATCGCCCCCTCCTCCTACCAACGCCGTGCCCGCCGGGGCGGCTCCGTCGAAGGCCCCCAGGGGTTTCTCGGCGCGCTGCTCGAGCGCATTTCGCGGGCGGAAAACATCGTGCGGCTCGCCCTCTGCTTGGCTGCGGCGCTCGTGCTCCTGCTCTTGCTGCGGGGCTGGAGCGAGCCGCAGTCCTTTCGCACCGGCTCGATCGCCCCGCACGGCGTCGTCGCCCGCGTGCCTTTCGAAAAGCCCGACCCGGAGCGCACCCGCGCCGCCCAGGAGCGGGCGGCTGCGCAGGTGAGAGTAGTCTACGCCCAAGACAAGGCGCCGCTCGTGCGCCTGCGCGACGGTCTCAAGAATCGGGTCGCCGAGATCGCGGCGGCCGACGCCCTCGCCGCCGTGTCGCGCGAAGCCTGGCTCGAATTCGCGCCCGATGCCGCCCAGGCCTTCGAGAGGCTGCCCAAGCCCGCCCCGGGCGAGAAGCCGGCCAAGCCGGCGGCCCCCGTCGCACCCGAGCCTCCCGCCGCGGAGAGCCGGGCCGAAGCGAAGGGGGCGGGCAATGTCGCGCCCGAGCCCCAGCCTGCGGGGCCCGTGAGCAACGCCGCCGCCGCCCCGGATGCCGCCCCGGAGAAGCCGCCCGTAGACCCGCTCGTGGCGGCGGCGGAAGAGACCTTTCAGAAGTTTCGGGCCCGGCTCGACACAAAAGAGCGGCAGGCGGAATTCGAGAAGGCGCTCGATCGGGCCTTCGCCACCGTCGAAAAAATCGGCGTACTCGACAAGATTCAGCACGGGATCGACGAAGGCAGCCAGACGGAGATCGACGTCCATCCCCTGGGCAATGCCGCCGAGCTCACGCGGGTGCAGGTGGCCGACGTGCTCTTCGGTGAGGCCAAGGTGCGCCTCAAGGCCGCCATCGAAGAGGAGCTCGGAGCCGGCCCGTTCGCCGACCGGGTCTTCGCCTGGATCGAGCCGAAAGTGTCGGGGTCGCTGGAGATCGACCGCGAATCGACCACCAAGGCGAAGGCCGACGCCGTCGCCAAGACGCCGCGCCAGTTCGCCCGCTATGCCGAAGGCGATCTGCTCGCCCCCGCCGGCAAGCCCGTCACGGCCGACGAGCTCGTGCTGCTCGAGCGCGAACACGACGAATACGTGCGGCAGCAAGACGTGCGACAGCGGGCCGGGCGGGCGGCATCGATGGTGGGCCTGTTCATCGCGATGTTCGCACTGGCGGGGTTTTATCTGCATCTGCACCACCGCAGCGTGCTCGACGACCTCGGCCACGTGGGGACGCTGCTTGGCCTCTCGATCGCGACGGTCGTGCTGTGCCTGCTGTCGGCCCATGAAAACTGGCAGGCGGAGATCGTGCCGCTCCTGGTGTTCGCGATGACCGTCGCGATCGCCTACGACGAAGACCTCGCGCTCCTGCTCACGGCCGAAGTGGCGCTCGTCGTCGTGATCGGCCTCGGCCACGGCCTCGGAGACTACGTCACCCTCACGGCGGCGGCCGCTGCCACGATCTTCTGGATGGGCCGCATCCGCAGCCGGAGCAAGCTCATCTACGTGGGCCTCTGGGCGGGGGCGGTGGCGATGGCCACGCAGGTGGGGGCCCATCTGCTCGAGGAGCGGCCGTTCGACATGCAGCTGCTCGAAGAGGCGGGCCGTCTCGGGGTGTGGACGCTGCTGGCCGGCTTTTTGATGACGGGCCTCCTGCCCTTCATCGAAAAATCGTTCGGCGTGCTCACGGACCTGAGCCTGCTCGAAGTGGGCGACGTGGCCCATCCGCTCCTGCAGGAGCTCGTGCGCCGGGCGCCGGGCACCTACAACCATTCGATCAACGTCGCGAGCATCGGCGAGGCGGCCGCCGAGGCGATCGGGGCGCGGGGCCTGCTCGTGCGCGTGGGAGCGTATTTCCACGACATCGGCAAGATGCTCAAGCCCGCCTATTTCGTCGAGAACCAGGGCCAGGAAAACCGCCACGAGTCGCTCGTGCCGGCGATGAGCACCCTGATCATCATCGCGCACGTGAAAGAGGGCGCCGAGCTCGCCCGTCAATACAACCTGCCGCGGCCGATCGTCGATCTGATCGCCGAGCATCACGGCACGACGCTCGTCGAGTATTTCTATCGCCGGGCCACGGAGCGCCAGCACCACGATCCCAACGGCACGGAGATCGACGAACAGACCTACCGCTACCCCGGCCCCAAGCCGAGCACCCGGGAGTCGGCGGTGTTGATGCTCTCCGATGCCGTCGAAAGCGCGAGCCGGGCGCTCACCGAACCCACGCCCGCGCGGATCGCGAGCCTCGTGCACGAGCTCGCGATGAAGCGGCTGCTCGACGGGCAATTCGACGAATGCGGGCTCACCCTCGAGGAACTCGAGCTCATCGAGCAGAGCCTCGTGAAGAGTCTCACGGCGGTCTATCACGGCCGTGTGAAGTATCCCGATCAAAGGACCGCCTAGTGGGCCACCCCGTGGGCCGACGGTCTGGCGAGGCCCGGGCAGAGACCATGCTCGTGACGGTGGCCGATCGGCAGCGGCTCTTGAGCGTCGGTGCGCCATGGCTCGAACGCCTGATCCGGCAGGTGCTCGCCGTCGAAGGCGTCGGGCGGGCCGAGATTTCTCTCACGCTCGTGAACGATCGCCACATCGGCCGGCTGCACGCCGAGTGGTTCGGCGACCCCGCCCCCACCGACGTGATCACGTTTCCGCTCTCGGAGCCGGCGGCCGAACCGCTGGCTGGCGACATCGTCGTCAGCACCGAGACGGCGCGGCGCCGCGGGCGGGAGTTCGGCTGGGGAGCACGCCACGAACTGGCCTATTACGTCGTCCACGGCCTCCTGCATCTCACCGGGTACGACGACACCTCGCCCGCCCGACGGCGGGCGATGCGAGCCCGCGAACGGGCCGTGATGCGGGCCGTGGGCCTGCCCGCTCCGCCCCGCCGCCCTGCCGCGAGGAAGGCATGACCCTGGCGACCCTCGAACTCCAGACGGCCTTCGCGCTGCTCATGGTGGCCTGCCTGGCTGCGGTGCAGGCGCGGGCCGTGCGCGGTGCGCAGCGGCATCGGCTGCTCGAGATCTGCCGGCAGCGCGGCCAGGCCGAGCGCTACGACGAGATCGTGGCGGGCAGCGAGACGATCGCCTTCTTGGCCGCATCGGTCGTGGCCATCGCCGCCGTGGTGGCCACACTCCTGGCATCGCGCTCGCTGGGCGACATGACGGGCGGGGCGCTCGTGATCGACGTGCCGGCTCTCGTCGCCTGGATCGTGCTCGTGTGGATGATGCTCGTGGTGCTGCCGATGCTCGTGACCCGGCTGGCCGGGGCCGCGATCGTGGTGGCCACGTGGGGCGTCTGGAAGCCCATCGTGGCCATCGCGGCGCCGGCCGTTCGCTGCCTCGGCACGGCCGGCGGGCTGCTGGGCCGGCTGTTCGGCAAGCCCGGCACCGAGCCGACCGGGAGCAACTCCCAGGACGAGCTCCGCCTGGTGGTTGACGAAGCGCATCGCGAAGGGCGGCTCGAGGGTGTGGCCCGCGACATGATCGAGGGCGTGATGGATCTGAAGGAGGCCCGTGTCGGCCAGATCATGACGTCGCGCACCGCCATGATCACGATTCCGGTCGAAACCCCCTGGCACGACGTGTTGCGCATCGCCTCCGAGAGCGCCCACACCCGCCTGCCCGTGTGGGACCGCTCGCCCGACGACGTGATCGGCATCCTCCACACCCGCGAGCTGCTCACGCAGCTCGTCGCGCCGCCACGGACCGGCGGCCAGCCCGTGGCCCACGACATCCGCCCGCTCTTACGGCCGCCGTGGTTCATCCCCGAATCGATGAGCGTGCAGAAATTGCTCCGCGATTTCCAGCGCACCCACACGCACATGGCGATCGTCACCGACGAGTTCGGCGGCGTGAGCGGCCTGGTGACGATCGAGGACGTGCTCGAGGAGATCGTGGGCGAGATCGTCGATGAACACGACGAGGCCCTCTCCGACGGCATCCGCATGGTATCGCCCGACGTATGCGAGGCCCGGGCCCAGGTGCGGATCGCCGAGCTCAACGAAAAGATGGGAATCGCCCTCCCGGAGGAGGCCGATTTCGAAACCGTGGGAGGATTCGTGTTCCACCAGCACGGCCGCATCCCCGAAGTGGGCCGCCGCATCGAATCGCACGGCGTGGCGCTCGAAGTGCTCGCCGCCACCGGCCGCCGCATCGACCTCGTGCGCATCGAGCGGCTGCGGTGACGCGCGACGTAGGACAGACTTCAGTCTGTCACTGCCGCACGAGCCCAAGCCGGCTTCGGGGGAGCGGCAAAAGTCGCCGCTGCGCGGTCTTTCAGATCCTCACTCCGGCCGCGGCGGCCCTCGTTCGGGAAGCGTTCGCCGACTCCCCCGAAGCCTCCCGTTTCCAGTTGAGGAGGCTTCGGGCTCCCCGTGTCCCGGGAGCCGGCGTATTTGACCAGCGCAGCCATGGATGGCGCAGCGCAGGCAAATCCGAGTGAGCCGGAGCCCAGGAGGGCGGAGGCGAACGTCCGGCGACGGGATATGGGGAGCCCGAAGCCGGGTAAGGCGTGTTGAGTTCGAACGAGCTTTCAGCCGCGATTGTCGGCGGAAACGTGGTGCCCTAGAGTACGGGCAGCCTTGAAACCCCGCGAACACCATGACGACCTACAACCTCACCCACCTCCGCCAGCTCGAGGCCGAAAGCATCCACATCATCCGCGAAGTCGCAGCCGAGTTTGAAAACCCGGTGATGCTGTATTCGATCGGGAAGGATTCGGCCGTGATGGTGCGGCTCGCCGAAAAGGCGTTTTATCCGGCGAAGCCGCCCTTCCCGCTGATGCACATCGACACCACCTGGAAGTTCAAGGAGATGTACAAGCTCCGCGACGAGTATGTCGCCAAGGAGCTCGGGTTCAAGCTGATCGTGCACGTGAACGAAGAGGGGCGCAAGCAGGGCATCAACCCGATCACGCACGGCAGCAAGGTGCACACCGACATCATGAAGACGCAGGCCCTGCGGCAGGCACTCGACAAATATCGCTTCGACGCGGCCTTCGGCGGGGCCCGCCGCGACGAGGAGAAGAGCCGGGCCAAGGAGCGGGTGTTTTCGTTTCGCGACGAATTTCACCGCTGGGATCCCAAGAACCAGCGGCCCGAGCTCTGGAGTCTCTACAACACGAAGGTCAAAAAGGGGGAGAGCATCCGGGTGTTCCCGCTCTCCAACTGGACGGAACTCGACGTCTGGCAATACATCCACCTCGAGAAGATCCCGCTCGTGCCGCTCTACTTCGCGAAAGAGCGGCCGATCGTGTGGCGCGACGGCGTGATGATCATGGTGGACGACGAGCGACTGCCACTCGAGCCGGGAGAAGAGCCCGAGATGCGCCGCGTGCGATTCCGCACCCTCGGCTGCTATCCGCTCTCCGGCGCCGTCGATTCCGCCGCTACGACGCTCCCCGAGGTCATCCAGGAGATGCTGCTCACCACCTTCTCCGAGCGCCAGGGACGGCTCATCGATTCCGACGAGGCGGGGAGCATGGAGAAAAAGAAGAAGGAGGGTTATTTCTGACAGGCTGAAGCCTGTCCTACTCCCATGTCACATCTATCCAGTATCATCGCCACCGATATCGACGCCTACCTCGCGCAGCACGAG
>JAIXPT010000150.1 GCA_027486095.1 Planctomycetaceae bacterium | reverse complement strand
TCGGGCGCGGGCTCCGCCGGCAGCCAGCCGCTCATCGCCGCCGTCAGGCCGCGGGGGTGGGCATACACCTTTTTGATTTTGCCCAGCCGGCCGGTGCGGGCGAGCTCGCAGGCGAAGGCGAAGTGCGGCAGATTCCGCCGTTGCGTGCCCGCCTGAAACACGGTGCCACAACGCCGCATCGTGTCGCGATGAATGAGCGTCTCGGCGATGTTCTTCGTGCAGGGCTTTTCGCAGTAGATGTCTTTGCCGGCCTTGGCGGCGAGCATCGCCAAGAGGCCGTGCCAGTTGGGCCCGGTGGCGATCAGCACGGCGTCGATGTCTTTGCGGTCGAGCACCTCGCGGAAGTCGCGGTGCATCGTGCAGCTCTGGGTGCCGTATTTCGTGTCGGCGATCTTTTTGACGGCCTCGCGGCGGCCCTGCTTCACATCGGCGATCGCCGCGAAGCTCACGTCGGGCTGCTCGAGAAAGCAGCCGAGGTCGTACTCGCCACGGCGGCCGATGCCGATGCCGCCGACGACGATCCGCTCGCTCGGCGGCACGGCTCCGTCGAGGCCAAGGGCCGACGAGGGAATGATCGTGGGCAGGGCGAACGCCGCTCCCGCCGACACCCCCGACTTGATGAGCCGCCTCCGAGACCACCTCCGCTGCTGACCCCGCATGCGTGCGACCCTTGCAAAAATGTGTTGGCGTGACGTCGTGCCCACGGCAATTTACCAGCCCCTGCTTCAAGAAACCACGCGCGGCGGCAAGTATTACGCGCTGAGAGCATCCGCGCACGTGGATGAAGCGATTCCCGCAGCCGGGCTTGGCTACACCCGTCGTTCGGCCTGCGTGCTCCGCAGGTGAATCGTCTTGCGGTCGAGATCGTGGTGGGACTCGACGAATCGCACCGTGCCGCTCTTGGCCCGCATCACGAGCGAATGCGTCGTGGCGATCGAGCCGCGCACTTCGACGCCCTCCAAGAGCGGCCCCGTGCTGATGCCGGTGGCGGCGCACACGATATGGTCGCCGCGGGCGAGATCGCGCGACATGAACTGCGTGCCCAGCCGGTCGCCCCAGCCGATCGCCACAAGATGCGCCCGCTCGGCCTCGTCGCGCGGCCAGATCTTGGCCCGCATGCCGCCGCCCAGGCAGCGCAGGCCCGCCGCCGAGAGCACGGCCTCGGGGGCGCCGCCGATGCCCACGTAGAGATCGATCGAGCTTGTGCGCATCGCCGGTGCGAGCGCGGCGGCGATGTCGCCATCCTGGATGAGCCGCAGGGCGGCCCCCTTCCGCCGCACCTCGTCGATGAAGGGCTCGTTGCGCGGCCGATCGAGGATCGACACCACGACGTCGCGCACCTCCTTGCCGAGAATCTTCGCCGTCACTGCGATCACCTCGCCCACCGGGGCCTCGATGTCGATCGGGAGCGCCGGATCGGCGACCCATGCCTTCCGCACCTCGAGCGGATAGGCGAGCTTCTGCATATAGAAGGCCGGGATATCGAGCAGGCAGGGCTGGCCGTCCGTCACGAGGCCAGCCGCGATGCAGGAGAGCGAGTTGGGCATGCCCTTGGCAACGTTCGTGGTGCCGTCGATCGGATCGAGGGCGATCTCGAACCGCGGCGCGCCCGCCCGCCACGTGCCCACCTTCTCGCCCTTGAAGAGCCCGGGCGCCTCGTCTTTGATCCCCTCGCCGATCGCGATCTCACCCTGCATGTCCATGAGATCGAACATTCCGCGAATCGCGTCGCACGCGGCGGCATCCGCCAGCTCTTTGTTTCCCTTGCCGAGCCACTGCAGCGTGTTGAGCGCGGCGATCTCCGTGGCACGGAGGAAGTCGAATTCGATCTGCCGCTCGATATCCGGGTGGTGTGTCATGCGCGGCACGATAGCCGGCGCCGCGGGCAAAACCAAGCCGCTTTGGCCGTCGCGATCGCCGTCATGGCCGCGATCGCTTTCGGTCAGGCGGCCCTGCCCGCACGCTCGCGCTGGATCGAGCCCGGCCGCGAGGGTATGGTCGAACGAACCGCCATGGCAGACTTCCCCCGGTTTCCGAACCCGCCGCAGTTTCCACGCCTTCCGGCGGGCGGTGGCCTGCCGTTGCCGGCGCTCTTCACGGCGGCACTGGCGCTCTTGCTCGTGGCGGGCCTGGCCCGCGGTGTCTACACCGTCGGCCCCGAGAGCGTGGGCGTGGTGCAGCGGTTTGGCCGGTTCATCGGCACGACGGGCCCCGGCCTGCGGTTCAAGCTGCCCTTCGGAATCGACACCGTCACGATTCTGCCGGTGAAGCGGCAGCTGAAGATGGAATTCGGCTTCGGCTCGGCGGCCACCACGAACCCCGACCAGGTGTCGCGCGAGCAGGAACGGGAGCGCGACATGGTGACGGGCGATCTCAACGCCGCGCATGTGGAGTGGGTGGTGCAATACGAGATCAGCGACCCCGAGCAATATCTCTACAACCACCGCGAGCCCGGCCCCACGCTCCGCGACCTCTCCGAGAGCGTGATGCGCGAGGTGGTGGGCGACCGCAC
>JAIXPT010000340.1 GCA_027486095.1 Planctomycetaceae bacterium | reverse complement strand
CAGCCGCTGGTGCACGTCTTCCACGACCAGCGGCGAGGGATCCATCGCCACGATGCCGAAGTCGGCCTTGTGGCCCGGCACGATCCAGGCCTGGAGCCGGCGGGGCGCCCCGCTGGCGGCCGGATCGAGGGCCGCCGCGAATTGCCTCGCTCCCTCGGCCCGCACCGCGGCGCTCAGCCCCGCCAGCCGGGCCCGATCGAACGCGTAAAACGAGTGGGTGACGTGCCAGCCCTTCGACGGCTCCAGCGAGACCTCGGTGGCGGGCGCGGCGGATCCATGGCTGGCAGGCTGCATGCGGCGAACTCCTCGGGAATCGTGGCGTTCGCGCAGTCTACGCTGGCCGTGGCCGCATTCCCAGCGGCGGCCATGGATCACCGGCTGTCCAATGCCGGCGCATTCGCGATAAGATTGAACCGTGGCGATTCGATTCGTTTTTCACCCGCCCGGGGAGACAAGGCCATGGGACAGGCAATCGTCGATCCGCAGGAACTGCGGAGATTTGCACAGCGGCTGCGTCACTTCAGCACCGAGGTGATGACGCAGATGCAAAACGTGCAGCGGCAGCTCGCCGCGCTCGGTGCGACCTGGCGCGACCAGGAGCACAAGAAGTTCGAGGAGGAGTTCGCCCAGCAGCTGAACACGTTCGGCCGCTTCGTCGAGTCCACCGGGGAATACGTCCCCTACCTGATCCGCAAGGCGGAACGGGTCGAGGAATACCAGGATCAACGCTGACCGTTTTTGCCGGTCGTTTCCGATGTCAACACAGGCCGACGTCAAATCGCTCGATACCCTCGCCTTCGTGAAGGCCGCGCTCGCCGCCTACGCGCATGAAACCGGCGGCTCGCTCGACGAGATCGAGCTCGAGGGCCGCAAGGCGGTGGACTACATCACGGTCGATCAGGCCGCCTATTGGAAGGCGGAGGTGCGGCGGTGCGGCGATCTGGTCAACCAGGCGATCAAGGATCTCGAGCACTGCCGAGCCTTCAAGAAGGTGGGCGACAACCAGCCGGCATGCGCCGAGGAGAAGAAAAACCTGGAGAAGGCCCGGGCCAAGCTGGCCAACGCCGAGCAGAAGGCCGAAGCGGTGCGGCGCTGGACCCCCGTGGTGCTCCAGCAATATCGGGAGACATGCGTGCGGCTCGTGCACTTTCGCGAAGTGGTGGATGTCGATTGCCCGCGGGCGATCGCCCGCGTCGAGCACATGCTGAAGTCGCTCGAAGCCTACGGCCAGGTGTCGTCGCCGCGGCCCGACACGGCCACCGCGGCAGCGGCCGGAGGCGGCGGCACGGGCTCGATCACGCGGCAGACCGACGACGTGCCCTCGCCAGCCGCCGAAACGGCCGGCGCCCCTCCCCCGGGAGACACGCCATGAAACATTTCGACCTCTCGAGCGGCGCCGCGAAGATGGCGCTCGCCCTCAAACAGCTCGACATCAAGTGGGAGTCGGCCAAGGAGACCTGGAACGACGGCACCAGCAAGGCTTTTCACAAGGAGCACATCGAGCCCCTCATGCCCGACGTCAAGCAGACGCTCGAGGCGGTCGGCCGGCTGGCCGAGGTGCTCGCCCGCGCGGCCCGCGACGTGAGCGACCGATTCGATGGCTGACGCACCCGAAGCTTCCACGCCGCCGAGCCCCTACGATCGCGACGTGCTGCGGTTGCAGCTGGAGAGGCTGCGACGCGAGTCGGCGGTGCGGGCGAAGCTCGAAAACGAGATCTCGGCCGAACACGAGGCCGAGCATGCGGCCGCCGAGAAAGACGCCGCCGAGAAGCTGGCGGCCGCCCGCCAGAAGTATGCACGCGAGATCGAGGCGACGAAGAGCGAGTATGCGACCGTGCTTCGGCAGGTGGCCGCCCAGGCCGCAGCCGAGCAGAAGAAGCTCGACGAGCAGCGGCAGGCCTTTGCCGCGACGATCGTCCGCACGGCCGCCACCCAGCAGGCCCAGCTCAAGGAAGACGAGCAATACGAAGACGCATCGTTTCGCGAGATCTGCAAGGAAAAGCGCAAAGACCCCGTGCGCCTGTTCGCCAAGGCCGAGAAAGACCTGGCACGCACGCTCGCGCAGCTCGATGAGGCCGATCAAAAGACGCTCGAGGCGCTCGGCAGGTGGCGGATCGAGCCGCCCGCCGCCGAGCCGCCCGCCGATGGGCAGGCAGTCGCCGAGCCACCTACGGGCGCCGAGATCCTCACCCAGCTCGAGCAGCTGCGCGTGGCGATCGCCGCCCAGGCCCAGGCGATCCTCGGCCTCAAAGCTGCCCGCACGGGGTTTGCGAGCGGCACGCTGGCCGGAGCGATCGTGGTGCCCGTGATGCTCGCCCTGGCCGCCGCCGGCGCGGCGTTCGTGTTCCTCGCGGGCGAGATGCCGCTCAGGCTCGGCATCGCCGGAGGCGTGGCCGGGGTGGTGGCCGCGGCAGGAATCGGCGGAGGGCTGTGGCTCGTGGGCAGGCTGCGTGGCCGGGCGCGCACGCAGGCGGTGGAGCTCCGCACACAGCTGGCCCGCGACATCGCCAGGGCCCGTACGTGGCATGGCGGGGCCACCGACTTCATCAAGGCCCGTCGCGACGACCAGGCCCGGGCTCTCGAAGAACGATTCAAGCAGGAGCTGACCGACCGCCAAACCGCCCTGGCGGCCAAACTCACCGATATCGCAGCCAAGAAAGACAAGCAAAACGCCGACTTGGCCACGAAATATCAGGCCAAGGTCGAGGAGATCGCCCGCAAGCGCGCGGCCCACAAGGAGGCGGCCGACAGAAAGTATCCACCGCGGCTCGCGGCGCTCGAGACGGCTTGCCGCGAGGATCTGGAGCGGCTGGAGCATGCCCGAGCCGAACGGCTCGCCGCCGCCGCCGCCAAGCGCGACGACCGCTGGCGGCAGATGACGGAGCGGTGGCGCGAGGCCCGCACCCAGACGGCCGCCGTCTACGACGCCGTGAGCGCACTCGATGCGGCGGCCTTCCGGCCGTGGGACGAGCTCGCCGACGAGGCGGTGCCGCTGCCGGCGGAGACGCCGCCGGGCCTGCGGTTCGGCACGCAGGCACTGACGCTCGAAAAGATCCCCGGCGGCGTATCCGCCCGGCCGGAGCTGAATGCTTTCGGCCCGATCGCCTGGAAGCAGCCGGCCCTCGTGCCCTTTCCGAAGCACGCCTCGCTCGTGGTCAAGACCACGGCCGACCAGAAAGAGACGGCTTCGGACATGATGCACGCCCTCATGCTCCGGATCGCCACCGGCATTCCCGCGGGTCAGAGCCGCTTCACGATCATCGATCCGCTCGGGCTCGGCAAGCAGTTTGCCGGTTTCATGCACCTCGCCGACTACGACGAACTGCTCGTCACGAATCGCATCTGGACGGAGCCGCCGCAGATCGAGATGCGGCTGGCCGACATCACCGAGCAGATGGAGGTGGTGATCCAGAAATATCTGCGCAACGAATACGAGTCGATCGGGGCCTACAACGCGATCGCCGAGGTGCCCGAGCCCTACCGCTTCGTGGTGGTCGCCAACTTCCCGGCCAACTTCACCGAGACGAGCGCCCGGCGACTGGCGAGCATCGCCGCCAGCGGGGCCCGCTGCGGCGTGTACCTCGTCGTGTCGGTCGATACGAAGGCCCCGATGCCGGCCGAATTCAGCCTCGCCGAGCTCGAGAAGCACTCGACCACGCTCGTCCTCAAAGACGGCACGTTCACCTGGAACGACCCCGAATTCTCGAAGTGGCCGCTCACGCCCGAGCGGGCCCCCGCCGACGAAGCCTGCACCCGCATCATCCAGCGCGTGGGCAAGGCGGCCAAGGCGGCCAAGCGGGTCGAGGTGCCCTTCGACCGCGTGGCGCCGCCCGAAGACGAATGGTGGACGAAGAGCACGGCGAGCGAAGTGCTCGCCCCGCTCGGCCCGGCAGGTGCGAAGAAGCTGCAGTATCTCAAGCTCGGCAAGGGCACGAGCCAGCACGCGCTGATTGCCGGCAAGACGGGCTCCGGCAAATCAACGCTCATGCACGCGATGATCACGAGCCTCGCGCTGCAATACAGCCCGAATGAAATCCAGTTTTACCTGATCGACTTCAAGAAGGGCGTGGAGTTCAAGCTTTACGATCACTACAAGCTTCCCCATGCCCGCGTGATCGCGATCGAGAGCGAGCGCGAGTTCGGCCTCTCGGTGCTCGAGCAGCTCGATCGCGAGCTCAAGCGGCGCGGCGACCTGTTTCGCGACCTCGCCGTGCAGGACGTCGCGGGCTTCCGGGCCACGGGCAACCCCGACCCCATGCCTCGCATCGTGCTCCTGATCGACGAGTTTCAGGAGATTTTCGTCGAGGACGACAAGCTCGCGCAGGAAGCCTCGCTGATTCTCGATCGGCTCGTGCGCCAGGGCCGTGCCTTCGGCATGCACGTGATCCTCGGCTCGCAGACGCTCGGCGGTTCCTACAGCCTGCCGCGGGCCACGATGGGACAGATGGCCGTGCGCGTGGCGCTGCAGTGCAACGAGGCCGATTCGAGCCTGATCCTTTCCGAAGACAACACCGCCGCCCGGCTCCTCACCCGCCCGGGCGAGGCGATCTACAACGATGCCAACGGCATGGTGGCCGGCAACAGCCCGTTTCAGGTCGTGTTCCTCAACGACGAGCGGCGCGAGCGGTATCTCGGCGCCCTGCGGGAGCTTGCCGACCGCCGCACCGACATCCCCGCCGTCCCACGCATGGTGTTCGACGGCAACCAGGCGGCCGACCCGGCCGGCAATCCGCTGCTCGAGGAACTTCTCACCGCGAACACGGTGCACGGCCGCGCCCTCACTTCTCCCCTGGCCTGGCTGGGCGACGCGATCGCGATCAAGGACCCCACCGCCGCCATCTTCCGCCGCCAGGGCGGAGCCAACATGCTGATCGTGGGCCAGCGCGACGATCTCGGCACCGCGCTGTTGGCGATGGCGATGGTGAGCCTCGCCGTGGGCCACGATCCTCATCCGGGCGGCGCCACCGGCCGCCCCGGCCGATTCGTGCTCTTCGAGCCGGCAATCGCCGAGGAGCAGCCCGACATCCTGCTCGCCGCGCTCGTGAGGCACCTGCCCCACGACGTAGACGTGGTGGGCCGGCTCGGCGTGACCGACACCATGGAGCGGCTGGCGGCGGAGGTTCGGCGGCGCGTGGACGGGCAGATCCTCGATGGCGAAGCGGTGTTCGTGGTGATCCGCGATCTGGCCCGATTCCGCGAGCTCCGCAAGGCCGACGACGGCTTCGGGTTTTCGTTCGGCTCCGAGAAAAAGGTGGGCCCCGCCCAGAATTTTCTCGACATCCTCAAGGATGGCCCGACCGTCGGCATTCACACGATCCTGTGGTGCGACTCGCTCACGAACCTGATGCGCACCTTCGAGCGTGGCACGCTCAAGGAATTCGAGCTGCGGGTGCTCTTCCAGATGAGCGGCTCCGATTCGAGCCAGCTCATCGACAATCCGCTGGCCAGCAAGCTCGGCCCCCAACGGGCCCTGTTCATCCACGAGGAGACGGGCACCTTCGAGAAGTTCCGCCCCTACGCCTTCCCGACCCCCGAATGGCTCGCGGGCCTCTCGACGCGGCTCCGCGATCGCCCCCAAGGCATCCCCGGCGACCGCCCCGCAGCCGTCGCGCCGCCGCAGCCCGCGACCACAGCCCCCGCGTCGAGCAGCGACGCCGACGAAAAGTTCGACTTCGGCTTCAGCGGCCCCGAGGGCGAATTCAACTTCACGAAGTTCCTCGACGATCCGCCACAGGCCGAGGGCGACCCCGCGCCGCCACCACCGTCGCCTCAATCGTAGAACAGGCTTCAGCCTGTCTCTCTTCACGGGAAATCTCGGCATCCTGCCGAAATTTCCTTGGCCGACATCCGACAACTGGTGATGACCCGGCCCTCCCGGCCTGGCGTTCTACTACTCTGCGCCGGCTCAGAGTTACCCCGTACCGTCTCGCCGGACACGAGGGCAAGTAATAATGACCCTGATTCGGAGCCGGCGGTAGGCATGCTCGACTCCGGTCGTCTTGAGAGTGCACAACTCGTGGGTTTTGATCAGACGCCGATAGTCCTCAAGGACTCCCTTCGTCTGCGCGTGCCCACCGACCGTCTCCGCCGAAAGTTCCCTGCGCCTACGAGAACGGGAGGCGAGGGGTTACCCCTGCCGTCTCAGAGGAAGCCCGAGGCGTGAGCCGAAGGGAATGCGCGTGGCTGTTCGCAATCCGGGCATCCTCTCGGCTTACGCCT